>DASQFQ010000303.1:0-25353 GCA_035633075.1 Solirubrobacteraceae bacterium | reverse complement strand
GTCTGCGTCCTGCTCCCCCGCTTCGCGCTCACCGCCGCCGTGGGCGGCCGGGCCGCGCTGGCCACCGGGCCGGTCGCCCTGGCGCCCGAGCCGGGTCGCGAGCAGCTCATCGGGGAGGCGTCCGCGGCGGCGGAGGCCT
Organism: Solirubrobacteraceae bacterium; assembly: GCA_035633075.1. Lineage (GTDB taxonomy): Bacteria > Actinomycetota > Thermoleophilia > Solirubrobacterales > Solirubrobacteraceae > DASQFQ01. Next base: position 25,214 of record DASQFQ010000303.1, on the reverse strand, counting down.
ACGGCGTCCGGACCGGCCTGCGGCTGGGGGAGGCGCTCGCATGCTGTCCCTCCCTGCGCCTGGTGGCGCCCGACCCGGCGGGGGTGGCCGACGAGTGGGACCGGCTGCTCGCGGCATTGGAGGGCGTCGGCGCGGCGGTCGAGTCGGGCGGGCCCGGGACCGCCTTCTTTCAAGCCGACGGCTTGCGCAACCTCCACGGTGGCCTGGAAGGGGTCATCGCTGCCGCCCGGCGCGCGCTGCGGGTGCCGGCTCGCGTGGGCGCGGCGTCCTCGCGCTTCGCGGCGCTGGCCGCGGCCAGCCGCGCGCGCCCCCGCCGCGCCCAGATCGCGCCGGCCGGGCCGGCGCGCCTGGCCGTCTACCTCGCGCCCCTGCCCGTCTCTCTGCTCGGCGCGCGCGCGGAGACGGCGGTGCTGCCCGAGTCGCTCGAGCGCTTCGGCATCCGCACGCTTGGAGAGCTCGCGGCCCTGCCGCGCGCGGCGCTCGCCGACCGCTTCGGCGCGGCGGGCACGCTCGCCCACGAGCTGGCGCGCGGGCGCGATACGCCGCTGGCGGCGCGCCGTGCCGCGGAGCGCCTGGAGGAGGCGCTCGAGCTGCCTGAGTCCGGCTCGGGCACCCAGCTCGAGCACGCCCTCGGCCTGCTGATCGACCGGGTGCTCGCTCGCCGCGAGCGGCGCGGGCGCACCTTCCGCGCCGTGGTGCTCTCGGCCGTGCTGGTGGAGGGCGGCACCTGGCGGATGCGCATGACCTTCCGCGAGGCCCTGGCGGACCGCCGGCGGATGCGGCTCGCGCTCGCGCCCCGGCTCGCCGAGCTGCCGGCGCCGGCCGACGTACTGCGCCTGCGGGTCGAGGGCTTCGGCCCGCCGCAGGGCCACCAGCGCTCGCTGCTCTCCGAGCCGGCCGCGATGCGCTCGGCGCGCCTGTGCGAGGCGGTCCGCCAGGCGCGCTCGGTGGCGGGGCCGGACGCCGCCCTGCGCGTGATCCCCGTCGATCCCGACTCGCGCATCCCCGAGCGCCGGCACACGCTCGCGCCGTGGGACCCGTGAGGGGCCCCCGCCGCCTGGCCACCCCGCGTGCCGCGCAGGTGCGTGCCGACGCCGCGGGGCGCCCGGTCGCCGTCGGCGCCCGCGCGGTGGAGGCCGTGCGCGAGTCCTGGCTGGTGGAGGACCGCTGGTGGACCGACCGGCCGCTGCGCCGCCGCTACTGGGAGGTCGTCACCGAGGGCGGTCGCAACCTCGTGCTCTTCCGCGAGCTCGAGGGTGGGCGCTGGTTCTCGCAGCGCTAGAGGACCGCCAGCCATGTACGCCGAGCTGCACTGCCACTCCGCCTTCTCCTTCCTGGACGGCGCCTCCCTGCCCGACGAGCTGGTGGAGGCGGCGGTCGAGCTGGGGTACGACGCGCTGGCGCTGACCGATCACAACAGCCTCTCGGGCTCGATGGAGTTCGCTCAGGCGGCGGCCGCGCAGGGCCTCCGGGCCCTCCACGGCGCCGAGCTCGACCTCTCCGACGGACGCCACCTCACCGTGCTGGTGGAGGACGCGACCGGGTGGCGCAACCTCTGCCGGATCCTCACCCGTGCCCACCGCGACAGCCGCAACCCGGGCGAGCCTCCCCCGGCGGTGCCTCTGGAGACGCTCGAGGCGCACGCGGACGGGCTGATCTGCCTGAGCGGCTGCGCGGACCGCGGGGTGCACGACGAGCCGACACTGCGCCGGCTGCTCGCCGCCTTCGAGCGCGACCGCCTGCGAATCGAGCTCCAGCGGCCCTTCCAGCGCCACGACCGCGCGCGCAACCGCAGGCTGGCCGACCTCGCCGCCCGTCTCGGCGTACCCACCGTGGCCGCCGGCGACGTCCACGCGCACGCACGCTCGCGCGCCCCCCTGCAGGACGCCTTCGTCGCCCTGCGCACCCACACGACGCTCGACGCCTCCGAGCCGCTGCGCCGCGGCAACTTCACCCACGTCCTCGCCTCGCCGGCGGCCATGGCGGCGCGCTTCGAGGACCACCCGGGCGCCGTGGCCGAGACCCGTGCGCTGGCCGAGCGCGTGCGCTTCGACCTCAGCCAGGACCTGGGCTACCGCTATCCCGGCTCAGACGATCCGCAGGCCGGCCGCCGGCTCGCCGAGCTGTGCGCGGCGCTCTTCGAGGAGCGCTACCCACCCGGCCATCCCAGCCGCCGGGAGGCGCGCGGGCGCCTGGAGGAGGAGCTGCGGGTGATCGAGGCGCTGGGGCTGGCGGGCTTCTTCCTGCTGCACCGCGACCTGCTCGAGCTCGCGCGCGAGGTGGCGGTGGAGGTCCGCGGCCCGAGCTCCGCGCGCGCGCTGCTGCCGCCGGGGCGGGGGAGGGGCTCCTCGGTCTCCTCCATCGTCTGCTACCTCAGCGGCCTCTCCCACATCGACCCGGTCGAGAACCAGCTGTTCCTGGGGCGCTTTCTCAACGAGGAGCTCACCGCCCTGCCGGACATCGACCTCGACTTCCCGCGCGACATCCGCGAGGTGCTGATCCCGCGCGTGCACGAGCAATACGGGCGCGAGCACTCCGCGCTGGTGGCCGCCTTCCCGACCTTTCGCTCGCGGGGGGCGATCCGCGAGCTGGGCAAGGTGCTGGGGCTGCCGGCGGGAGAGCTCGAACGGGTGGCGCGCGGCGCCGAGCCGTGGGCGGTGCGTGGGGTGGCCCAGGACGTGGAGAGCGCGCTGGGCCTGGAGCCCGGAGGGCCGCCCGCGCCGCTCAACGATCCCGACTCGCGCGCGCCGTTCGCGATGTCGACGGAGGAGTGGCTCGCGATGGTCAACGGGCGCGATCCGGCCGACGTCGCCGGGCTTTCTCCCGACGAGGGGCGCCGCGCGCGCCTGCCGGGGCGCTGGGCCTGGCTCGCGCGCCTGTGCGACGAGGCCTACGGGCTGCCCCGCCACCTCTCCCAGCACTCGGGCGGGATGATCGTCTCCACGCGCCCGCTGGTGGACTGCTGTCCCGTGCTCCCCGCCGCCATGGAGGGCCGCCAGCTCTGCCAGTGGGACAAGGACTCCTGCGCCGACGCGGGCTTCCTGAAGATCGACCTGCTGGGGCTGGGGATGCTCTCGGCGGTCGAGCGCTGCGTGGAGGACGTCGCGCGCACGCGCGGGGAGCGGATCGACCTCTCGCGCATCCCCTTCGACGACGCCGCGACCTACACGGCCATCCAGGAGGCCGAGACGATGGGGGTCTTCCAGATCGAGAGCCGCGCCCAGATGCAGTCGCTGCGGCGCACCCGCCCGGAGTCGCTCGACGACCTCACGATCCAGGTCGCGATCGTGCGCCCGGGGCCGATCCTCGGCGGTGCGGTGAACCCCTACATCGAGCGCCGCCAGCGGCTGCGCGAGGAGCCGGGCTTCGAGGTCCCCTACGAGCACCCGTCGCTCGAGCCCGTCCTGCGCGACACGCTGGGGACGATCATCTTCCAGGACCAGGTGATCGAGGTCGCGATGGCCTTCGCCGGCTTCTCACCCGGCGAGGCGGAGGGGCTGCGGCGGGCGATGAGCCGCAAGCGCTCGGCGGCGGCGATCGAGTCCCACCATGCGCGCTTCGTCGAGGGCGCGGCGCGCACGCACGGCGTCGAGGCCGCGACGGCGGAGCGGGTCTACGACATGATCATCGGCTTCTCGGGCTTCGGGTTCCCCAAGGCCCACGGCGCCGCCTTCGGCCTACTCGCCTACCAGTCGACCTGGCTGCGCGTGCACTACGGGCCGGAGTTCCTGTGCGCGCTGCTCAACGAGCAGCCAATGGGCTTCTACGCCTCCGACACGCTCGTCCACGAGGCCCAGCGGCGAGGGATCGAGCTGCTGGCGCCCGACGTCAACGCGAGCGCCGTGGACTGCACGGTGGAGGACGACCAGCGCGTGCGGTTGGGGCTCGGTCACGTCAGCGGTGTGCGGCGCGACGAGGTGGCCGCGCTGGTGGCGGCGCGCGAGGCGGGCGGCCCCTTCGGCTCGCTCGGGGAGCTGGCCTCTCGGGCGGAGGCGGGGCGGCCGGCGCTCGGGCACCTCGCGTGGTCGGGGGCGTGCGACAGCCTGCACACCGGAGGCGGAGGGCGCCGGGAGGTGCTGTGGGAGCTCGGGATCGCGGCCCCGGGCGACCGCCTCGCCGAGGGCACGCAGCTCTCCCTGCCGCTCGAGCTCCCGGGCGCGCCGGCGCTGCGGAAGCTGGGAGCGTGGGAGGCGATGGTGGCCGACTATGCCACCACAGGGCTGACGCTCGGGAGCCACCCGCTGGCGCTGCTGCGGCCCGACCTGCCGGCCGGCATGGTCTCCTCCCGTGACCTCGAGACGCTGCCCCATCGCGCGAGGGTGAGGATCGGTGGCCTGGTCGTCACGCGCCAGCGCCCGGGCACCGCCAAGGGGATCGTCTTCATGCTGCTCGAGGACGAGTTCGGGACGATCAACCTCATCGTCCCGCCGCCCGTCTACCAGCGCGAGCGCCTGACCGTGCGGACCGAGCCGCTGGTGCTCGCGGAGGGACGGCTCGAGAAGCTGCCCGCCGGCGGTGGCGCGATCAACGTCTACGTCAGCGCCGTCCGCCCGCTGGCCGCTCCGGCCGAGGGCGCCGACGTCGTGGCGCTCGAGGAGCGGGCGCGCCTGGAGCACGAGACGGACCAGGAGCTCGCGGACTTCCGCGGGGTGGCCCCGGCGGTGCAGAGCTTCGCGGCCGGTCGGCGCCGGTGAGCGCCCGCGCCGCGATGCGCCCGGGCCGCCCCCGGTACCGGGTAGTCTGCCGCGCGTCATGGCCATTCTGGTCTTCACCATGGTCTTCGTCGCGCTCGGCCTGGGGGTGCTGTTCGTCGCCATGAGCGGCGGCCCCGCCGGTGCCCGCCGGCGGATGCAGGGCCAGAGCCGCCGCGGCCGTCGGCTGGCGATCGTGGGCTTTGTCCTCGCTGTGCTGGTGCTCGGTCTGGGCATCCCCGCGGCGGTCATCGCCACGGTCGACAGCCGCGACGACATCCCCGAGGCCAACGTGGTCAACCTGACCGCGCAGGAGAAGCGCGGTCGCGAGCTCTTCGCCGAGCGCTGCAGCAACTGCCACACGCTCAAGGCCGCCAACGCCGTGGCGCAGGTCGGTCCCAACCTCGACAACCTGCGCCCGCCCAAGGGCCTCGTGCTCGACGCGATCAACAAGGGCCGCGCCCGGGGCAACGGCCAGATGGCCGCGCAGCTGGTCGAGGGGGAGGACGCGCAGGCCGTCGCCTCCTTCGTGGCCAAGGCCGTCGGCCAGAGCGGCCAGAAGTAGCACGCTGCCGGCTTCCGTCCGGCCGCCCTGCAATAACGATGTCACCTTGCAGGACTTTTCGTCCTTGTTACGATGCCGCGCGGCAGTACCGCTGAATCCCCGGTCACCGGGGAGCGGGGGACCCAGGCAGGTGGGGCGAATCGCCTATATGCGTAGCGCCACTCTTTCGGCGCAAGCCCGTCAGCTAACCCCGTAAGCCCACGGAAGAGGACGGACACATGCCAGAGCACCTGACCCGTGACCAGCGGGTTCTCTATGACCACGAGCACGACGGCGGCCCGCGCCGCCGCCAAGCCGACGACTGGGGCATCGACGAGAGCTTCCCGCGCGTGCGCGGCCGCCGTTTCTCGCGCGCCCAGGGTGGCGCCTCGCGCACGCGGCGCCACCCGGTCCAGGACTGGGGCGCCGAGGAGGCCTTCGGCGGCGGCTCCGGCCGTGGCGCCACCGCCGTGCCCGAGGCGCCGCCGGAGCAGGACGCGGCTCTCACCGAGGCGCTAAGTCCCGAACCGGCCGGTGCGGTGCAGGCCGCGATCGTGGAGTCCGACGAACGTCGCACGATCCGCATCCACGGCCGCCCCGGCGAGTTGTCGGAGATCGCGCCGTTCGTCTCGACCGCGGCGCGCCACCGTCAACCGCGGACGGTGCAGGAGCGGCTCGCGGGCGATCCCACCCGCATCATCGCCTGGGCGTTCATCCTCGGGCTGTTGCTGATCCTCATCGCGGTGGCCACCGCGGACGCGGCGGCCGGCATGTGATCCGCCCGGAGGGGTAGTTCGCAGAGCGGTTGCGCAACCCCCGCGCGCCTCCTACACTTATCAAGCGTAAGGAAGCCGCTCTCCTCCCATCCTCCCCCTCCCACGGCGGTTTGCATGAAGACCCCGATGTCCCGCTTCCCGATCCACGACGACCTAACCGCCCCCGAGGACTCGCTTCCTGTCCTCAAGGGTGCCCTCGCAGCCGCCGGCCAGCTGCCGAACTTCCTCGGCGTCCTTGCCGGCTCGCCGGCCGCGCTGCGGGCGTATGCGCGCTTCCGCTCCGAGCTGCGTAACGGCGCGCTCACCCTGCCCACACTCGAGCGGATCGCGCTCGCGGTCGCCGACCACTACCGGTCCCAGCCCGGGATCGCCCTACACTGCCGGACTGCCCGCCAGGCGGGGCTCGGCCTCGACGAGGTCGCGCTCGCCCGCGAGTGGGGCTCGAGCGATCCCGGCGAGGCGGCGCTGCTGCGTTACCTGCGCCCCCTGGTCGAGGAGCGAGGCCACGCGCCGTCGCACCTGCACGAGGAGGCGCGCGAGGCCGGCTGGACCGACCAGCAGCTGCTCGAGGCCATCGCGGTCGTGGCGCTGGAGTCGTTCACGGCGATGGTCAACGTGGCCGGAGAGGTGCCGGTCGACGGCTCGGTGGAGGACACGCGCGTGCTGCGCGCGGCCTGAGCCATGGGTCCGGGCGCTCGCAGCAGGACCGCCCTCGCCACCCTGGAGCGCCCGGGGCACTGCTGCCCCTACCTGCACGAGGCCATCGAGCTGATCGGCAAGCGCTGGTCGGGGGCGATCGTCTTCGTGCTGCTCAACGCCGGCCCCATGCGCTTCACCGAGATCGGCGGCGCGGTGCCGCAGCTCTCGGATCGCCTGCTGTCGGAGCGCATGAAGGAGCTCGAGGCGCGCGGGATCGTCGAGCGCGAGGTGCAGCACGGCTCGCCGGTCCGCGTCCAGTACTCGCTGACGGAGATGGGCCGCGAGCTCGCCCCCGCCCTCGGCGAGCTCCGGGCGTGGGCGCAGCGCTGGCTATAGGCTCCGCGCCCTCATGACCCAGCCCGAACAGCCGAGGACGGCGGCCGATGTCGCCGCGCTGGTCGAGGAGCGCGGGATCCGGTTCATCCGCCTCTGGTTCACCGACATCCTCGGCCAGCTCAAGGCGTTCTCGATCAACTCGCAGGACCTCGACGACGCGTTCGAGGGCGGGATGGGCTTCGACGGCTCATCGATCACCGGCTTCAACGCCATCGAGGAGTCCGACATGATCGCCATGCCGGATCCGAGCACCTTCGCGGTGCTGCCGTGGCGCCCGGAGGGCGACGGCGGGGGTGTGGCGCGCATGTTCGCCGACGTGCTGACGCCCGAGCGCGAGCCCTACGAGGGCGACCCGCGCCATGTCCTGCGCAAGGCCGAGGAGCGCGCCAAGGGGATGGGCTTCGACCACTTCTACGTCGGCCCCGAGCTCGAGTACTTCCTGTTCCGCGACAACCGCGGCACCGAGGTCCTCGACGAGGGCGGCTACTTCGACCTCACGACGCTCGACGCGGGCTCCGACGTGCGCCGTGACACAGTCCTGGCGCTCGAGAAGCTCGGGATCGGCGTGGAGTACTCCCACCACGAGGTCGGCCCGTCCCAGCACGAGATCGACATGCGCTTCGCCGACGCGCTGAAGATGGCCGACGACTGCATGACCTACCGCATCACGGTCAAGGAGTACGCGATGAAGTACGGCTGGCACGCGACCTTCATGCCCAAGCCGCTGTTCGGCGAGAACGGCTCGGGCATGCACACGCACCAGTCGCTGTTCAAGAACGGGCGCAACGCGTTCTACGACGCCGAGGACAAGTACTTCCTGTCGGACGTGGGGAAAGCCTTCATCGCCGGACAGCTCCGCCACGCGCGCGAGACCTGCTCGATCTTCGCGCAGTGGGTGAACTCCTACAAGCGCCTGGTGCCCGGGTACGAGGCGCCCGTCTACTTGGCCTGGTCGCGCCGCAACCGCTCAGCGCTCGTGCGCGTCCCGCTCTACCACCCCGGCAAGGAGCAGGCCACGCGCATGGAGCTGCGCTGCCCGGACCCCGCGTGCAACCCATACCTGACCTTCGCCGCGCTGCTGCAGGCCGGGCTCGAGGGGATCGAGAAGGGCTACGAGCTGCCCGAGCCGATGGAGAAGAACCTCTACCACCTGTCGCCCGACGACCGCAAGCGCCTCGGGATCGAGCAGCTTCCCGAGACCCTCGGCGAGGCGATCGAGATCACCTCCCAGTCGGAGCTCGTCCTGCGCACCCTCGGGGAGCACATCTTCAACCGCTACGTCGAGATCAAGCGCCAGGAGTGGGAGGACTACCGCGTCCAGGTCACCCCCTGGGAGCTTGAGCGCTACCTGTCGATCCTCTAGCGCTTGAGGCGCAGCAGCACCGTCTTCGTCTGCACGGTGGTGCCGAGCACCAGGCGCAGCGTCACCGTGAGCCTCTTGGCGCGGCGCAGCCTGCGCAGGCCGGACTTCGTCAGCTTCACCTTCACCCGGACCGACTTCCCGCGGGCGACCGGCACCTGCGCGGATCCGAGCTTCCTACCGCCCTTGAGAACGGTCACGCTCGCCTTCTTGCCGGCCGGGGCGTTGTCGGCGAAGTTGATGCGGATCCCGAAGCGGCCACGCCGGTCGACGCGCGCGCTGGTTGCGACCACGAGGCGGGCGAGCGGGCTGGGGATCACCACGGCGGCTGGCGCCGGCGCGGGCGGGAGCGGCGAGCTCGGAGGCGGAGGCGGCGGAGGCGGCGCGGCGCCGACGGTCACGGTCCTAACCCGCTCGGCCGGCTGTCCGTCGGGATCGGTGACTCGCAGGACCACGCGGTGGGCACCGGCCGCGGGGAACGCGTGGCTGACCGACGCGCCGTTCGCGTCGAACACGCCATCTCCGTTGAAGTCCCAGATGAAGTTGCCGCCCGCCTCCGCGGTGCCCGTGAAGGTGACGGACTGCCCGGCCGTGGGTGCCGCGAGGCTCTGCGTGAAGTCCACGCCGAAGAGCCGACCCCTGACCCAGCCGTTCAGGGCAGGGGCGCCGATACGCGTGTAGACGCCCGGGAAGTTGGGGTCCGCGCAGCCGATGCCGAAGGACACGACGCCCACGAGGACGAGCGCACTGGCGGCGTCGGGCACCATCAGCGGGCCGCCCGAGTCCCCCTGGCAGGTGTCGTGAAAGGGCGCCGAGCTGTCCGACGCGCACACCATCGTGTTGGGGTCGATGGTGACGTTTGCCACCGCATAGGCAGCGATGCAGGCCTGGTCGGACACCAGCGGCACCGTGGCCTCGAGCAGGTTGTCGGACGAGCTGCAGACCTGGGAACAGGTCGTGCCCCAGCCGATGATGGTCGTTACGTCGCCCGCTGCCCAGAGGGACGTCTCGCTCGGCCGCACGATGCGCATGGGGACCGGCGTGTGGTCGCTGGCGGCGCCGAGGGCTGCGGGGCGGTCGAGGGTCAGCATGGCGACATCGTTGCCCTCGCCCGCGTAGTCCTCGTGCACCTCCACGGCCGTGACCCCGTAGAGCTCGTCGTTCTCCACCGTGGCCAGTGTGATCGTGAGCTCACCCAGGACGACGAGCAGCGCGCTCGGCGCCACAGCGGTCGAGCCGTCGACGACGCAGTGCGCGGCGGTCAGGAACCTGCGCGCGCTGACCAGGGTGCCGCCGCACTGGAAGGTGTCGGGGCCGATTTGAATCTGCAGATAGCCCTGCGCCGGGTACTCGCCGGCCGAGGCGTTGCTGCCTCCCACGATGCGCGGCGTGGGGCCGGCGGCTGCCGGTGCCGCGAGGACCGCGATCGCGAGGACGACGAGCAGGGCGAGGCGGAGGGGGCGCATGGCCCCTTCTACCGACAGAGCGGGGGCGCCGTCAAGGCGCCCTCCGACGTCTGTCGGCCGCAGGGTGGCCGTCCGCGGCGCTCGTGGTGAGCCGTCCGCATTGCCAAGCGGCGCTGGTGCCCAGGCGCCTGAAGGGGAAGCTCAAGGACGTTCGAGCAGCGTGGCCAGCTCGTCGGGATCGGTGACCGGCCGCCGGCAGGCGAAGTGCTCGCACACATAGGCGGCGGCGCGTCCGTCGACGGGCTCGCGCCCGGCGAGCAGCGGCACGCCGTCCGCCGGCCCGCCCGCAAGCACCAGGTGGGGGCGGAAGCGCGCCCGCACGACGCGCTCGAGCGGCTCGATCTCGTCGCCGACGAGCGCCACCTCCCTGACCGGCGAGAGGTGGAAGTCGATCGCCTGCAGGAGGTGCCCGAAGGCGACCGGGTGCTGGGGCGCGATCGTGTGCAGCAGCCGGATCACGCCGAGCGCCGCCTCCTCGTAGCGGTGCTCGCCCGTGAGCGCGGCCAGGCGCAGGAGGCCGAGGCAGGCGGCGGACTGGCCCGCGGGAATGGGGGAGTCCTCGAGGTCCTTGCGGCGGGCGATCAGCGCCTCGTGATCGTCGGCGACCGAGAAGAAGCCGCCGTTCTCGCGGTCGAGGAAGCGCTCGAGCAGCGTATCGGCGAGCTCGCGGGCGTGCTCGAACCAGCGTGGGTCGAACGTCGCCTCGTACAGGCTGAGCAGCGCCTCGAGCAGGAAGGCGTGGTCCTCGAGGTAGCCGCGCAGCTTGGCCTCACCGCGATTGAAGCTGCGCAGCAGGCGCCCCTCGGCGTCGCGCATGCGCGTGGTCAGGAACTCCGCGCAGGCCACGGCCGCGTCGCGGTAGCGCGGCTCGCGCAGCACGGCGCCGGCGTCGGCCAGGGCGGAGATCATCAGCGCGTTCCAGGCCGTGAGGCGCTTGTCGTCGAGGCCCGGCCATACCCGCCGCGAGCGCGCCGCGTAGAGGCCGGCGCGGATCTCGTCACGCCGTTCCGGTGCCGGCGTCGCGCGCACTGGGATGTTGTGGCCCTCGAAGTTGCCGCGCTCGCTCATGCCGAAGTGCTCGATGGCCATCGCCCCGAGCTCCTCGCCCAGGGCGTCGCGGACCTCCCCGAGCGTCCAGACGTAGAACCGGCCCTCCTCGCCCTCGGAGTCGGCGTCGAGCGCGGAGGCGAAGCCGCCCTCCTCTTGGCGCAGCTCGAGCAGCGCCCAGTCGAGCGTCTCGCGGCACACGCGGGCGAACCCCTCCTCGCCCGTAACCTGCCAGGCATGCAGGTAGGCGCGGGCGAGCAGCGCGTTGTCGTAGAGCATCTTCTCGAAGTGGGGCACGAGCCAGAAGCGGTCCACCGAGTAGCGGGCGAACCCGCCGCCGACCTGGTCGTAGATGCCGCCCGCGGCCATGCGCCGGAGCGTGTGCAGCGCCTCCTCCGGCGCTCCACGGCCTAGCAGGAACTCGATCGCGGACGCGGCCGGGAACTTCGGCGCGCCGCCGAAGCCGCCGTGCTCGGCATCGTGGGAGGCGCGCAGGCCGTCCACCGCGGCGTCGAGCGACGCCTGGTCGATCTCCGCCTCGGGCGCCTGCAGCTCGGCGGCGCCGGCGAGGCGGGGGACGATCCGCCCCGCCTGCGAGCGGATCTCGTCGCGCCGCTCGTCCCATGCCGCGGCGATGCCCGAGAGCACCTGGGGCCAGCTCGGCATCCCTTGCCGCGGCTGCGGGGGGAAGTAGGTCCCCGCCCAGAACGGCACGCCCTCGGGAGTCAGGAATGCGTTCAGCGGCCAGCCGCCGTGGCCGGTCATCGCCTGGACGGCGTCCATGTAGATCGCATCGACGTCCGGACGCTCCTCGCGGTCGACCTTGATGCACACGAAGCGCTTGTTCATGAGCTCGGCGACGTCCGCGTGTTCGAAGGACTCCCGCTCCATCACGTGGCACCAGTGGCAGGCCGAGTAGCCGATCGACACGAGCACCGGCTGGTCCTGCGCGCGCGCCCGGGCGAACGCCTCCTCGCCCCACGGGTACCAGTCGACTGGATTGTGGGCGTGTTGGAGGAGGTAGGGGGAGGTCTCGTCGGCCAGCCGGTTGGCCACGGGTAGGGTCCTTTCCATGTCCCATCATCGCGAAACGGTGACCGCGCTCGACGCCCCGGCCGCGGTCGGCCCCTATTCACACGCCGTCAAGACCGGCGGCCTGCTGTTCTGCTCCGGCCAGATCCCGCTCGATCCCGCGACGGGGGAGCTCGCCGGCAACTCGCCCGGGGAGCAGGCCACGCGCTGCCTGGAGAACCTCGGCATGGTCGCCGCGGCGGCGGGCGCGTCGCTCGGCGACGCCGTACGCGTCACGGTCTACCTCACCGACATGGCCGCGTTCGATGCCGTCAATGAGGTCTACGGGGGCTTCTTCGAGCACGAGCCCCCGGCGCGCGTCGCCATCGGCGTCGCCGCCCTGCCCAAGGGCGCGCAGGTGGAGGTCGACGCGGTCATCGCGCTGCCGGACTGAGGAGGTGTCGATCCGGGCTCCCGCCGTTCGTCGTTAAGGCGAACCCATTCATCACGGCCCTCGAGGAGGCACGCATGAAGTACCTGCTGACCATCTATGGCGCAGAGAGCAACTGGGAGCACATGACGCCCGAGGACGGCGCGAAGGAGATGAAGGCCTACGAGGCGTTCGGCCGCGCCGCGCAGGAGGCCGGCGTGTTCGTCGGCGGCGAGGGCTTGCAGCCCACCAGCGCCGCCACCACCGTGCGGGTGCGCAACGGCGACCGCATGGTGACCGACGGCCCCTTCGCGGAGACCAACGAGCAGCTCGGCGGTTACTACCTCGTCGACTGCAAGGATCTCGACGAGGCGATCGCATGGGCGGCGAAGATCCCCGGAGCACAGCACGGATCGGTCGAGGTGCGACCGGTCATGGACTACGAGGCGGCGGGTACGGAGGCGCCCCGCGCGTAGCCGCACCGGGCGCAATGGTCGACCGCCTGTTCCGGCGCGAGTCGGGGCGGGCGGTCGCCTCGCTCATCCGCGTCCTCGGGGACTTCGACCTCGCCGAGGAGGCCGTGCAGGAGGCCTTCGTGGTCGCGCTCGAGCGCTGGCCGGCCGACGGCATCCCGCGCAACCCCGGCGCCTGGATCACCACCACCGCGCGCAACAACGCGATCGACCGGCTGCGGCGCGAGCGCCGGCTGAAGGAGAAGCGCGCGCTCCTGCGAGACCTGGGGGCGCTTGGAGGCGACGGAGCCGCGCCGGACGGCTTCCCCGACGACCGACTGCGGCTCATGTTCACCTGCTGTCACCCGGCCCTCCCCGCCGAAGCGCGCGTGGCGCTCACCCTGCGCACGCTCGGCGGCCTGTCGACCCCCGAGATCGCGCGCGCCTTCCTGGTCGGTGAGCCGGCGATGGCCCAGCGCCTCGTGCGCGCCAAGCGCAAGATCCGTGACGCCGGCATCGCCTACCGAGTGCCGGAGGAGCACGAGCTGCCCCACCGGCTGCCGTCCGTGCTCGCCGCCGTCTACCTCGTGTTCAACGAGGGCTACGCGGCGACAGCGGGCGACGCGCTGGTGCGCCGGGAGCTGTGCGCCGAGGCGATCCGCCTCGGCCGCCTGCTGGCGGGGCTGATGCCGGGGCGGGCCGAGCCCAGCGGGCTGCTCGCCCTGATGGTCTTGCACCACGCCCGCCGCGACGCGCGCGTGGACGCCACGGGGCGGCTCGTCCTGCTCGAGGACCAGGACCGCGGGAGCTGGCACGCCGGGGAGATCGCCGAGGGGCTGGCGCTCGCCGCAGCGGCGTCGGGCGACCGCTACGGGCTCCAGGCCATGATCGCCGCCGAGCACGCGCGGGCGCCGACCGCGGCCGCCACCGACTGGCGGCGGATCTCGGGCCTCTACGCCCGGCTCGCGGCGCTCGACCCCAGCCCGGTCGTCGAGCTCAACCGCGCGGTGGCGGTGGCGATGGCCGACGGGCCCGCCGCGGGGCTCGAGCGCCTGGACGCCATCGACGGCCTCGACGGCTATCACCTCCGGCACTCGGCTCGCGCCGACCTGTTGCGGCGCCTGGGGCGCCCCCGGGAGGCCGTGGCGAGCTACGAGCGGGCGCTCGAGCTGGCCGGCAACCCCGTCCAGCGCGACTTTCTGAAGCGTCGTCTTAACGAGCTGTAGCCTCAGCCCGTGGCCACCCTCCAGTCCTCGCCGGTCACCGAGCGCGACGTGCTGGCCGCCCGTGCGGGCGTCGCGACCGCCGCGCGGCGCACCCCGATGCTCTCGACGCGGACGATCTCCGAGCGGGCCGGCGGTGTCGTGGCGCTGAAGGCGGAGAACCTGCAGCGCACCGGGTCCTTCAAGGTCCGCGGCGCCGGAGCCAAGCTGGCGGCGCTGGGCGAGGAGGGGTGTGCTCGCGGCGTCGTCGCCGCCTCGGCCGGCAACCATGCCCAGGCGCTGGCCGCCGCCGCGAGGACGCTGGGCGTCCCGTGCGAGGTCTTCGTCCCTGCCGACGCGCCGATCGCGAAGACCGAGGCCGCGCGCGGCCAGGGCGCGATCGTCCACATGGGCGGCGCCTCGGTGGACGACTGCATCGTGGCCGCGCAGGAACGCGCGCGCGAGGGCGGCCTGGCCTTCGTGCACCCCTTCGACGACCCCGACGTCGTCGCCGGCCAGGGCTCGCTCGGCCTCGAGCTGCTCGAGGACGTGCCCGACCTCGCCAAGGTCGTCGTGCCCGTCGGCGGCGGCGGGCTGTGCAGCGGCATCGCCATCGCGGTCAAGTCCGCCAAGCGAGAGGTCGAGGTGGTGGGGGTCCAGGCCGCGGCCTGCGCCCCCTATCCCGAGTCGCTGCGCCGCGGCGTCGCGGTGGACATCGACGCCTCGCCGACGATCGCCGACGGCATCGCGGTCAAGACCCCCGGCAAGCTCACGCTCGACCTGCTCACGCGCTGGGTGGACGGCGTCGCGGTGGTCGGGGAGGACGAGACGGCGGAGGCCATGGTGCTGCTGATGGAGCGCTGCAAGCTCGTGGTGGAGGGCGCCGGCGCGGTTGGCGTCGCCGCACTGCTGGGGGGCCAGGTGACGCCGGCGGCGCGCGGCACCACCGTCGCCGTGCTCTCCGGCGGCAACGTCGACCCCGGCCTGCTGGCGTCGATCGCCCGGCGCCACGAGACCCAAGTCGGGCGCCGGCTCGTGCTGCTCACCCGCGTGCCCGACCGCCCCGGGGCGCTCGCCGGCCTTCTGTCCTGTGTCGCCGAGGCCGGCGCCAACATCGTCGACGTCTCACACGTCCGCGAGGGGCTGGACCACCTGCGCGTGCGCGAGACTGCGGTCGAGCTGGTGATGGAGACGCGTGGGCACGACCACGCGACGCGGGTCATGGCGGCTCTGGACGCCGCGGGCTACGTCGCGCGGGTCCTGCACTAGCCGCGCGGGCCGATCAGAGCCGCTCGTCCATCCCGGTCGTGCTCGTGGCCAGGGAGCGCGGGTCGCGCAGGCCCCAAGCGTCGCGCTCCACGGCGGCCAGGAAGTCCCCCACGAGCCGGTCGAAGGCCTCGGGCTCCTCGAGGTTGCACGTGTGGCCGGTCCTCGGCAGTACCGCCAGGCCCGCCGAGGGGATCGTGCGCTTGAGCATCAGGCTCGGCTCCAGGCATCCTTCGTCCTCGTCGCCGGTCACGATCAGCGTCGGGACGGTGAGGCCGCGCAGCTCGCCGGCGAGGTCGTACAGCGACGGGCGCGCGCGCTGCACGCCGCGCATCGTCAACGCCGAGCCCTCCGACGAGTGCTCGGCGAGCTGGGCGGCGAACTCGGCCCACCCTCGCGGGTCCTTGTTCTGGAACTGCACGCGGGCCGGCCCGATCGCGTAGTGCTTGGCGACCTCGGCCGAGCCCTCGGCGGCGAACGCGTCGGCGACCACGGCGGACTCCTCGCGGAACGCTGAGCGCCGCTCGGGCTGGGCGCCGTAGCCGCACGCGGCGACGACGAGCGACCGCGCACGGTCCGGATGGCGCAGCCCGAGGTGGAGCGTCGCAAAGGCGCCCATCGAGAGGCCGACGACGTGGGCGCGCTCGATGCCCAGCCCGTCGAGCACGGCGACGGCGTCCGCGACGGCGCGCGCCTGCGAGTAGGCCCCCGGATCGCTCGGCACGTCGGAGGGCGGATAGCCGCGCGCGGCGTAGGTGATGCACCGGTAGCGGCGGCTGAACGACCGCACCTGCGGCTCCCAGCTGCGGTGGTCGCCGGCGAACTCGTGCACGAAGAGCAGCGGGTCGCCGTGCCCGGTCTCCTCGACGTGCAGCTGGACTTCGTCGTCGGTGCTGACGTGCGGCAAGGTGTCCTCCTGGCCTGTGGCTTCGCGTGCCGCCGGTGCGAGGGTCTACGCGCTCGAAGCGAGCCGGCGTGTCTTGTTCGCCAACCGGGGAACTCGTAGCATTGTCGTGCCAACGCCGGCTCGAGGAGGTGTCATGAGTCTGACAGCGACGTTCTTGTCGGGCACGCAGCGCGGCCGGCCGCGGGTTGCCCGCCTGGCATGAGCGGCCTGCGCGCCGACCGCCCGCTTCCCGGCGTCCTGCGCCTGCGCCTGAATCGTCCCGCGTGCCACAACGCGCTCGACCGGCCGCTCGTCGAGGCCCTGCTCGACGCGTTCGACTCCCCGGGGGAGCCGGTCGTCGTCCTGGGCTCCACGTCGCCAGGCGCGTTCTGCGCCGGCGCCGACCTGCGTCTCGATGACGGCGAGCGCGCCGAGGTCAGCGACCGGCTGTATGCGCTGTACGCACGCATGGCCGCCTGCGAGGCGATCGTCGTCGCTGCGGTCGGCGGCCCGGCGGTCGGCGGCGGGGCCCAGCTCGCGATCGCCGCCGACCTGCGCGTGGCCGCGCCCGCCGCCTTCCTGCAGCTCGCGGGACCGGGTCACGGCCTGGCCGTCGGCGCGTGGGGGCTGCCGTCGCTGGTGGGACGCGGCCGCGCGATCGACCTGTGCCTGTCGATGCGCGCCGTCGCAGCGCACGAGGCGCTGGCCATCGGGCTCGTCGACGGCGTCGCCGACGACGCCGACGCCGCCGGCCTGACGCTCGCGGCCGGCGTGGCCGCTCTCGACCCGGCGGCCGCCGCGCGCGTGAAGCGCGTGGCGTGGAGCGCAACGAGCGCGCTGGAGGCCCTCGAAGCCGAGCGCGCCGCCAACCGTGCGGCGTGGTCTGGCTCGATGCGGCGCGCAAGGGCCGCTCATGGCTGAGGCCGACCGCTCTGCCTGGCGACGCCACCTCGGCGAGGACGTCGAGGCGGCGGAGCTGCGCGGCCGCCTGACGGCGGGCACGCTGCCCGGCTGCTTCGCCGCCACGGCGGCCGAGCGCTCCGACGCCCCGGCGCTCGACGTCGACGGGGCCGCGGCGACCCACGGCGAGCTCGACGACCGCGCGGCGCGCGTGGCCGGCTTCCTGCGCGCGCGCGGCGTGGCCCCGGGGGACCGCGTGCTGCTGTGCGCTCCCACGTCGCTGGACCTCGTCGTCGCCTACCTGGGGACGCTGCGCACGGGCGCCACGGCGATGCCGTGCGACGCGTCGCTCACCGCTGACGAGCTCGCCCACCTGCTCGGTGACGCGCGGCCGGAGGCGGCGTTCGTCGCCCCAGGCGCGCGCGAGCGCCTCGACCGCGCCGCGGCCGGCGCCGGGCGCGTGGCGACGGTGGTGGCGATCGGCGGCTCAGGCGACGGCCTGCCCGCGCTGGCGGACGCGCTGGAGGCGCGCGCCGTCGCGCCCGAGCCCGACCCGGGGCCGGCGATGCTGGCCTACACCTCCGGCACCACCGGCCGGCCCAAGGGCGTCCCGCTCACCCACGCCAACGTGCTGGCCTCGATCCGCGCCGCGATGCTGGCGTGGCGCTGGAGCGCCAACGACGTCCTCGTCCATGCGCTGCCGTTGTCGCACCAGCACGGCCTCAGCGGCGTCCACGCGACACTGCTGGCCGGCTCGCGCGCCGTCGTCGCCGGCCGCTTCGAGCCGGCCGCGCTGTGCGCGGCGATCGCCGTCGGGCGGGCCACCGTGCTGTTCGCCGTGCCGGCGATCTACGAGCGCCTGGACGCGTGGGAAGGCATCGCCGGGGCCGACCTGTCCTCGCTGCGCCTGGCGGTCTCGGGCTCGGCACCGCTCGCGCCCGCGCTGGCCGATCGGGTCGCCGCCTGGCTCCGGCAGATCCCGCTCGAGCGCTACGGCAGCACCGAGGCGGGCCTGGACGTCTCGAACCCCTACGACGGCCCGCGGCGGCCCGGCCGCGTGGGCTGGGCGCTGCCCGGAGTCGAGCTGCGCCTCGACGACGACGGCGAGATCCTGCTGCGCGGCCCGCAGGTCTTCGGCGGCTACTGGCAGCGGCCCGAGGCGACCGCCGAGGCGCTCAGCGCCGACGGCTGGTTTCGCACGGGCGACCTCGGGCGCCTGGACGCGCAGGACGGCAGCCTGGAGATCACGGGGCGCAGCAAGGAGCTGATCATCAGCGGCGGGCTCAACGTCTACCCGCGCGAGGTGGAGATCGTGCTGGAGGAGCACCCCGCCGTCGAGCGCGTTGCTGTGGCCGGTGTGCCGTCCGAGCGCTGGGGCGAGGAGGTTGTGGCCTTCGTCGTCGCGGCCGGCGCCTTGGACGCCGAGGCGCTGATCGCCCTGTGCCGCGAGCGGCTGTCGGCCCACAAATGCCCCAAGCGGGTAGTGGTGCTCGACGAGATTCCCGTCAACCGGATGGGAAAGGTGCGCCGCGACGCGCTCGCCGCAATGGCCGGCAAGGGCGCTGCGGGGGGCGGCGACTGAGGAAAAACGACCGAAGGAGGGATGATGGATCTTGGGCTCAAGGACTCGGTGGTGCTCATCACCGGCGCCAGCCGCGGCATCGGCCGCGCGACTGCCGAGCTGCTCGTGGCGGAGGACTGCCGGGTGGCGATCACCGCCCGCGACGGCGAGGTGCTCCAGCGGGCGGTCGAGGACCTCGGCGGCGGCGACCGCGCGCTCGGCGTCCAGGGCGACATGACCCGGCCCGAGGACGTGGAGCGCGCCGTCGGCGAGACGCTCGACCGCTTCGGGCGCATCGACGTCCTCGTGACCTGCGCGGGCAGCTCGGTCGGCGGCCTGCTGGAAAACCTGACCGAGGAGGAGTGGCTGAGCAGCCTCAACCTCAAGTTCATGGGCTACGTGCGCTCCTGTCGCGCGGTGCTGCCCCACATGCGCGAGCAGGGCAGCGGCAGCATCGTCCTCGTCGTCGGCAACGATGGCCTGAAGCCGAGCTACTGGGAGATGACCGCCGGCGCGGCGAACGCCGCCGACATCAACTTCGCCTCTTCACTCGCCGAGCAGTACGGCCCGCAGGGCATCCGCGTGAACACGATCAACCCGGGGCCGGTGGACACCGACCGCTGGGACGGCCTGGAGAAGGCGTTCGCCCGCGACAAAGGCGTCGACCAGACGACCGCCCACGACCTGGCGGTCTCGTCGATCCCGCTCGGGCGGATCTGCACGCCCCAGGAGGTGGCCAGTGTCGTGGCGTTCGTCGCCTCGCCGCGGGCCAGCTTCCTCAACGGGGCCCACATCCCGGTCGACGGCGGCCAGCGCAAGGGCCTGATGGACGTGCCGGTCGACGGGCGCGTCAGCGCGGCGCAGGGCTAGGGGCGCGGATGCGATTCCAGAACGAGATCGAGGTGAAGGCGCCGCCGGACGAGCTGTTCGCCTTCGTCTCCGACGTCGAGCGCGTCGCCCCCTGCCTGCCCGGCGCGGCGATCGAGGGACGCGACGGCGACGAGTACCAGGGGAGCATGAAGGTAAAGGTCGGCCCCATCACCGGGACCTACAAGGGCAAGATGCGCTTCGTCGAGCGCGACGAGCAGGCCCGCCGCGCGGTGATGAGCGCGCGCGCCGCCGAGATCAACGGCCAGGGCGACGCGGAGGCGAGGATCACGACCCAGATCGAGGAGGCGGGCGAGGGGTCGAGCCGCATCCGTATGGACACCGACCTGCAGATTCGCGGGCGCGTGGCGCAGTTCGGCCGCGGCGCGATGGAGAAGATCTCGCAGCGCATGTTCGACGAGTTCGCGCGCAACCTCGAGCGGGAGATGACCGGCGGCGGCAGGGTCGACGGCGCGCAGGCGACCGCCCCCGACGCGGCGGCGGAGGCGCCCGAGGCGGCGCAGGACGCCGAGGCCCGGCCCACACCACAGCGGCCCACGCCCCCGGCCGGCGACGGGGAGGCGCTCGACGTGATGGGCATCTTCGTCTCCCCGGTGCTGCAGAAGGCGCTGCCGGTGCTCGGCCCGGCGATCGTCGGCTTCGGCTACGGCTACCTCCTCGGCCGCCTGCGCGAGCTGCGCCGATGACCGCGAGTGCCGCCACCGCCACCCCGCCGCGCCTTGACCCCCGCGACCCGCTGGGGATCGAGTGGCTGTTGTCCGACGAGGAGCGCGCCGGGCGCGACGAGGTCCGGCGCTTCGTCGAAGAGCGCTTCGCGCCCGGCGTGGAGCAGCTGTTCGAGGACGCCCGGTGGCCGCGCGAGCTGGCCGGCCAGCTCGGCCGGCTCGGCGTGCTCGGGATGCACCTCGACGGCTACGACTGCGCCGGGAGGAGCGCGGTCGCCTATGGCCTGGCCTGCCTGGAGCTCGAGGCCGGTGACAGCGGCCTGCGGACGTTCGTCTCCGTCCAGGGCTCCCTGGCCATGACGGCGATCCACGCGTGGGGCTCGGAGGAGCAGAAGCGGCGCTGGCTGCCGGCGATGGCGGCCGGCGAAGCGGTCGGCTGCTTCGCGCTGACCGAGCCGCAGGCCGGGAGCAACCCGGCCGAGATGCGCACGACCGCCCGCCGTGACGGCGCCGACTGGATCCTGGAGGGCACGAAGCGGTGGATCGGCATGGGCAGCATCGCCGACGTCGCCGTCGTCTGGGCGCGCACCGGCGACGGCGTCCGCGGATTTCTCGTCCCGGCCGGGACGCCGGGCCTCCAGGCGCGGGACATCGGCGGCAAGCGCGCGCTGCGGGCCTCGCTGCAGTCCGAGCTGCGCCTCGAGGGCTGCCGGCTGCCCGCCGACGCGCTGCTGCCGGGCGCCCAGGGGCTGCGCGGCCCGTTCACCTCCCTCAACGAGGCGCGCTTCGGCGTCGCCTGGGGCGTCGTCGGCGCGGCGCGTTCCTGCTACGAGGCGGCGCTCGAGCGCGCCGGCGAGCGCAAGCAGTTCGGACGTCCGATCGCCGGCTTCCAGCTCGTGCAGGCGAAGCTCGCCGACATGGCCGTCGCGGTCGCCCAGGGCACGCTGCTGGCGCTGCACCTCGGGCGCCTGAAGGACGCCGGGCGCCTCGCGCCGCAGCAGATCAGCATCGGCAAGCGCGACAACGTGCGCATGGCGCGGGCGGTCGCGCGCGACGCGTGCGGCGTGCTGGGCGGCGACGGGGTCACGGACGCCTACCCGGTCATGCGCCACATGGCCAACCTCGAGGCGGTCGCCACCTACGAGGGCACGGACGAGGTCCACACCCTCATCCTCGGCCACGCGCTCACGGGGATCCGCGCCTTTGCCTGATCCGGCCGACCTCGGCGTCACCATGCTGCGCGGGGCGGGCACCGTCGACGCGGCCGGCGTGCCCCTCGGCGCGCAGTTCGTCGCCCGCGACGAGGCGACGGCGCTCGCCGCCGCTGTCGCGCACGAGGCGCTGGCCGGCGAGCCGCCCCGCCCGCCGCAGCTCGCCGGCGCCGTGGAGGCCCACCAGCGATCGGGGGAGAGCCCGTGAAGCCCGCGCCGTTTCAGTACCACCGCGTCGAGCGCACCGAGGACGCCCTCGAGCGCCTCGCCGAGCTCGGCGACGAGGCCAAGGTCCTCGCCGGCGGGCAGAGCCTGGTCCCGATGATGAACTTCCGGCTCGTGCGACCGCCGGCGCTGGTGGACATCAGCCGGATCCCCGACTTGCGCTATGTCGCTCGCGACGGCGCCCGCCTGCGGATCGGGGCGCTCACCTCGCACCGTACGGTCGAGCAGCTGGACGACCCCGCGGTGATCGGCGGCTACGAGCTGCTGCCGCGCGCCGCGCGCTGGGTCGGCCATTACCCGATCCGCACGCGGGGCACGTTCGGCGGCTCGGTCGCCCACGCCGATCCATCGGCCGAGTGGTGCGTGCTCGCCATGCTGCTCGACGCGACCGTCGTCGTGGCGGGCCCGCACGGCGAGCGCGAGATCCCGGCCGCCGACTTCTTCCTCGGCTTCTTCACGACCGCGATGGAGCCGGGCGAGCTGCTCGTCGAGCTGCGCTTCCCGCGCCCGCGCCCCCGCGCCGCGCTGCAGGAGTTCGCGCGACGATACGGCGACTTTGCGATCGTCGCCGCCGCGGTGGCCGTCGAGCTCGACGGCGATCGCCTGACCGACGCGCGGATCGTCATCGGCGGCGTCGACGAGGTCCCACTGCGCGTCACAGACGCCGAGGGGGTCCTGGAGGGCGCCGAGCCCGGGGCCAACGCGTTCGCCGAGGCGGGCCGGGCCGCGGGCGCCGCGGTCGATCCCTCCTCGGACATCCATGGCAGTACCGCATTCCGCAAGGAGCTGACCGCCGTGCTCGTGCGCCGGGCGCTGGCCGAGGCGGTCGGGGGCGACGGCAGCGGCCGCGACGGCGGCGCGGAGGACGGCCGTGGAGGCTGACGGCCGCTGGATCGGCCGTGCGATGCGCCGCGTCGAGGACCCCCGGCACCTGACGGGGACGGCGTCGTTCGTCGACGACATCCGCCGCCACGGGGTCCTGGCGCTCGCCTTCACCCGCTCCGCGCAGGCCGCCGCGCGGGTCGCCGGCCTCGAGACGGAAGCCGCGCGGGGCACCGACGGGGTGCGCGCCGTGCTCACCGCCTCCGACCTCGGCGACGTCGTGCCGCTCGTCCCGCGCCTCGACCGCCCCGACTTCGTCGCGGTCGAGCTGCCGCTGCTGGCCCGCGACCGAGTCCGCCACGTGGGTGAGCCGCTGGCCATGGTCGTCGCCGACACGCCGCATGCCGCCGAGGACGGCGCCGAGCGGGTCGTGGTCGACTACGAGCCCGGGCCGGCGGTCAGCTCGATCGAGGCCGCGATCGCCGACGACGCCCCGCGGGTCCACGACGAGGGCAACGTCCTCCTCGACACCGCCTTCCACGACGACCCCGCGCTCGACGGGCTGCTCGAAGAGGCGGCGCTCGTCCTCGAGGAGTCCTTCGCCTCGGCGCGCCTGTCCGCCGTCCCGCTCGAGGGCCGCGCCTGCCTGGCCGAGTGGGACGACCGCGACCAGCGGCTGACGTTGTGGACCTCGACGCAGGTGCCGCATCTGGTGCGCACCACGGTCGCCGCCCTCCTGCGACTGCCCGAGCACCGCCTGCGGGTCATCGCCCCCGACGTCGGCGGCGGCTTCGGCCAGAAATGCGTCGTCGCGCGCGAGGAGGCGCTGAGCTGCATCGCCGCGCGCCGCCTCGGCGTTCCGGTGAAGTGGGTCGAGGACCGCCAGGAGAGCCTCGTCGCCGGCTTCCAGGGTCACGAGCAGCGCTTCCACGTCCGCGCCGGCTTCGACGGCGAGGGCCGCCTGCTCGGTGTCGCGGCGGACATCCTGTGCGACGTCGGCGCCTACTCGACGCACCCCTTCACGTGCGGGGTCGAGCCGCTCATGGCCGCCACCGAGCTGCTCGGGCCCTACGCGGTCCGCCACTACCGGGCGCGGGCGCGCGCGGTGGCCACGAACAAGTCCCCGATGGCGCCCTACCGCGGCGTGTCGCGCCCGCAGATGGTGCTTGCAATGGAGCGGCTGCTGCAGAAGGCCGCGCTGAGGCTCGACGTCGACCCCGTCGAGATCCGGCGGCGCAACCTCATCCCGCCCGAGGCGTTCCCGTGGACCGGCCCGGCCGGCCTGGTCATCGACCGCGGCAGCTACCACGAGGCGCTCGACACCTGTGCCGAGGCGCTGGACATCGCCGCGTTCCGCGAGCGCCAGGGCGCCGCGCGCGAGGAGGGCCGCCTGCTCGGGCTCGGCCTCGTGTGCTTCGCCGAGCGCAGCGGCTACGGAACCGAGGCGTTCAACCAGCGCAAGATGACCGTGACGCCGGGCTACGACACCGCCCTCGCCCGCATGGACCCCTCGGGCGGCGTGACCGTCTACGTGGGAACCTCCGGCCACGGCCAGGGCCACCTCACCACGCTCGCCCAGGTCGCCGCCGACCAGCTCGGCGTCGACCCCGCGCAGGTCGAGGTGCGCCAGAGCGACACCGACGCGACGCCCTACGGCTGGGGCACGTTCGCCAGCCGCTCGATGGTCGTGGGCGGCGGCGCCACCAAGCGTGCGACGCTGGCCCTCGCCGAGCGCATCCGCCGCCTGGCCGGCCACCTCCTGGAGGCGGCGCCGGAGGACATCGAGCTGCGCGACGGGCGCGCGGCCGTCCGTGGCTCGCCCGACCGGGGCCTGAGCTTCGCCGACGTGGGCCGCGTGGCCTACCTCGAGGCCCAGCGGCTGCCGCCCGACGAGGACCCCGGGCTCGAGTGCCAGGCGTCGTTCGACCCGCCGGGGACCTTCTCCAACGCGACGCACGGCTGCATCGTCGAGATCGACCCCGAGACCGGGGCGGTGGCCATCGAGCGCTACGTCGTCGCCGAGGACTGCGGCGTGATGATCAACCCGGCGATCGTCGAGGGCCAGGTGCGCGGCGGGGTGGCGCAGGGCATCGCCGCGGCGCTGTACGAGGAGCTCGTCTACACGGAGGAGGGCCAGTTGCAGACCGCCTCGCTCATGGACTACCTGGTTCCGACGGCGGTCGAGATCCCCGCGGTCGAGATCATCCACCTCGAGACCCCGTCGGGGTTCTCGGAGACCGGCGCGAAGGGCATGGGGGAGGGCGGCATGATGGGAGCGCCGGCCTGCGTGGCCACGGCTGTCGCCGACGCCGTCGCGCACCTCGGCATCGAGATCGACCGCCTGCCGATCCGGCCCGACCACGTGCTGGCGGCGCTGCACGACGGCGGGCGCACCGAAGGGAGCGCGGCACCATGAGCGAGGTCCACCTGGTCGGCATCACCGTCAACGGCACGCGCCACGAGGTCGCCGTCGAGGCGCGGCGGACGCTGGCCGACGTGCTGCGCCACGACCTCGGCTACACCGGCACGCACGTCGGCTGCGAGCACGGGATCTGCGGCGCGTGCACCGTGCTCGTCGACGGAGAGCCCACGCGCTCGTGCCTCGTCTTCGGCGTGCAGGCCGACGACGCCGACGTCGAGACGGTGGAGGGCCTGGGCACCAAGGACGCGCTCAATCCGCTGCAGGAGGCCTTCACCGCCCACCACGCGCTGCAGTGCGGCTTCTGCACGCCTGGCTTCCTCATGCTCGCCACCGCGCTGCTGCGCGAGAATCCCA
>DASQFQ010000302.1:0-2270 GCA_035633075.1 Solirubrobacteraceae bacterium | reverse complement strand
ACCTTCGGGGGCGATCCCGAGCCCGAGGTGCGCGCCAGCCACGCCGTCCTGGTCGTCGACGACGACGCCCCCGCGAGCCTCGCCTGGCTGCGCGAGCGTCACCCCGAGCTGCGGGTCATGAGCGCCGGCGAGCGCATCGAGATCTACAAGGAGGCCGGCCTACCCACTCGGTTCGTCGAGCGCTTCGCCCTCGACGACGTGCAGGGCAGCCACGCGCTCGGCCACACCAGGATGGACACCGAGAGCCGCGTGACCACGGCCGGCTCGCACCCGTTCTCCACGGGCGGGGACCTGTGCCTCGTCCACAACGGCTCGCTGTCCAACCACAACCGGCTGCGCCAGACGCTGCGCCGCGACGGGATCGAGTTCGAGACCGACAACGACACCGAGGTGGCCGCCGGCTACCTGACCTGGCGATTGCGCGAGGGCGCGGCGCTGGAGGAGGCGCTCGAGGGGTGCCTGGAGGCCCTCGACGGCTTCTACACCTTCGCGGTCGGCACGTCGGACGGGTTCGCCGTGCTGCGTGACCCGATCGCCTGCAAGCCGGCGGTGCTCGCCGAGACCGACGATTGGGTGGCCATGGCCTCGGAGTACCGTGCCATCGCCGTCCTCCCGGGCGCCGCGGACGCCGCGGTTTGGGAGCCGGCTCCAGCCACCGTGTACAGCTGGGAGCGGGCGCTGGTCTGATGACGACGGGGATCGAGGAGTCCGTCGCGACCGTCGACCTCGCGCGGACTCCGTTGCGCGAGCTCAACTCCAGGCTGCACGCCCTGGCTGCGGGCGAGGCGGCGCCCGCGCACTGGCTGGTCACCAACCCGGGCGGCCGGCACTCGATCGTGGTCGGCCTCGACGCGCCCGTCGAGGTGGACATCGACGGGCACGTGGGCTACTACTGCGCGGGCATGAACCAGCGCGCCGCGGTCCGCGTGCACGGCAACTGCGGAGTGGGCGTGGCGGAGAACATCATGTCCGGCTCGGTGGTGGTCGACGGCAACGCCAGCCAGTCGGCGGGGGCGACCGGGCGCGGGGGGCTGCTGGTCGTGCGCGGGGACGCCTCCTCGCGCTGCGGCATCTCGATGAAGGGCGCGGACATCGTGGTGCACGGGTCGGTCGGGCACATGAGCGCCTTCATGGCGCAGAAGGGCCGCATCCTCGTCTGCGGCGACGCCGGCGACGCCCTCGGGGACTCGATCTACGAGGCGCGGCTCTACGTGCGCGGCCAGGTGGCGGGGCTCGGCGCGGACTGCGTCGAGAAGGAGCTGCGAACAGAGCACGCGGCCGAGGTCCAGGGCCTGCTCGAGCGCGCAGGGATCACCGGCCTGGGGCCCGCCGACTTCCGCCGCTACGGCTCGGCGCGCCGGCTGTACACCTACGACGTCGACGACGCCGAGCTTGGGTAGCGGTGCTCCGCGAGTCCGCCATGTTCGGTCCCTCGGTGATCGAGGAGATCCAGCGCGCCGCCCGCGAGGGGATCTACGACATCCGCGGCTGGGGCGCGAAGCGGAGCGTCCCGCACTTCGACGACCTGCTGCTGCTCGGGGCGAGCGTCTCGCGCTACCCGCTCGAGGGCTACCGCGAGCGCTGCGACACCGACGTGGTCCTCGGCACGCGCTTCGCCAAGCGCCCGCTCGAGCTCGACATCCCGATCACGATCGCCGGGATGAGCTTCGGCGCGCTGTCGGCGCCGGCCAAGGAGGCGCTCGGCCGGGGCGCGACCGAGGCCGGGACCGCGACGACGACGGGGGACGGCGGCATGACGTCCGAGGAGCGGATCTCCTCCAAGACGCTCGTCTACCAGCTGCTGCCCTCGCGCTACGGGATGAACCCCGACGACCTGCGGCGCGCCGACGCCATCGAGATCGTCGTCGGGCAGGGCGCAAAGCCCGGCGGCGGCGGCATCCTGCTGGGGCAGAAGATCTCCGATCGCGTCGCGGAGATGCGCGACCTGCCCAAGGGGATCGACCAGCGCAGCGCCTGCCGCCACCCCGACTGGACGGGGCCCGACGACCTCCAGATCAAGATCGAGGAGCTGCGCGAGATCACCGACTGGGAGAAGCCGATCTTCATCAAGATCGGCGCCTCCCGCACGTACTTCGACGTCGCCCTCGCGGTCAAGGCGGGGGCCGACGTGATCGTGCTCGACGGCATGCAGGGCGGCACGGCCGCCACACAGGAGGTCTTCATCGAGCACGTCGGGATCCCCACCCTCGCCGCCGTGCGCCTGGCCGTCGACGCGCTGCAGGAGCTGGGGATGCACCGCGAGGTCCAGC
>DASQFQ010000301.1:0-4003 GCA_035633075.1 Solirubrobacteraceae bacterium | reverse complement strand
CTCGTTGTACGCCGGCGCGAGCACGCTTACACGTGGAGCGACTTCGGAGCCCAGCAGCCGCCAGCTGCCCTCGCGCCAGACCTCGAGGCGGTTGCTCCGCAGCTCCAGCGCCGCGCTCACCAGCAGGCCCGTGAGCGCGCCATTGACGATCACGAAGTAGCCCAGCGTGACCCACTGGACGAGCACAAGAATCTCGTTGAACGCGCTCACGCCGCCGCTCCCGCCGGGAGGTCGAGCACCTGTCGGGCCATGTCGTGTGCGAAGCCATCAGGGGAGCGCAGGGATCGGCGCAGCTGCAGCTCCCCGCTCGGGCCCAGGCTCCGCAGAGCCAGAGCGGCCGCGCGGCGCACGTCGAAGTCACGATCCTCGAGCCGGGCAGCGAGGTCGGGGGCGGCCTCCCAGTGGGCTATCTTGCCGAGCGCTGTGGCGGCCGCCGCGCGTACCTGCGGGGCGTCGTCGACAAGCAGCGTCCCGAGCGCCTCTGCGCCGGCCGCTCCGCCGAGCGCACCGAGGAGACCCGCGGCACCCGCGCGGACAGCTGGGTCGTTGGCTCCCGCCAGCGCGAGCGCCGGCTCGAGCATCGCGGGCACGGCCTGCCAGGTGGCGACGGTGAGCAGCTCCGGGCTGACCGCCCGCTCGCCTCGGCGAAGCCGCCGCGCGATCGGATCGGCTGCCGCGGACCCGATACGCAGCAAGGAGTCCTTGACGGTGAACCGACACAGAGTGTGCTCGTCGTCGAGCAGGTCGAGCAGCCGCTCCACGTTGTCGGGGGTCGGCTGCTCGGCAACCCACTCGGCTGCCTGCGCGCGCAGCTCGGGGTGGTGGTCCTCAAACAGCGGCGCGATGACCGGCGACCGAACGCCGAGCACGGTTAGCAGCCGAGCGCCGCGCAGGCGCCGCCGCCAGCGGCGGCTTCCGCAGCGCCGCTCAGCGGCCTCGACGATCCCAAGCTCGCCGGCGATCTCGGCCAGGCGGTCAGACTGGCCGCCGCTCAGCGAGGGGGCGAGGTCGGCGACCAGGGAAAGCTGGGCGCGAGAGGGAAGCCGCCCCGCCCTTTGCAGTTCCTCGAGTGCGACCGGTCCGTCGCTCTGGAGCGAGATGGTCAACGCCTGCCGCGCCCGCGCCAGCCGGGGCGCAACTCGGGACTCGACGACCGCCGAGCCCACACCGTGGCCGACGAGCAGCAGCAAGCCGAATCCGGCGAGCGCCAGCTCGATGGCGATCACGATGAGGACGGCATTTGTGCTGACCATCGGGCTAGCGCTCCAGGGCGCGGCGCACCCGTTCCATCAGGACCGGGACGCTGAACGGCTTGGCGACGTGGTCGAAGGCGCCCAGCTTGAGCGCCTCGAGCGTCTCGCCCTCGCCGGAGCGCAGCGTGAGCATGATCACGCGGGTCTGGTTGAGCACGCCCGCGCGGCCGAGGGCGCGGAGAACGCCGAGACCGTTGCGACCGGGCAGGTCCCAGTCGAGCAGCACGAGCGAGCTGCTGAGGGTCGGTTGGGAGCCCGTGAGCGCCCGCACCGCCTCCTCACCGTCGGCGATCGCGCGGCAGCTATAGCCGCGGGCCTTGAGCGCGTGCTGCAACAGCTCGGATAGCACCACGTCGTCCTCGACGACGACGACGTCGACCGCCGTCGTGTCAGCTTCGGTCTCGCGTAACTGCTTGAGCGACAAGGCGGCTGCCTCGCACAGGGATTCGAGCTCGCCGCCGTCGGTGGGGTAGCCGGCGACGCCGGCCCGGGTTCTTGGGACCGCGCCCATGGCCTCTGTGATGCGCTGGTGTGCCTGTTCGGCGCTGAGCCCGTAGACCGCCACGAGCAGCTCGCGATCGGCCCAGCGCGCCACCACGTCCTCGGGTCGCAGCGCGCGGCGCAGCGCCCCGGCGGCGGCCTCCAAGGCCTGGTCGCCGGCGACGCGGCGCGCGAGCTCATCGAGTTTGGGCGGGGGATCGGCGCTGGCGATCGCGATCGCCAGCGGTTGACCCTGGCCGGCGGCCACCGTGATCAGGTGCTTGGCTTGGGCCACGCCGCTGTCGCCGTTGGCGACCGAGGTCAGGGGGTCGGTCTCTGAGAGTGCGCGGAGCAAGCGCGTGCGCTCGAGACGGTTGGCGATCCGCGCCAGCAGCTCCGCGGCGACGATCGGCTTGTTGATGAAGTCGTCGGCTCCGACCTCGAAGACCGCGCTGACGGTCTCGGCATCGCGGCGGGCGGTGAGGAACACCACCGGCAGAGCCGCCCAGCGCAGGTCTGCTCGCACCGCTCGGCAGAGCTCGATGCCCGTGGTTCCCGGCATGTCGATGTCGAGCAGCAGCAAGTCTGGCCGGTGAGACTCGAGCGCGTCCCAGACCGCCGCTGGGTCGCTGTAGGTCGAGACTGTCCAATCTTGCCCGCCGAGCAGCGCGCGGACGGCCGCAAGGATCGCCGGGTCGTCGTCGATCGCAACGATGCTGGGACGCGTCCTGGGCCGCACATCGCGCAAGGTCAACAGCCCGCCGACCATCTTCTGCGGCGAGCCGCCCCGGGGCAGGATCGCGCAGCCGTGACGGGCCACCTCGACGCGATCAGTGTGTTCGTCGGCCAGCACGGCCGCGAGCGGACCGTCGTCGGGCCGGCCCAGCTCGCCGCCGAGCGCGAGCGCGTCGGCGAGCCACTCCCCCTCACCGGGATCGAGAATCATCAGCTCCGGCGGCGGGCGGGCTCCCAGCGCTCTCCGTGCGGCCGCCGGGTCGGTTGCGACGATCGGCTCGAGCCCACGCCGGCCGGCCTCCGCCGCCAGCGCGTCCCCCAGCAGATGGTCGGCGCAGACGATAAGCAGGGCGGGGCCTGCCGGAGGGGTGAGCACGTGGCCGTCGCCGCCAGGCGAGTCGCCGGCTGCGATAAGCGGCTCAGTCTCGTGCTCGAGCGCGGCGCGTAACGCCAAGACCAGCTCGGCCAGCCGCAGCGCCTCTTCGCGCGCCGGAGCGTGCTCCAGCGCCTGCTCTAGTACGCGGGCGTGCTCCGAGGCGTCGGTGAACCCGAAGGTGCCGACCGTCCCGGCCAGCTGGTGCGCTGCCCGCCTGGCGGCGTCGCGCCCGGCGTCGTCAAGCGCGCCGGCCATCAGGTCGCTGACCGCGTCCTCGATCCTCGCCACGCTGGCGTCCACCTCCCCGCGATGCGCGACCCAGAGCTCTTGCAGCTCTACGTCTAACTGGACCATCCGAGCACCTCGCTCAGCTGGTTGCCCAGCCGCGGAGGCTCGAACGGCTTGGCGATCACACCCGCCGCGCCCAGCTCGATCAGCCGAGCGCGGTCGGACTCACCGCTGGCGGCGGTTAGGAAGACCACCGGGATATCGCGGGTGGCCGCAAGCTCGCCGAGCGCGTGAAGCGTGCCCGGGCCGTCGAGCTCGGGCATCACGACGTCGAGCAGGATCGCGTCCGGCCTTGCGGCCGTGGCGAGCGCGATCCCTTCCCGCCCGGACGCAGCCGTGCTGACCCGCCATCCGGACAGCCGATCCAGCCCCACCTGCGCAGCCCGGAGCATCAACGGCGAATCGTCGACGACGAGCACATGCCGGGGGACGGCGGAAACGGTCACACTCGTAGCATCGGCTTCCGAGCGACATTGCCTAAGTGTCAGATCCCCGTTTGACTTGACGGCAGGGTTTGCCGCTAGCCCTGGCCCATGCAGAAGCCGACCCCGCGGACCGTCTTGACGTAGCGCGGATCGCGTGGATCGTCGCGAAGCTTGTGACGCAGATTCGAGATGTGGACGTCTATGACATGGTCGTCTCCGCACCACGGGTCGCCCCACACCCGCGTGAGCAACTCCGTGCGGCTCATGACGCGGCTCGATTCGGCGGACAGGACATTGAGCAACCTGTACTCGATCTGACTCAGCGCGATGGCCTTCTCGCCGAGCCTCACCCGTTGGGTGCCGGGTTCGATCTTCAGTTGGCCGAAGCGTCTTACGGCCGAGCTTGAGGGCGATGACCTGGGATGCCGCTGCATCGCACGAATTCG
>DASQFQ010000300.1:0-1577 GCA_035633075.1 Solirubrobacteraceae bacterium | reverse complement strand
GAGGAAGAAGGTCGGCACGCTCGTCGGATCGACCACCAGCTCGCCATCGTCGATCCAGGCGCGGAAGCCGGGCAGCGGCAGGCCCATCGAGCCCGGCCTGACGGGCGGCCCGATCGGCATTCCGGCGAGGTGCCCGGTCTCCGTCTGTCCGTAGCCGTCGTGGACCGCCACGCCGACCGCCTCCTGCCAGGCCCGCACGACCTCCGGGTTGAGGGGCTCGCCGGCGGCGCAGGCGTGGCGCAGCGAGGGCAGCGGGCGCAGCTCGGCCTGCTTCGCCATCGCGCGGTACTCGGTGGGGGACATGCAGAGCACGCCGACCCGCTCGCGCTCGAGCAGCTCCAGACGCTCCGTGGGATCGAAGCGCGCGTCGTGCAGCAGGGCGGCGGCCCCCCGCAGCCAGGCCGCCGCGAACGCGTTGCGCGCCGAGAGCGACCAACCGCTCGCCGCCGTGCACCAGCAGAGGTCGCCGGGCCGCGCCCCGTACCAGTGCTCGGCCTGAACGCGCTGGCCGGAGAGGTAGCCGTGCCCGTGCCGGACCGGCTTCGGCTCTCCGGCCGTGCCCGAGGTGAAGACGATCAGCGCGGGGTCGCCCGGCGCCAGCTCCAGGGCCGGCGCGGGCTCGCCCTCGAAGAGAGCCTCGTCGGGCACGCTCAGCACGGGCCCCTCGAAGCCGGCGGCGGCCACGAGCTCCAGGTCGCGCACGTCGGCCACCAGGGCCCGCGGGGCGACCTTCTCCATGCGCGCGCGCAGGTCGGCCGGGCGCAGCTGCTCGGTGCAGGGCTGCGCCACCGCGCCGATCCGCCAGCAGGCCAGCATGGCGTAGGCCCACTCGGGCCGGTTGCCCACCACGGTCATCACCACGTCGCCGCGGCCCACGCCGCGCGCCGCCAGCGCGCCGGCCAGGCGCGCGGAGCGGTCGGCCACCTCGCCGAAGGAGATCTCGCGGCGCTCGCCCTCGCGGGCGATTGCCACGATCGCGAGCCGGGACGGGTCGGCCGCGTCGACGATGTCGGCGACGAAGCTCATTCAGGCGGCGACCAGCGCTCGCCGCGGCTGAGCCGCTCGAGGCCCAGCCAGGCGAAGTCCATGGCGATCTCGACCATCTGCGCCCGCGGCGCCTCGGGGTTGGCCGCCCACCAGTTCGACATCGACTGGACGCCCCCCACCAGCATCTCGGCGAGCAGCCGCAGCGCACGCTTGTCCTCCGCGCTGTCCAGCGCGCGAGCGCCCGGGTCCTGCGAGATGAGGATGGTCACCTCGGCGGTCACCTGCTCGAGCATCCGGTCGAGGACCGCGCCGGTCTCGGGGTCGGCGGCGTCGCGGAACAGCATGCGCCAGGCGTCGCGGCGCTCCTCCACGAAGGCGAAGAAGGCGTCGAGCCCGATCGCGAGGCGCGATGCGCCCGACTCGAGCTCCACTCCGGCGAGCGCCGCGGCGATTCGCTGGGTCAGCTCGCGCGCGTTGCGTGCGATCAGGTCCGCGTACAGCTCCTGCTTCGAGGCGAAGTGGTCGTAGATCAGCGCCTTCGAGACGCCGGCCTCGCGAGCGATGTCGTCGATCGAGGCGGGGTGGTAGCC
>DASQFQ010000299.1:0-1727 GCA_035633075.1 Solirubrobacteraceae bacterium | reverse complement strand
CCGATGACCCAGAAATAGCCGTCCTCGTCGCGGCGGGCCGCCTCGCCGACCGCGTAGGTGTCGAGGCCGAACTTGTCCCAGTCGGTTTCGATGACGCGGTCCTCGTCCTGTAGAGCGTGCGCAGCATCCCCGGCCACGGGCGGCGGACGACGAGCAGGCCCTGCTCGGTTCCCGCGTCCTCGCCGCTGGACTCGTCGAGCACAGCGGCGCCTATGCCCGGCCGCGGCCGCGTGGCGGAGCCCGGCTTGGTGTCGGTGATCGCCGGGAGAGGCGAGATCATGATGTGGCCGGTCTCGGTCTGCCACCACGTGTCGACGATCGGGCAGCGGTCGCCCCCGATGACCATGAGGTACCACAGCCACGCCTTCGACCTCGAGGCGCCGTCGGGCGCTGGACCGAGACGACCCGCAAGGCGGGCAACGACTACCTCGACGCGTACGGCAAGACGGTCGTCCAGCTCGCCGACTACGGCGTCAAGGCCGCCGCGGCGACCAAGCTCCCCGTCGTGACGGAGCTCGCCGAGCCCCAGGCCAAGCTGGCGCGCAACCTGGTCGAGACCTACATCACGGTCACCCGCCACCTGCTCAAGGCGTAGCACCACCGCCCATTGCCGAGCCGCCATCGGCGACTTGGCTGCCGCTGGCACGCTGCCGGCGCAGCGGGTCAGCACAGGGGTCCCATCGGCGTCGCCGGCGACCGTTACCACTCTCGTGGGCCTCCCGGTCGCCGGTGGGACCCGGGTCCTGACTGAACCCAGTTGCGGCGCGGCCGCACGCCGGGTAGAACCTCGGCCCTGACGCACGCCCTCTACTTCTCCCACCCCGCGTGCCTCGGGCACGACACCGGAGACCATCCCGAACGTGCCGAGCGCATCACCGCGCTCGAAGCGTCGCTCCACCAGCGTGACTGGCTCGGCTACGAGCGCCGCCAGGCCGCGCCGGTGACGCGCGAGGCGCTCGTCGCCGTGCACGCCGGCGAGTACGTGGACACCGTGCGCTCGATGAGCGAGCGCGGCGGCGGCGCGTTCGACGCGGAGACCGTGGTCGGACCCGGGTCGTTCGAGGCCGCTGCGAGCGCAGCCGGCGCGGCCTGCGGCATGGCCGAGGCGCTGCTCGCCCGCGAAGGACGGGTGGGCTTCTGCGCGACACGGCCGCCGGGCCACCATGCCCGCCGCGACTCGACGTCGGGGTTCTGCCTCTTCAACAACGTCGCCGTAGCGGCTCGTCACGCGCTCGGCGAACTGGGCGCCCGCCGCGTCTTCATTCTCGACTGGGACGTCCATCACGGCGACGGGACGAACGACACCTTCCGCGCGACGGACGAGGTGCTGTTCGCGAGCATCCACCAGTTCAGTCTCTTCCCCGGAACCGGGCAGCTGTACGACGCGGGCGTGCGCGCCGGCGAGGGGTTCTCGATCAACCTGCCCGTGCAGAAGGGATCGGGAGAGGACACCTGGCTGTCACTGCTCGAGCACGTCGTGATCCCGGCCGCCGAGCAGTTCGAGCCGGACCTGGTGCTCATCTCGGCCGGCTACGACGCCCACAGCGAGGACGAGCACGGGGGCTGCGACCTGTCGGCCGCGTCGTTCGCCGAGATGGCGCGGCACGTGCGCGTCCTGGGCGAGCAGGCCGGCGCGCCGGTCGGCGCCGTGCTGGAGGGCGGCTACGCGCTCGACGCGCTGGTGGCCTCGGCGTCCGCGACCATGGAGGCGCTTGCCGGGGACGAGC
>DASQFQ010000298.1:0-5955 GCA_035633075.1 Solirubrobacteraceae bacterium | reverse complement strand
GGGATCACCTCGGGCTCGTTCTGGAAGCCGTCGCGCGGCCCGACCTCGCGGATGCGGACGCTGGCTGGGATGCCGCTCATGCCATCGACAGCCCGCCCGAGACGTTGATCGTCTGCCCCGTCACGAACGACGCGTCGTCGGAGGCAAGGAAGGCGATCGCGGCGGCGACCTCCTCGGGCTCGCCGGAGCGGTGCATGGCCGTGGCATCGATCATCCCCTGCTTCAGGCGCGCGCCGATCTCGCCGTAGATCTCCGCCGCGGCGTTGAGGAGCGGCGTCTCGATCGGCCCCGGCGCCACCGCGTTGGCCCGCACCCGGTAGCGCGCCGACTCGCGTGCGATCGCCCGCGTGAAGCCGATGACGCCCGCCTTGGCCGACGAGTAGACCACGGAGCCCTGGGAGCCGACGCGGCCGGCCTCGGAGGCCACGTTGACGATGCAGCCCCCGCGCTCGTGCATGGAGGGCAGCACGGCGTGGGTGACGGCGATCGTGCCGCGCAGGTTGACGCCGAGGACGAAGTCCCACAGCTCCTCGTCGGTCTGGACGAAGAACGCGAAGCGGTCCGTGCCGGCGTTGTTGACGAGGACGTCGACGGGCCCGAGTGCCTGCACCGCAGCCGCGACGCCGGCGCGGGCCGAAGCCGCGTCGGCGACGTCCATGGCCACCGCGGCGCCGTCGATCTCCGACGCGACCTCGCGGGCGCCGGCCTCGTCGATGTCGGCCACGGCGACGCGCGCGCCCTCCGCGGCGAGCCGCCTGGCGGTGGCCGCGCCGATGCCCGAGGCGCCCCCGGTCACGAGCGCGATCCGTCCCTCCAGCCGCATGAGGGGCGAAAGATACCCGCCTTGGAGTCTGTCTCGAGACAGGTCCGTGCGTCGGGACCGGTCGTCGACCGAGCCGGGCGCCGCACGAATCCGAAGGGAATCCTGGTGGGATTCCGAGGTTCGGGTGGCCGAGGCGAAGCCGGTGACGAGGCCGCAGGCCGAGGCAGGGGCGAAGCGTCCACGGGCGGTATCCGGCGTACGGGACCCTGCAGACAGGCTCTTATACTCCGCCGCCGTGACCTCCCCGGTGGCCATCGTGGGCGGCTCGGGCGCGCTGGGGTTCGGCCTTGCGCTGCGCCTGGGCGCTGCGGGCGTCCCGATCGCGATCGGCTCGCGCGACGAGGGTCGGGCGCGCGAGACAGCCGAGAAGCTGCGCACCCGGGTGCCGGCGGGCGATTTCGCCGGCGCCGCCAACGGTCCCGCGGCCGAGCGAGCGGAGGCCGTGATCCTCTCCGTGCCCTTCCGCAGCCAGTCCGAGACGCTCACCAACCTCGCCAGACATCTGCACGCGGGCCAGCTGGTGATCGACGCCACCGTGCCGCTGGCCGCCGCGGTGTCGGGGAAGGCGACGCGGACCCTCGGGGTGTGGCAGGGCTCCGCCGCCCAGCAGGCCGAGGAGATGGTGCCCGATGGCGTGCGGGTCGTCTCCGCGCTGCACACCGTGTCGGCCGCGCTGCTCGGCGACCTCGAGCGCGCGCTCGACGAGGACGTGCTCGTGTGCGGTGACCGCCGGTCCGACAAGCGCGCGGCGGCGGAGCTGATCGAGCGGGTCCCAGGCCTGCGCTGCGTCGACTGCGGGCGCCTCGAGACGGCGCGCATCACCGAGCAGCTCACGGCGCTCATCATCGGGATCAACGTCCGCTACAAGACGCGGGCCGGCATCCGGATCACCGGCCTGCCCGAGGAGCGGTGGCCGGCCTGAGCGAACCCGTGGTCGTCCTGGCCGGCGGCACCGGCGGCGCCAAGCTGGCGCGCGGGATGCTCGACGAGGCGGGCGAGGACCTGGTCGTGATCGCCAACACTGGCGACGACGTCGAGGTCCACGGCGGCCACGTGAGCCCGGATCCCGACCTCGTCATCTACTGGCTCGCCGACCGCGTCGACGAGCGCGGATGGGGCCTGCGAGACGACACCTTCGAGGTGATGGAGGCGCTGCGCGAGCTGGGGGAGGACGTCTGGTTCCAGCTCGGCGACCGTGACCTCGCGGTGTGCCTGCAGCGCGCGCGGCGTCTGGACGCGGGGGCGCGGCTGACCGAGGCGATCGACGCGCTGCGCCTGGCGCTGGGCGTCCGCGCCCGCGTCCTCCCGCCGACGGACGATCCGCTGCGCACCTGGATCCGCGCTCGCGGCGCCTGGCTGCCCTTCCAGGAGTTCATGATCCGCGAGTGGGCGGCCGGCCCGGTCGAGGGTGTGGACGTCCGCGGCGCCGCCGCCGCGCGGCCGACTCCCGAGGTGCTCGGCGCGCTCGCGAGCGCGCGCGCGATCGTCATCGGTCCCTCCAACCCGGTCATCTCGATCGGCCCGATTCTCGCGGTCCCGGGCCTCCCCGACGCGTTGCGGTCCAGCGCCGCCCCCGTTGTGGCGGTCTCGCCGCTCGTGCGCGGGGAAGTCCTCAAAGGGCCGACCGACGAGTTCATGGCCTGGGCCGGGCACCCGCTCTCCTCTGACGGCGTCGCCGCGCATTACGCCGGGCTGCTCGACGGCCTCGTCGCCGACGAGCGCGCCGGGTCGCTGCCCACGCTCGAGACCGACGTCGAGATGGCCGACGCCGCATCCCGGCGCCGCGTCGCGCGCGCGACGCTCGAGTTCGCAGCCGCGCTCGGCGGGTAGGTTGGCGACCTGATGCGCACGATCGCGGTCCTGCCGGTGAAGACCTTCTCGCGGGCCAAGCAGCGGCTCTCCGAGGCCATCGGCGAGGGCGAGCGGCGCGAGCTGGCGGCGGCGATGGTCGCCGACGTGCTCGAGGCGCTCACTCGCGTGCAGGCGCTCGACTCGGTGATCGTGGTGACGGCCGAGCCGCTGGCGGCCGAGGCCGCGCGCACGGCGGGCGCCACCGTCGTGCTCGACCTGGAGGAGGCCGGGCAGTCCCCCGCCGCCGAGCGCGGCATCGTCGCCGCCCGCGAGCGCGACGCCGAGCGTGTCCTGCTCGTGCCGGGCGACTGCCCCGCGCTCGATGCGGCCGAGGTCGCCGAGCTGCTCGCGCTCGCGACGGGTCCAGGCGTCGTCATCGTCCCCGATCGCCACGGGTCGGGGACCAACGCGCTGCTGCTCACGCCGCCCCATGTCCTGCACCCTTCCTTCGGCCCGGGCTCCTTTGCGCGCCACGCGGCGCACGCACGGGCGGCGGGCGTTGCCGTCCGCGTCGCGCGGCTGCCGTCGCTCGAGCTCGACGTCGACACCCCCGACGACCTCGCGGCGCTGCGGGAGGCACTGTTGGCCCCGGGCGGCGCCCAGCGGACCCGGGCGCGGCTCGGCGGGCTTCCGGCCACCACCGCCTAGTGGGGGTCGTCCTCGCCCACGCCCTGCCCGGCCTGCCGGAGATCCGCGCGGGCGACGACCTCGGCGCGCTGCTCGCGCTCGCCGCGGAGCGGCTGGACGGCGGTCTCGCCAAGGGGGACGTGCTCGCCGTCGCGCACAAGGTGGTCTCCAAGGCCGAGGGGCGCGTGCGCGGGCTCGGGGACGTCGAGCCCGGGGCGCGCGCGCGCGAGCTGGCCGCCGCCCACGGCAGGGACCCCCGCCTCGTCCAGGTCGTCCTCGACGAGACCGCCGAGCTGATGCGCGCCGACCGCGGGCGGTTGATCTGCCGCACCCGCCACGGCTTCGTGTGCGCCAACGCGGGCGTGGACGCCTCCAACGCGGGCCACCCCGGCGCCGTCGTCCTGCTGCCGGACGACCCCGACGCCTCGGCGCGGGGGCTGCGCGCCAGCCTGCGCGCGCGTCTCGGCTCCGCTCCGGCCGTGATCGTCACCGACTCCTTCGGCCGGGCCTGGCGCCACGGGCAGGCGGAGACCGCCATCGGCTGCGCCGGGCTCTCGGTGCTCGAGGACTGGCGCGGCCGCGCCGACAGCCACGGGCGCAGGCTGGTCGCGACCGTGATCGCGGTCGCCGACGAGGCCGCGGCCGCCGCCGACCTCGTCCGTGGCAAGGACACGCGCGAGCCGGCCGTCCGGCTGCGCGGCCTGGAGCGCCACGTAACCGGCGAGGACGGCGCCGGGGCCGCCGCGCTCCTGCGCCCCGCCGAGGACGACCTGTTCCGCTAGGCCGCGCGCTTGGCCCGCGCCCGCTCGTCGAAGCGGTCGCGGGCCTCATCGACGCGCTTGCCGTGCGCAAGCGACCACATGGCGAGCGCCTTCAGCGGCGCCGCCATGGTCGCGCCGAGCGGCGTGAGCGCGTACTCGACGCGCGGGGGAACCTCGGCGTGGACGCTGCGTCCCACCAGCCCGTCGCGCTCCATCGCACGCAGCGTCTGGGTGAGCACCTTCTCGGAGATGGGCTCGAGGTCCGAGAGCAGCTCGTGGTAGCGGCGCGTTCCGTCGCCCAGCGCGAGCAGGACGTCGACCGCCCACTTGGACGACAGCAGCCCGAGCGAATCGTGGATCAGGCGCGCCGTCCGGGTGCGCTCGGCGCCCCGCCGGGACACGGGCGGTCCGACGACGCTGGGGCTCACTGCCATCTGGTCATCCCGCGCTTCCCTCCACGCTCCCCAGCTCGCCGATGAGGGTCCGCAGGGCGCGCGACACCCGCAGGCGGGCGGCATTCTGCGTGCAGCCGAGGTGCCCCGCGACCTCGTCATAGGAGAGCTGCTGCACCACGCGCAGCTCGAGCGCGCGGCGCTGATCGTCGGGGAGCGCGCCGACCGCGGTCTGCAGCGCCGGCCCCAGCGAGTCGGCCGAGACCCGATCGTCCACGCGGTCGTAGTCGTCGGACTCGGCGAAGGCCAGCGGCAGCCCCAGCCGCTCGCGCGCCGCGGTCTCGATCCGGTGGTGCTTGTAGTACTGGCGCAGCAGGTTGCGCGCGATGCCGAACAGCCAGGGCGCGCCGGAGCCCTCCGCCTCGTCGCGGAAGCGCTTCACCGACCGCCAGGCCTGCGCGAACGTCTCGGCGGTCAGGTCGAGGGCGGCGGTCTCGGAGCTGGTCTGGCGTTGGAACCAGGAGCGGACCCAGACGGCGTAGCGATCGTAGAACTCGCGGAACGCCTGTGGATCCGTCCTCGCTGCGAGCAGCAGCTCGGCATCGGTTTGTGGCACGAAGGTGGGCTTCTTTCCAGAAGGTGCGCTTACCCCATGATGATCGCAGCGGGAAATACATGTCTGTGAAAGGCGCGCGGACACTCAGATGCCCGCTCTTTGCGACGAAATGGCCCGAGCACGGAACCCATGTCAGGAGAGGTCGCGCTCGAACACGCGCTCGAGCCGCAGGGCGGGATGCGCGGGATCCTCCGGCGGCAGCGTCTTCTCGAGCACCACCCGCGCGTGGCGGTCGCCCAGCTCGATCGTGGCGACCTGGTTGTCGAACCACGGATCGTCGTGGACGTAGCGCCAGCGGACCGACGGATCCTCGACGCCGGCCATGCGCGCCAGCCCGCGCATGATCACGCGCGCCGGGGCGGAGGCCATGAAGCGCATGACGGTCCGCTCCTTGTTGTCGAGCGGGTTGCGGAAGGGCGAGCAGGTCGCCTGCCACGCCGTCGAGCGCATGCCCGTGCCCTTCGGAAAGGCGACCTCGGCGAGGTAGGCGTGGTGCACGTCGCCCGAGAGCGCGACGATCGAGGCCGGCGGCTCTCCGCGCTCGCCCGTGCCGACCGCGCGCACGATGCCCATCATCCGCTCGAGCGACTCGCCGAACGCCGCCCAGTGCTCGAGGTCGAGGCCCTGGCGCAGCTTCTCGCCGTAGCGCGCGCCGACCGGGCCCCACGCGCCGTCGCACACGGCCTCGTTCCAGGCCTCGAGGTAGTGCATCCCCGGCGCGAGCAGCAGCGGCAGCGAGGTGCCGATCAGCAGATGCTTGCAGCCGCCGCGCGCCTGCTCCTCGATCCAGCGCCACTCGTCCTCGTCGACCATGCTGCGCGCCTCCGGGTCGAGCACGCGGCCGGCGCGCGAGTCGACCATCACGAGCCGCGCCGGGCCGATGTC
>DASQFQ010000297.1:0-6207 GCA_035633075.1 Solirubrobacteraceae bacterium | reverse complement strand
AGGGGGCGCGGCGCAGCCGCTTGCCAGAGCGTGCGGCCGCTGTCCACGTCCACCGCCGCGAGACCTCCGGCCGTCCGTGCGTAGGTGAGCACGTGGCCGGCCCCCGGGCGCCACGCCGGGGTCACGGGCGCGGATCCGCGGCGCAGCAGGCGGTCGTCGCTGCCGTTCCCGCCGACGGCCCGGAGCGCGCGACCCTCCAGGTAGGCGACCAGGAAACCGTCCCCGAGGCTCCAGGCCGGATGGTCCACGCGGCTCGGGCGCGCGACGCTCCACTTGCGCACGCCGGCCGGATCCACGGCCACCACACGGCGCCCCTCGACGCCCACGACATGCAGCCCGTGCGGCGACCAGCCGACCTCGGAGAACGAGCCCAGCCGCCGCACGCTGCCATCGGGGCGGACGGCGTAGGCGCCGGAGCGCGACACCGCCAGCACCGGACTGCCGCCGGGCAGCCCGGCGAACGCGGGCGCGGCCCGATCGCTCTCGGCCGTGAGCCGCTCCTCGATCCAAGCACCCGCCGGCGTGAGCGCGGCCACCAGCCCCACGCCGAGCAGCGCCGCCACGAGAGCGAGGCGAAGCGCCACACGCCGCGGGCGGCGCCCCGGAGCGCGCGCCGCGAGGGCGGCCTCGACCACGGGCCAGCTGCGCGCGGCGGCCTCCGCCTCGCCGGGAAGCGGCTGCTCGCGGAGCCGTTCGCGAAGGGTCACTGCTCGAGCACCTCGCCCAGCCGGTCGAGCGCGCGCCGCAGGCGCGAGTTGACGGTTCCGCGCGGCACGTCGAGGGCGCGCGCGATCTCGCCCGGGGTGTAGTCGAACAGGAAGCGCAGCGCAACGACCGCGCGGTGCTCGGGGCTGAGGTCCCGCATGGCCGCCACGACGTCGCCGGAGAGCGACGCGGCCGGCGGGTCCGGCGGGGCCTCCGCGGAGCCCGCGGCGGCGGCGTCCACCTCGCGCCGCAGCGCCCTGGCGCGAGTCACGTCGATGGCGCGGTTCACGACGATCCGGTGCATCCAGGGCCCGAAGGGCCGGCGGCGGTCGAAGCGGTCGATCGCCCTGACCGCGGCGAGGAACGCCTCCTGGGCGATGTCCTCGGCGGCCGCCGCGTCGTGGACCACGAGGTACGCGGCGCGGTACGCGCGCGGCCACTCGTGCCGGAAGAGCTCCTCGAGCGCCTCCGCCGAGCCACGCTGCACGTCGCGGACGAGGCGCCGCTCGCGCAGGCGCCCCGTGGCATCGCCGCCGCTCGCGCGCGCGAGCAGACGCGACCCGCCCGGCATGACGGGCACGAAGGGCGCTGGCCTGTCGCCGGTCACGCTTGCAGCACAGCTTCTCACGCTCTCCACCCGGGTTGGTACGTACGAGCGCGCCCGGGAGGTCCCTGCGAGAGTTCCGCCGGTGCCCTGGGAAGAGACCTACTCCCCCACCTTCTCGGCGCGCCACGACTCCTCGCAGCGGCGTGAGGCCGCCGCGGTGCTCGAGTCGCTCGAGGCGTTCCGCGAGGAGGTGGACGGGCTCTTCGAGCGGGCGCCGGCGGACATCGCCGTGGTGCTCCACCCGCGCGCGGCCGCGTTGACGCTGGCTCACCCTTGGCTGCCGCTCGCGCGCATGGTGGCAGCGCCCGCGAGCCGCCGGTACTTCGCCGGCTGGTTCACCGAGGCGGACATCCACGTGCTCGCGCCGCCCGCGCTCGAGCGCCGCGCCTCGAAGGTGCCGGGCTCCCGCGAGGCCCTGATGCTCTCACCGCTGCACGAGTACTCGCATCTCGTGATCGGCGCGAACAACCCCGACCTGCCGCCGCCGTTCTCGCCCGCCGCCTTCCGGCGCTACGTGCGCTGGGCCTGGCTGTGCGAGGGCGGCGCCGTGTGGCTGTCGGGGCAGACCCCGTACCTGCGCGCCGCGATCGTCCGGCGGCTGCGCGAGGGCGGCCGCCCCGAGTTCCCGCCCTCGGCGCGCGACGCCATGCTGCTGGGCGGCACGATCTTCAGCATGCTCGAGCACGAGGCGGGCGCGGGGGCCGCAGCCGCGCTCGCCACGAGCCCGCTCGACGAGCGCGGCGCGCGCTCCGTGCTGGTGGAGGCCTTCGACCGTCAGCTGGCGGGCGTGGAGCGCGACTGGCGCGCCAAGCTCGACTCGCTCTCGGCGGCGTCCTGACCCGCGGCCCGCAGCGCCCTACGGCAGCGTGGAGG
The DNA here is from genome assembly GCA_035633075.1 of Solirubrobacteraceae bacterium. Lineage (GTDB taxonomy): Bacteria > Actinomycetota > Thermoleophilia > Solirubrobacterales > Solirubrobacteraceae > DASQFQ01. Next base: position 4,022 of record DASQFQ010000297.1, on the reverse strand, counting down.
CCCGCACCGCGGTCCCGCGGCTGCCCTGCTGCTTTCCGTAGAGAAGAGCGCGATCCGCGCGGGCGATGAGGGCCGTGGGCGAGTCGCCCGCGGTCCACTCCGCGACGCCCGCGGTCGCCGCGGTGGCGTCCTTGGGGACCTCGAGCGTCCCGAGCGCCAGGCCGATGCTCTCGACGGCCCGGGCGGCGACCTCGGCGGCGGTCCGCTCGTCGGCGTCGACGGCGATGATCGCGAACTCGTCGCCGCCGTAGCGCGCCACGACGTCGTACCCGCGCACGCTATTGCGCAGCGACTGGCCCACGCGCCGCAGCACCTCGTCGCCGGCGAGATGGCCGTGCAGCTCGTTCACCTGCTTGAAGTCGTCGAGGTCCACGATCGCCAGCGACAGGCTGTGGCCAGTGCGCCGGCAGCGCTCGAGCTCGCGCCGCAGCGTGTCGTGCATCGCGGCGTGGTTGAGGCAGCCGGTGAGGGCGTCGGTGCGCGCGGCCAGCGCAAGCCCCGCGTGAACGCTCGCGTTGCGGCAGGCGGCCGCGGCGAGGTCGCCGAACGCCTCGAGCAGCGCGAGCTGGTCGCGTGTGACCAGGTGGTGGCGGAAGTAGCCCACCGCCAGCCCGCCCCGCAACTGGCTGTCCCAGTGCATGGGCACCGCGAGCGAGCTCTTCACGCGCTTGAACGGCGGCAGCTTCACCTGGCGCGACAGCCCCTGGTAGTCGTTCGTCAGCATCGGCTCGTCGCGCTCGATCACCTTGCCCACGAGGCCCTCGCCGGTCTCGACGCGCTCGCCGATGAGCTCGGGCGGCAGGCCGTAGGTGGCCTCCAGCCGAAGGCCCTCCGAGGCGTCGCCGAGGAAGACGTTCGCGTAGTCCGCGTCGAGCACGCGCGCCGCCTCCTCGCAGATGCGCACGAGCACGCGATTCAGGTCGAGACTCTCGTTGAGGCTGCGCGCCGCGCGTGTGAGCGCGGCCTGCGCCGAGCTGTCCGCAGCTGCCTGCAGCTGCGCGAGCCCCGCGGCCGCCGCGGCGGCGAACGCCCGCGCCACGTCGGCCTCCTCGGCGGCGCGCGACGCCAGCGAGCCATCGGCCTCGTCCGCCAGCACCAGCACGTGCCCGACCGACTCGCGTATGCGCATCGGCAGGAGCAGCGCCGCGCCCACGGAGTCGCCGGCCCCGAGAGCGCGACCGAGTGCCGCGGCCTCGTCGCCCGAGACGAGCCGCGCCGTGTCGCCCAGGCCGAGGAGCTCTGCCACCGGCGGGATCTCGCTGAGCGGGAGGAAGCCCTCGCGCGGGTCGCCGGCCGGGTCCATGGCGGCGATCTCCGCGCGCCCCTCGAGCTCGGCGATCGACAGCAGGATGGCCCGGTGGGCGCGGAAGAAAGCGCGTGCCTCGTGGACGAGGGTCTCAGCCACCGCGGCCGGCCCGCCGCCGTCGCTGGCGGCGTTCAGCAGCCGCGACACGGCGTCCATGGCTTCGCCCGCGCCGCCGAAACCGGCAGCGTCAACTCGACGGTCACCGTCGGGCCAGCGGGGGGCACGCTCGGCCATCGATTCTTCATCGGGCCGCGGGCCCGGGGACTTGAGAGCTTTCCGCGCGTTATGCGGGGAAATCGGGCCTCCGAACCTACAGCCCGAGGGTCTTGGCGATGATGTTCTTCTGGATCTCGGAGGTGCCGCCGTAGACCGTCGTCACCACCGCCGTGCGCAGGTGCCGCTCCATGGGGTACTCCGTGGCGTAGCCGTAGCCGCCCATGATCTGCACGCCCTCGAGCGCGACCCGCTTCGCGAGCTCCGTGGCCGCCAGCTTGGCCATCGACGCCTCCTGGGGAAGCATCCGGCCCGGGTCCTCGTCGGTCAGCGACGCGACCCAGCGCACCAGGAGCCGCACCTGGGCGATGTCGGTCGCCATCTCCGCGAACTTGTGCGAGATCGCTTGGAACGAGCCGATCGGGCGGCCGAACTGCCTGCGCTCCTTCGCGTAGGCGAGCGCGTCGTCGAAGGCGCGCTGCGCGAGGCCCAGCGAGGTGGCCGCCAGGATGGTGCGCTCGTAGTTGAGCCCCGCCATCAGCTGGGTCCAGCCGCCGCCCTCGGCGCCGAGCAGGGCGCCCTCGGGCACCCGCACGCCGTCGAGGTGGATCTCGTTCGTCTCCTCGCCGCCGAGCGTCTCGATCGGCGTGAGGGTCATCCCGGGCGCATCGCGCGGCACCAGGATCATCGACATGCCCTCGTGGCGCTCGCCGTCACCGCTGCGGCACACGATCAGGATGTGGCTCGCCTTGTGCGCGTACGAGCACCACATCTTCGCTCCGTCGAGGACCCAGTCGCCGTCCTCGAGGCGGGCCCTCGTCTTGAGGGCGGCCACGTCGGAGCCGGCGTCCGGCTCGGACATGGCGATGGCGAGCGTGCCCCCCTTGACCACGCGGCCGAACAGGTCGCGCTTCTGCTCCTCGGTGCCGAAGCGGTTGAGCGCGCCCACGACGATCAGCGTGACCCCGTAGCCCGCCACGGGGATCTGGCCGCGCGTGAACTCCTCGAGGAAGAGCGTCGCGTCCAGGAACGAGCCGCCCGAGCCGCCGTACTCCTCGGCGATCTGGAGCCCGTACCAGCCGAGCTCGCCCATGCGGGCGGCCAGCTCGTCCGAATGGCCGTCGTGCTCCGGGCGGTCGAACTGCTCGCGCGCCGCGAAGTCGCGGATCGCCTCGACGAACGCCTGCTGCTCCTCGCTGAGCCTCACGCCGACGATGCGGTCGGTGCGCGGCCGGCCACGCCGGCCGCTTCCGCCACAGCCGGCTCGCGCGGCTTGAAGCGGTTCAGCTCGCGCAGCGCGATCACCATCTTGTGCACCTCGTCCGGGCCGTCGGCGATGCGCAGCCAGCGGCCCTCGCGCCACGCAGCGGCGAGCGGCGTGTCGTCCGACATGCCGAGCGCGCCGTGCACCTGCATGGCGCGGTCGAGCACGCGCTGGTGCATCTGCGCCGCGATCACCTTGATCATGGAGATGTCCTGGCGCGCGGCGCGCTTGCCCTCCGTGTCCATCCTCCAGGCGGCGTGCAGCACCATCAGGCGCGCGGAGTCGATCTCCATGCGTGACTTGGCGATGAAGTCCTGCACGAACTGCTTCTCCGCGAGCGGCCCGCCGAACGCCTGGCGGTCGTGCGCGCGCCGGCACATGAGCTCGAAGGCGCGCTCGGCCGAGCCGATCGCGCGCATGCAGTGGTGGATGCGGCCGGGGCCGAGCCGGTCCTGGGCGATCGCAAAGCCGCCGCCGCGCTCGCCGAGCACGTTCTGTGCCGGCACGCGGCAGTCCTCGTAGCGCACCTCCCAGTGGCCGGGCCCCTCGTCGTGGCCCATCACGGGCACCGGGCGGACGCCCTCGAAGCCGGGCGTGCCCACCGGCACCAGGATCATGCTCGCGCGCCTGTGACGCGCCGCGTCGGGGTCGGTCACGACCATCGCGATCGCCAGCGAGGCGCCGTTGTAGCCCGACGTGAACCACTTGTGGCCGTTGACGACCCACTCGTCGCCGTCGAGCTCGGCGCGCGACATCAGCTGGGTTGGGTCAGACCCCGCGGTATCCGGCTCGGTCATCGAGAAGCACGAGCGGATCTCGCCGTCGAGCAGCGGCTGGAGCCAGCGCTCCTGCTGCTCGTCCGTGCCGTGCTCGGCCACGATCTCCATGTTGCCCGTGTCGGGCGCCGAGCAGTTGAAGACCATCGGCGCGACGCCGCTGCGCCCCATCAGCTCGCAGAGCATCCCGTACTCCCAGTTGGTGAGCCCGGGGCCGAAGCGGTCGTCCGGCAGGAACAGGTTCCAGAGGCCCTCGCCCTTCGCGCGCTCGCGCAGCTCGACCAGGATCTCGGGGTAGGGGACGCCCGGGGCGACCTCCCTGTCGAGCGCCTCCACCGCCTCGCGCTCCACGGGGTCCACGTGCTCCTCCATGAACTCCCGAACGCGGTCCAGGAGGGCGGCCACTCGGTCCGACGCTGCGAAATCCATGGCCGGGGAGCCTACAGCGCGATGGTGTGCCGCC
>DASQFQ010000296.1:0-4869 GCA_035633075.1 Solirubrobacteraceae bacterium | reverse complement strand
GTCGGCGGAGTGCGAAGCAAGCAACCGCTCCAGGAGGCGGCAATCACGCGCAAGGGGAACAAGCTGTCCATCGATGGCCAGATCTACAACGTGCTCTTTTTCGCCGGCGGGGACGCCCGGCGCCTGGTCTCCTACATCGAGGGGTGCCAGGCCCAGGACGGGACCAAGGCCGCTGGCGGGGAGCGCCTAGAACGTATGGGGCGCATGACCGTCAGGCCTGATCGGTAGGTGTGGCTGGCACCCCCGCCACGAAGCGTCGGGGGATGAGCCCACGCCGCGGCGGCTGATAACCACCCCATAGAAGAAGCAACACTCTGGCCGATCGCTCGGACCCCGACCGGATTATCGCTTGGCGCCCCAAGACCAGCAGCGACGCCTGGCCACGCTCGCCGACCCCGAGCTTGCTTCGCTGTACGCCACCGGTCACGGTCGGCCACGATCGCCGCCGCCGCGTAACGGCTCAATACGCGAGCGCAACGAATTGCCGACGCGGCTGTCGTCATCCGGCCCGGGCCGTCTGGTCGCGCTTCCGAGTGCGTAGGGAGAGCCACCCACTGCAACCGACGGCGACCTCCACATCCGGGGCTAAGACGACCCGGTCCTGCCTCCGGTCCGGCCCTGATTTCGCGCCTCCATGATGGTCGCGGCGTGACATCGCTGCGCTCGGCCGGGCGGCGACGCGGAGATGTTGACCGCGCCGGAGCCGTGCCACCGTGGCCGGTGCAGGGGTCAAGAGCGCGGGCTCCGCGCCGATAACCGTGACGACCCATGCGTCGGACACTCCTGTCAGCGCTCACCGTCTGCCTCACCGCCCTGATGGCGCTCGTGGCCATGCCGGCGCTCGCGCGCGCCGCTTGGACCGCCCCCGAGACCGTCGCGCTCTCGTCCACCTCCAGCGACACCGCCGGCCTCGCGCTCGCCACCGATTCCGCGGGCGAGGCGGTGCTCGTTTGGAGGGAGGGAACGACCGTCGTCCGCGCGGCGATCCGCCCCGCCGGCAGCCCGTTTGGAGCCGCCCAAACGATCGACGCCAACACCGGCTCCTACAGCCCCACGCCGCACGTGGGGCTCGCCCCGGGCGGCCGCGCGACCGCGGTCTGGTTCGCGAACAACGGCGGCCGCCGGATCCGCTACGCGGACCGCGCTGCCGGCGCCACCACCTTCTCCGGCGCCCAGGACCTGTATACGCCGAGCGTGGACGCAACCAGCCTGGACGTCGTCCGCGACACGGGCAACGCGACCCACGTGGCGTTCAACAGCCCCGGCAACTGCTGCGGCTTCGAGTCGGTCTGGGGCACGACCCGCGGCGGCGGGACGGGCGACGCGTTTGCGACGCCCGCTCCGATCACCGGCAACCTGAGCTACGGGGGTCCGGGGCAGATCGCGCTGGCGACCGCGCCCAACGGCCGCTCCGTCCTCACGTTCTACACGCCCAGCGCAAACGTCGCTCCGGGCAGCCAGCAGCAGCACATCATCGGCGCGGTGCGCGGGCTCGGCGACACCGGCTGGACCTTCGCGCCCAGCGGCGGCGACGACTGGTTCTGCTGCTACTCGATGGGCCCGCAGGGCGTCTCCGCGCTCGCGCTCGATGCGAGCGGCAACGCCTACTTCACGGTGAACGGCGCGAACGACGGCGGCGGCACCCCCCTGCCGGGGCCGAACTTCGTGCTCGCGGGCGCCGGCGGCACCGTCACCCAGGGCCGTCAGCAGCTCGACTCGAGCTGGTCCAACAGCGGCGTCGGCGGCACGAACGGCGGGGCTTCGCAGGTCGCGGTCGACGCCACCGGGAACGCGTGGGTCGCGTGGGCGAGGCAGGTCGGCAGCGAGTACCGGCTGTACGCGGCCTTCCGGCCCGCGGGCACCACGACCACGTTCACCGCGCCACAGCAAGTCGCGGCCGACCTGTCGCCGACTTTCACCGGCACCTTCCGGCTCTCCGCGGCCGGCTCCGGCGCCGTGCTGGCATGGCTGGGCGGGTGCTCCGGCGGCGCATGCGCGCTGAAGTCGGCCACCGCGGGCACGGCCGGCGGCCAGTTCGCCGCCGCCGACACGCTCGCTGCGCACGCGACGGAGGGTCACCCGATCCAGCTCGCCGCGCTCCCGGGCGCCGAGGCGCTCGCCATCTACCGCGAGAAGGACGGCCACCTGAAAGCGACCCGCTACTTCACGCCCGCGTCCGATCCGCCCGGCGGCGGTGACGGCACCAGCTCGCCGGTGACGCCGCCTCCGCCCGGGGACGGCACGGACGCTTCGCCGCTCGGGACGGTCACTGCGCCGAGATCGTTCGACGCCAGGAAGGCCGTCAAGACCGGTGTGCCCGTGACGGCCGAGGTCGGGACGGCCGGCTCGAAGGTCGAGGCCGCGCTGCTCGCCAAGCCGGGCCTGCTCGCCGCGGCCAAGCTCAGAGTCGTCGGCCGCGGCGTGAGGGGCAGCGTCCCGGCGGGAAAGGTGACGCTGCGCGTGAAGCTCTGGCGCGAGGCAGCGAAGCGCCTACGGGAACGCCGCAAGGTCCGGCTCACGCTGCGCGTCGCGGTCACCGCGCCGGACGGCACGCGCGCCACGAAGAGCCGCTCGGTCATGCTCACGCGTCGCTGAGACGAAGCCTCAAATCGCGTGCCGAGCGCGCAGGCCGCCTAACACGCGTCGCAGCCGGTGGACGCGCAATGCGACATCACCTAAGGCGCATCCCGCCCCAGCGTTCGTCTAGTAGAGGACCAGCACGGGCTCCCCGACGCCGCGAAGCTCCGCGATCCGCCCTGCTTCCTCCTCGACGTCCTTGCGGCTGAGCCGGCGCAGCTTCTCGATCGCGATCTCGTCCTTCTTCCCGCGCGCCTTGACCCGCCAGAGACCAGCGAGTCTTCCGTCCTTGACGACCACTCCCGGGCTCGCGACCGGACGGAACAGGCGCCTTCGCAGGGCGGCTTCGGGAGCGAGCAGCGCTCGATTGGGCGCCTGGAGATAGCGGTCGCCCGGTGGGATCACCGGACGCCTTTCGGGCCCGGCGGCGACTCGAGATCCTTGAGGTCCGCGCTTTCGAGCCAGGCCTTCGCTTCCCGACCGAGACCTCCCGAAGATCGCCCTGCGTCTTGTTCCAGAGCCGATCGGCATAGGACCTTGCCAACCCGGCCCGCTCGGCGAAGTCCCCCGCTGTGGCCGGCCCGTAGAAGTGGAGGAAGCGCTTGACCGCCTGGGGCAGCGCGACGGTCGGCGCCGGCGCCCAGCTGATCGCCCTGTACGCGCGCCTGGCGCGCAGGGGCCTGCTCGTGCCGGCCGGCTCATGCCCGTCGGTCGGCATCCCGGAGCTGGCGCTGGGCGGCCGGCACGGGCTCTCCGGCCCGCGCTTCGGGCTCACCTCCGACAACCTGCTGCTCGCGGCGACGATCGTCACGGCAGACGGCCGGCGCGCCGCGTCGACATGGACGCGAACGAGGACCTCCCCGCAGCCCATAGGAGGCACCCCCATGGCCACACAGACGTTCACCGCTCCCCAGTCCCCCACCGCCCTCGGCCAGCCGCAGCGACCGCCCGGAGCTGGCCTCGCGCGTGCTTCCCGCCGAGCTCGGCGCCCGCGTCTCCAGCGCCGCCGCGGAGTTCTGGGACGACGTCGTCGAGCGCGAGTCGCGGGCCGACGCCGACGCCGCTTAGGGCGGGGCCCGCACGGCCCGCCGTCGCAGCGGCCGACGATCTCCCCGGCCGGCCGAGTTCGCAGATGTCAAGCGCCCTCGCCCCTACGACGCCGCGAGCTCGCGGCCGAAAGCCGGCGTGCAACCCGCGCGTGGGGCTCAGATCGGGGTGAGCGCGAGGGCGATCGCCTCCTCGAAGGCCAGCTGGGAGCCTGCGGCGCGTGCCTCGTCCCAGCGGCGTTCGCCGTGGCGCGCGCGCGCAGGCGTGAAGAAGCGATCATCGAGTTGCGCCACTACGTCGGGATCGTCGATCGGGCCGATCGCGGCGGCCGCCCCGAGGAGGTTGGCCGCCCGTTCGTCCCTTTCCTGGCGAGCGGCAATCGCCGCGAGACCGCCGAGGCCTCCCGCCGCATGGTGGGGGTCGGCGCGCTCCCTGCAGAACCGCAGCTGCTCCTCGAACGCCTCCTGCGCGCGGTCGAGATCGCCGACGAAGAGCGCGTACAGGCCCAGCGTCCCGGGTTCGAACATGAGGTCGGACGGGTCTTCCAGCTCGCGGGCGAGCGGCAGCGCCAGGTCAAGCCATGGGGCGGCACGCTCGGGACTGCCAGCCCTGATCGCGTTGTGCGCTGCGTTCCAATACAGCGTCACAAGGCCCCAGACATCTCCAAGCTCGCGCAGTGCTTGCGCGGCCCCCTCGAGGTCTGCCTCCGCCTGCTCCAGGGGGAGCGCCAGGGCCCGCTCTGACAGGGCCATCGCCGCGACACGCGTGTCCCCTGCTTCGCGGGCACAAGCCAGGGCTTCCTCGGCGAATGCAAGCCGTCCGCGCTGAGGGAAGCCCTCACCTTGCTCAAACCAAGCCAGGGCCACCAGGGCATGACCGGTACCCCTTGCGTCTTCGAGCTCGCGAAAGAGCGCGAGCGCTTCGGTTGCGTGGGCGCGCGCCCGTTTGACCGACCCCTCCACGTCATGGATAGAGCCCGCGTTCACCACCATAAATGCCTGCCCCGCCAGGGCTCTCGCGCGAGAGCGGGCCGGGGCATCGTCGCCGGCTGCGTCCAAAGCCGCCTGGACTCGTTCCAGGCCCTCGCCAAACCTGTTTCGGACGTTCCAGAAAGTGGTCAGCGACCCAACGAGGTCGAGCGCTTCGATCGGGTCATGGAGAAGGCTCCAGTCCAGCGCACCGCGCAGGTTGTCGACCTCAACGTCGAGCCGGGGCAGCCACTCTGCCTCTCCGCGGGTGAACAGC
>DASQFQ010000295.1:0-3295 GCA_035633075.1 Solirubrobacteraceae bacterium | reverse complement strand
GCGGCGGCGATCATGCCGTCAGCGTGAGCCTGCGCGGCCCGGCGCGGAACCCGAGCTCGAGCAGCGCGTCCTCCCACTCCGAGCCGACCACGGGCTCGCCGTCGACCTTCTCGATCGCCAGGCGCTTGATGCGCCCGCGTTGCACCGCGTCGGCCAGGGCAGCCGTCGCGTCGCCCAGGCGCGGGTCGTGGGCCTCGACGAGCACCTGCAGGCCCTTCCCCCCGCGCTCGACGTAGAGGACGGGCTCGGCGCCCGCCAGCACCACGTAGGCGCCGGGATGGCGGGCGGGCGAGCGCCCCTCGCGCTTGGGCCAGCGCAGCGCCGCGCCGTAGGGCTGGGCGGGATCGGTGGCCGCGAGTACGAGCGGAGGCGCGGCGTCGTCGTCGCGCTGCGCGCGCAGGCGCTCGACCGCGCCGGGCAGCGCGAACTGCGCGCCGCCGAGGCCCTCGACGAAGTAGCCGCGGCGCGCGACGCCGACCGTCTCCAGCGCGACGAGCTGGTCATAGAGCGAGGAGAAGCCCCCGGGGATGCCCTCGGCGAGCACCTGCTCGCGGGTGACGATGCCGTAGCGCTCGAGCAGCAGCTCGGCCTGGGCGCGGCGGCGCGCGACCGGGTCCTCGGGGGTCGAGAAGAGCGTCGACACGAGCGACCAGCGGCCCTGGATCTGGGGCTGGGAGCCGGCGCGGCGCGTGGAGAAGCGCCGCCGCCGCGCGCGCTCGGCGCGCGCCTGCTGGCCCCACGGGGCCGACAGGCGGGGCGAGCGCACCGGTGCGAAGGCGTCGTTGGTGACCTCGCCCGCCCAAACGAGGTCCCACAGCGCCTGCTGCAGCTCCTCGCTCGGCAGCCCGGCCACGTCCACGAGCAGGTCGGTGAAGAAGCAGGCGCCGGCCCGCAGGCGCTCGCGGATCGCCTCGTGCGCGTGCTCGGCGGGAGCCTCCTTGGCGGGCGCCGGCGGGCCGAGCAGCCGCACGTCCTCGCGGAAGTAGAGCGCGAGCTTCCCCGAGCGGCGCCCCAGCGGGCCCGCCCCGATCCACACGAGCTCTCCTGCGGCGCACAGCTGGTCCATCCACGACGGCGAGTAGGCGCCGACGCGGCGCGGGAGCACGTCACGCTCCCACACGTCGGCGGGCAGTGCGAGGCCCTGCAGCGGTATCAGCGTCTCGCGCAGCCGGTCGATCCCCGCGCCGGCGGGCGGGTGGCGGTCGACCCCCTGCCAGTTCGGCATGAAGCGCGCGAGCGCGCGCTGGTCGGCGGGCTCGATCTCCTTGCGCAGGGCGGCAAGGGAGGCGCGCCGCAGGCGCCGCAGGACCTCGGGGTCGCACCACTCGCGCTGGGTGCCTCCCGGGCGCAGCTCGCCCCGCACGACGTCGCCCGCGCGCTCGAGCCCCGCGAGCACGGGCGTCAGGTCCAGGCCGTAGCGGTTGCGCAGGGCAGCGCCCTCGAAGGGCCCGTGCGTCCGCGCGAAGCGCCGGACCAGGCGTTCCATGGCGTCGGGCACGTCGGCGAGGAAGGCCTCGGGAAGCCCCGACGGCGGCACGGCGCCGAGCGCGTCGCGGTAGAGGCCGGCGTCCTCGGCCGCCGCCCAGCGCCCCTCGCCGCCGAGGCGCAGCCGGATCGCCCGGCGCTCGCCGGCGAGCTCGGACAGCCACGCGCCGGCGTCGGCGCCGGGCGCGACCCGCAGCGCGACCTCCTCGGCCGTGAGGTCCCCGACGCGACGCAGCACGTCGTGAAGCGCGTCGGGGCTCTCGGCCCGCGTGCGCTCGGAGATCCGCTGGAGGTCGGCCTCGACGACCTCCAGCGCCCCCGGGTCGATCAGCTCGCGCAGCTCCTCCTGGCCGAGCAGCTCGCGCAGGAGCTCGCGGTCGAGCGCCAGCGCCGCCGCCTTGCGCTCCGCGTTGGGCGTATCGCCCTCGTACATGTAGGTCGCGACGTAGTCGAAGAGCAGCGAGGAGGCGAACGGCGAGGCCGTCTGGGTCTCGACCTCGACCACGCTCAGCTCGCGCGAGTGGAGCTTGCGCAGCAGGTCCTGCAGCGTGGGAAGGTCGAACACGTCGCGCAGGCACTCGCGGTAGGTCTCGAGCACGATCGGGAACTGGCCGTAGCGCTTGGCGACCTCGAGCAGCGTCTGGGACTTCAGGCGCTGCTGCCACAGCGGCGTGCGCCGGCCGGGATAGGCGCGCGGGATCAGCAGCGCGCGCCCGGCGTTCTCGCGGAAGCGCGCGCCGAACAGCGCGCTGCCGCCCAGCTCGGCGACCACGCGGTCCTCGACCTCGTCCGGGTCGATCAGCACGAGCTCGGCCCCGGGCGGCTCGTCGGCGTCGGGCAGGTGGACGATGATGCCGTCGTCGGACCAGATCGCGTCGGACTCCAGGCCGTACTCGTCGCGGATGCGGGCGGACAGCGCCAGGCCCCAGGCGGCGTGGACGCGCCCCCCGTAGGGGCTCAGGACGCAAAGGCGCCAGTCGCCGATCTCGTCGCGGAAGCGCTCGACCACGATCGTGCGGTCGCTCGGCAGGACGCGGGTGGCGTCCTCCTGCTCGCGCAGGTAGCCGAGCAGGTTGCGCGCCGCCTTGCCGTCGAGGTCGTAGTCGCGCTCGAGCGTCTCAGCCTCCTGGGTGACCGCCCAGCGCGCGAAGGCGCCGATCGCCGCGCCGAGCTCGGGCGGCCGGCCCAGCGAGTCACCCTTCCAGAACGGCACCGCCCCGGGCACGCCCGGCGCGGGGGTGACCACCACGCGGTCGCGCGTGATGTCCTCGATCCGCCACGAGGTCGCCCCGAGCCGGAAGACCTGGCCGGGCCGCGCCTCGTAGACCATCTCCTCGTCGAGCTCGCCGACGCGGCGGCCGTCGGGCAGGTTGACCGAGAACAGCCCGCGATCGGGGATCGTGCCCGCGTTCGTGACGGCGAGCGCGCGGGCGCCCTTGCGCGCGCGGATGGTGCCGGCGACCCGGTCCCAGACGATCCGCGGCCGCAGCTCGCCGAACTCCTCCGACGGGTAGCGGCCGTCGAGCATGTCGAGCACGTTCTCGAGCTGGGGGCGCGACAGCTCCGCGTAGGAGTGGGTGCGGCAGACCAGCGCCTGCAGCGCGTCGACCTCGACGAGGTCCGCCGAGGCCGCGATGGCGACGATCTGCTGGGCGAGGACGTCGAGGGCGTTGCGCGGCACCACCGTCGTCTCGATCAGGCCCTCGCGCATGCGCCGCGCCACGACGGCGCACTCGAGCAGGTCGGCGCGGAACTTGGGGAAGATGCGGCCCTTGGAGACCTCGCCGACGTTGTGGCCGGCGCGGCCGAT
>DASQFQ010000294.1:0-5545 GCA_035633075.1 Solirubrobacteraceae bacterium | reverse complement strand
GACCCCGGCCGCGCGGCCCTCGCACAATCGATCGCGATCGGCCTCTCGCTCGTGATCGGGTGCATCTCGTTCGCCGGCTCGCTGGTCGCGTTCGCGAAGCTGCAGGAGCTGATCGGCGGCCGCCCGGTGACCTACCCGGCGCAGAAGGCGGTCAACGCCGCGATCGCGGCCGCGATCGTGATCCTCGCGGCCAGCATCAGCTTCAGTGACGGCGAGGCGCGGCTCGTCGCCGCCGGCGCGCTCGCGCGCGAGGAGAGCCGCGGCGCACACGCCCGCCGTGATTTCCCCCGCACCGACGCCGCCCTCGACGGCCGGCACTCGGTGATCGCCGCAGGCGGCACACCTGTCGAGTTGGCGAGTTGGCGCTGACGCCGTGTCGAACTTGATGCGAACTCAACTGTCGGCCGGCACCTGGCCGACACCGAGGAGGTCGTGCTGGCCGCCTAGCGGCGAATAGGGTGCGTCACCGTGCCCGACCGGATCGGCTTCATAGGCCTCGGCATCATGGGATCCCGGCAGGCGGCGAACCTGCGCCGCGCCGGACATGAGCTGACCGTCTTCAACCGGACGCGCGAGAAGGCGCAGGCGTGGGCCGCCGAACACGATGCGGCGGTCGCGGGCACGCCGCGCGAGGCCGCCGCGGGCGCCGGCGCTGTCATCACCATGGTCGTCGACGGCCCGCAGGTCGAGGCGATGCTGTTCGGCGAGGACGGCGCCGTGGCGGGCGCCCCGCCGGGCACGCTGTTCATCGACTGCTCGACGATCGCCCCGGCCGATGCGCGGCGCATCGGCGAGGCGCTGCGCGACTGCGGGCACGGCTTCGTGGACGCCCCCGTGACGGGCTCGGCGCCCAAGGCGCATGACGGGACCCTGACGATCATGACCGGCGGGTCCGACGCGGACATGGCCCGCGCCCGCCCCCTGCTCGAGGCGATGGGACGCCTGATCGTGCACGCGGGCGCGGTCGGCCAGGGCCAGGCGGTGAAGGTGATCTCCAACTCCGTGTCGGCCGTGAACTGCGCCACGCTCGCCCAGGCCCTCGTGGTCGGCCGTCGCGCCGGCGTCGACCTGGAGGCGCTCGTGGAGGTCATGGGCGCCGGTTCGGCGGCCTCGGCGATGCTCGACCTCAAGGCACGGCCGATGCTCGAGCACGACTTCACCCCGCTGTTCAAGCTCGAGCACATGCTCAAGGACGTCGGGCTCTGCCTGGAGGAGGCCCGCAGCGTGGGCGCTCCCTTCCCCTTTGCCGCGCTCGCCGGCGAGCTCTACAGCGCCGGCGTCGGCCGGGGGCTCGGGGAGCAGGACTTCGCCGCGGTGCTCGAGGTGCTCGAGAGCCTCGCCGACACGCGCGTCTGACATTCTTGTGACTTTCCAAACAAAGTCGACCGGCGTTCGACCTATTACACGGAATGGGAGATTGGCAGGGAAATTATGAGATTTTCCGACTTTGTGCATAGTATGTGACCTCCTCGCCGCCTCGAAGTTTCCCGCGCGAGGCAGCAGGGCCGCCGGACCAATCTGTCTCTCCTATCTATGCCAATCGCTTTCAAGGAATGGGCTGTCACCGTGCGCGCGCTTGCCGAGGGCGAGCAGCTCGTGACCCTGCGCAAGGGCGGCATCCGCGAGCCCGACAAGCACTTCGAGGTCGCGCACGAACGTTTCTTCCTCTACCCCACCTTCGACCACCAGCGCTACGACCTGGTGCGTGAGTCCCACCAGCCCGAGCTGCGACGCGCCCTCGAGGAGGGCGTGTGGGCGGATGGTGAGCCGCCGGCCCGCGCCCTGACGATGGACGGCGGGATCCAGCAGCCCGACCGCGTGCGAATCCGCGCCTGGGCTGAGGTCGCGGGAGCCTGGACGGTCACCGACCGCCGCGCCGTCGAGGCGCTCGCTCCCTTCTACGTCTGGACGCCGGACTATGCGGAGAAGCGCCTGGCCTGGAAGCGGCGCCATCCGCTGCACGTCCTGCTGCTGCGGACCTACCGCATCCCGCGCCCGGTGACGGTCAAGGTGCGCGACGACCATGGCGGCTGTCGCTCGTTCCTCGAGATCTCGCGCGAGCTCCCCTTCGAGGGGACCCCGGTGCTGTCGGACGAGGAGTTCGACCGCGCGTCCGAGGAGATCGCTGCGCTCACCGACGGCAACGGCGCCCCCGCGTACGCCTGAGCGGGAGGCCGTCCCGCGGCGGTGTGCCGCGTGCGAGCGGGCTGAGCGGTAGCGTTCGGGCGAGTCACTCCCGGTCCGGGCCGCCGCAACCGCCGTGGCGGCGCGACCCGGCCGCTGGTCCACTCGATCAACCGCCCGACCCTCCAGCAGACCGTCGAGGTTCAGGCCCAGGCGCCCCGCCAGGCCGTCGGCGGCGGCCCGGTAGAACTTCGACATGGCCTGGCTGGAGACCGCGTCGGAGACGTTCGTCGCTCGCCACGACGAGTCGGACGTCGCCGAGGCCGGGCGCGTGCTGGCCCAGCTCGAGTACGCGCGGACCCGGCTCGAGGGGCTCTTCGACGTGGAGATCGGGGAGCTGGCGGTGGTCATCCACGGCTCCACCGCGCAGCTCGACGCCGCGCAGCCGTGGCTGCCCGTCCAGCGGGCGATGACCGCACCGGCCGCGCGGCGCTACATCGTGGGCGCGACGACGCGGACCGAGCTGCACGTGCTCTCGCCGCGCCTGCTCGCCCGGCGCGCCTCGAACGTCGAGGGCTCGCTGGAGATGCTCATGCTCACGCCGTCGGCGCTGCTCGCCAAGCGCGCGCTCGGCGCGGGCCGGCGCGGGCCGCGCGTGCTCCGCGGCCGCTCGGCATGGCTGCTGGAGGGCGCCGCGCAGTATTTCGCGGGGCAGACCCGGCACCTGCGACCCGCGATCGCGCTGCGGCTGCACGCTCCACCGACCCCGAGCTTCCCCCCCGGCCGTCGCGACGCCCTGCTGCTCGGCGGCACGGTCTTCGACCTGCTGGCACACGAGGAGGGTGAGCGCGCCTGCGTCGCGCTGGCTCGCGCCCCGCTGGTCGCAGGCGCGCTCGAGCACGCGTTTCGGGGCCGCCCGCTGCGCCACACCGAGCAGGCATGGCGCTCGCACCTCACGCGATTGGCCCGTCAGTCCCCGCCGGACCTCACGGCCAGACCACCGCCATGACGCCCGCCGCCAACAGGGCGACGACCAGCACGGCGAGCGCCGCGGCCAGCGGTCGCACCCACGGCGCCGAGGCGCCGGCCGCCGGCGGCGCGGCGGCCCCCGCCCCCGTGGTGCCCAGCACGTCGCGGGCAGCGTCCTCGGCGGATTGCGCGACGACGATGTCCCGGGGCCCGCTGGCGAGGAAGTCCGGGACGTCGAAGCCGCCCGACCGGCGCGCCAGTGAGGGGATCCCCGCCTCGTGCAGCAGCCCCTGCATGAGCTCGGCCTCGGCCTGATGCCGCGCGACGGCTACCGTGACGAGCCGCTCGGTCAATCGATCTCGAGCGGCCGCTCGGTGACCTCGCCGTCGACGATCCGGAAGGCGCGGATCTCGGGCTCGTCGCCCGCCACCCCGACGATCACGTAGAGCGCCTCGGGATAGAAGGCGAGGTTGATGTCGGTCTGCGACGGATAGGGCGCCGAGCGCGTGTGGGAGTGATAGATCGCGCCCAGCTCGCGCCCCTCGTCCTCGATGGCGGACTGGATCCGGTACTGCTCCATCCCGTCCATCTCGTAGCGCAACGGCGAGGCCGCCGCGTTGCGGGCAGGATGCACGGCCACCGCCCGTCCGTCGTACGCGGCGATGATCCCGCAGCACTCGTTGGGCGCCTCCGAGCGCGCCTGCTCGACGATCCGGTCGAGCAGGTCTCGGCCGATCCGCATGCGCCTCCTCAGCGCTGCGCGAACGGGCTTTCCACCGGCTTCTCGTCGTTGCGGACGCTCGAGTCCGTGCGGATCGCGGCGGGCTCCCGACCGTCGTCGTCGTCGTCGTCGTCGGGCGAGTTGCCGCTGATCGAGTCCTTGAACTCCTTGAGGCCCTTGCCGATGGCGCGGCCCGCCTCGGGGAGGCGCTTGGGGCCCAGGACGATCAGGGCGATGACCAAGACGATGATGAGCTCCATCGGTCCGACGTTGAATGGCATGACGACGTTCCCTTCGGTGGTTATTCGACGATCAGATCGGCCTGCATGAAGCGGTGGAGCACACAGTAGTAGCGGTAGCTCCCGGGCTTGTCGAGCAACGAGGAGGCAGCGCGACGGCCGCGGGCGAGGTCCATGGTCGGGCTTCGCCGACCCGCCGGGGGCGGATCACCACCAGACCGTGGACTCCAGGCCTTCGATCTCCTCCACGGGCCGGGTGTAGAGCCCCGACGAGAGGTACTTCCACCCGTCGTCGCAGACCAGGAAGACGACGTTGCCCTCGTCGAGCTCGGAGGCGATGCGCACCGCGATGGAGGCGATGGCGCCGGAGGACACGCCCGCGAAGATGCCCTCCTCCACGAGCAGGCGGCGGGTCCACACGATCGCGTCGTGGTTGGTGACGAAGATCTTGCGGTCCAGCAGGGCCAGATCGATGATCGGCGGGATGAACCCGTCGTCGAGCGAGCGCAGGCCCTGCACCGGCTCGCCCTGCATCGGCTCGGCGGCCACGATCTTCACGGCGTCGCCGAGCTCTTCCTTCAGCCGGCGCCCGGTCCCCATGAGCGTGCCGCCCGTGCCGAGGCCCGCCACGAAGGCGCTGATCTCGTCGAGCTCCTCCAGCAGCTCCGGCCCCGTCCCGTGGTAGTGGGCGCCGGGGTTGGCCGGGTTGCCGTACTGGTAGGGCATGTAGAAGCGCGACTCCGAGGCCGCAAGGTCAAGCGCCATCTCCACGGCCCCGTTGGAGCCCCGGTCGCCCGGCGAGTACACGATCTCGGCCCCGTACATCTTCAGCAGCTGCGTGCGCTCGGGGGTGACGTTCTCGGGCATGACGACCTGCACGGGATAGCCCTTGCGCGAGCAGATCATCGCCAGCGAGATCCCCGTATTTCCCGAGGTCGGCTCGAGGATCGTCTGGCCCGGTGAGATCGCGCCCTTCTCCTCGGCGTCCTCGATCATCGCGCGGGCGACGCGGTCCTTGACCGATCCCGTCGGGTTGTGGGACTCCAGCTTGGCCCAGATGCGGACCCCGGGCTTGGGCGAAAGGCGCTTGAGCTCGACCAGCGGCGTGTTGCCGATGGCCTGGACGATGTCGCCGTAGCGCCCGCCGCACGGCCGGTTCTGGAGATCGGAAGGTGGCACTTCAGAAAGTGTAGCCCGGTGGGCGCGCCAGGTTCGCATCTGAACTCCGCCGGAGGGCGTTGGTAGGCGCATCGATCCCGAAGGAGAGCGCGCGTTCGCTACACCGCTGGCCGGTGAAGGCCTAGTTAAGCTGGCCACCGGCCATGGCCGGGAGGATGACAAGCGTGTCCGTGGTGCCTACGGGAGTCTCCAGCCCGTCGAGGACGCGGACGTCCTCGTCGTTGAGGTAGACGTTGACGTAACGGTTGAGCCGGCCCTCGCCGGAGAACAACTGGGAGCGCGTGCCGGGGTGCTCGTCGGCGAGCGTGCGCAG
>DASQFQ010000293.1:0-3680 GCA_035633075.1 Solirubrobacteraceae bacterium | reverse complement strand
ATCTACGGCCTCTCCGGGTCGATCTGGACGCGCGACGGCGCCAAGGCGCTGCGCGTCGCCCGGGCGCTGGAGACGGGCGTGATCTCGATCAACTCCAACACCTCGGTGCGCGTCTCGACGCCGTTCGGGGGCTTCAAGCAGTCGGGGATCGGGCGCGAGCTCGGCCCGCACGCGCTCGAGCACTACACCGAGCTCAAGTCCGTCTACTACGCGACGCGATGACCCGGCTGGCCGGGAAGGTGTGCGTCGTCACCGGGGCCGCGGGCGGGATCGGCTCCGCCACCGTCGAGCGCTTCGGCGAGGAGGGCGCGACCGTCGTGGGGGTCGACCTGGGCGAGAACTCCCCCGGCGACCTCGCGCTCGCCGCCGACGTCACCGACGAGGCGGCGGTGCGCGAGCTCTACGCCCGCGTGCGCTCCGAGTACGGGCACGTCGACGTGCTGTTCAACAACGCGGGGATCTCGCCCGGCGACGACGCCTCGGTGCTCAACACCTCGCTCGAGGCGTGGCAGCGCGTCCAGGACGTCAACCTGCGCTCGGTCTTCCTCTGCTGCAAGCACGGCATTCCCCACCTGCTCGCGTCCGGCGGCGGCTCGGTCGTCAACACGGCCTCGTTCGTCGCAGTGATGGGCGCCGCGACGTCGCAGATCTCCTACACGGCGTCCAAGGGCGGCGTACTGGCGCTGACCCGCGAGCTCGGCGTCGAGTTCGCGCGCCGTGGCGTGCGCGTCAACGCGCTGTGCCCGGGTCCGGTCAACACGCCGCTGCTGCGCGAGCTCTACGCCAGCGACCCCGAGCAGGCCGCGCGGCGGCTCGTGCACCTGCCGATGGGCCGCTTCGCCGAGGCCGTCGAGCTGGCCAACGCCGTGGTCTTCCTCGCCTCGGACGAGTCCTCCTACGTCACCGCCTCGACGTTCCTGGTCGACGGCGGGCTGTCGGGCGCGTACGTGACGCCCGAGTAGGGCTTATTCCGGGAGCTCGAAGGCGAGCGCCCCCACGACGGTCTGCAGCCATGCCCGCTCGTCGGGCTCCGCGTCCCGCATCCGGCGGCGCGCCCAGTCGGAGAGGTCCGAGCGCCCGCCGAGGGCGTAGAGGGCACCCGTGACCGCGTAGCGGCCGTCGTCGAGGACCCACAGGCCGCCCGGCGCGTCGCGCCGGATGCGCAACTGCTCGACCACTGCCCGCCCGGCCACCGCCTCGGGCTGGGCCGGGTCGCCGGCCTCGTCGCGCCAGGGGCCGGTCGAGAGGATCGCCTCGCGGCCCAGCGCCGGCCTGCGCGGGCGGGGCGGGCGCCCGACGGGCCCCGAGCGCCAGCGACTCTGGATGTCCAGGACGCGGCGCGCGGCCTCCTGGCGCAGCAGCACGTGCAGGCGATCACCGGCGCGCAGGCGCGTCGAGCCGCGCGGGGGAATCGCCTGGCCCTCGCGGACGATCACGTTGACGACGGCGTCGCGCGGGAGCCCGAGGTCGCGCACCCGCGCGCCGACGATCGCGTCCTCGCGCCCGACGGGATACTCGAGGATCTCGGCGCCCAGGCCCCTGATCGTCCCCGCCTCCGCAAGCGGCCTGGGGAGCGCAGGCTCGCTCGTCGTGACCCCGAGGCGCCGTGCGAGCGGCTCGAAGGTCGTGCCCTGGGCGAGCGTCGAGACGAGCACGGCGAAGAACACGATGTTGAAGAACTCCCGGCTGCCCGGAACGTCGGCGAGCACCGGGAAGGTCGCGAGCACCACCGGCACCGCGCCGCGCAGCCCGGCCCAGCCCAGCACCAGCCGTTCGGCGGCGTTGAGGTGCGAGAACGTCGTCGCCACCATCACCGCGAGCGGGCGCGCCACCACGGCTACCACGAGCCCCAGCCCGGTGCCCTGGAGCGCGACGTCGCCGAGCTGGCTCGGGAAGACGAGCAGCCCCAGGGTGAGGAACAGCCCGAGCTGAGCGACCCAGGCGAGCCCCTGATGGAAGCTCGAGATGGTCTGCTGCGCCGGCACCGTGCCGCTGCCCAGCGCCAGCCCCGCGAGGTAGATGGCGAGGAAGCCCGAGCCGCCCAGGCTGTCGGCGCCTCCGTACGCGAGCGCGGCGGTGGCCAGCGAGGCGACCGGGTAAAGCCCGGCCGTCGCGAGCTGCGCCCGCCGGAACGCGGCGACGGCAAGCCAGCCCACCGCGCCGCCGACCGCGAGGCCGATCCCCAGCTGGCGCACGAGCAGGAGGGCGACGTCGCCGGCGCCATAGCCGGGCTGCACGATCACCTCGACGAGTGCCAGCACGAGCAGCACGGCGATCGGGTCGTTGAGGCCCGCCTCTCCCTCGAGCGTCCGCGCGAGCCGGCGCCGCAGCGTCGAGCCCCGCAGCAGCGCGAAGATGGCGGCACCGTCGGTGGAGGCGAGGATGGCGCCGAGCAGCAGGCCGTCGAGCAGGGAGAAGCCGAATAGCAGCGCAGCCGCCGCGCCCGCGATGAGCGCGGTGAGCGCCGTCGCGATGACGGCCAGGCTGACCGCCGTGCCCAGCACTGGCCGGATCTCGAGCACACCCGAGGTCAGCCCGCCCTCGAACAGGATCAGCGCCAGGGCGACGATCCCGATCGTGCGGGCCAGCTCGTAGTCGGAGAAGTCGATCCAGCCCGTGCCGTCGGACCCGATGAGCATGCCGAGCCCGAGGAAGAGCAGGAGCCCGGGGACGCGAACCTTCCCCGCCAGCAGCGAGGCACCCAGGCCCGCGGCCAGCAGCGCGCCCGCGACGAGGATGAGCTGGCCGTCCGGCATCGATGAACCATCCCAGCCCGCCCCGCCAGGGGTCGCGCCGCCCGCGGATCAGATCTTGTGGCGCTGCAGGAGCTTCTTGCCGATGACCATGCGCTGGATCTCCGAGGTGCCCTCGCCGATCAGCAGCAGCGGGGCGTCGCGGTAGAGGCGCTCGATCTCGTACTCCTTGGAGTAGCCGTAGCCGCCGTGGATCCGGAAGCTGTCCTCGACGACCTCCTTGCCGGCCTCCGAGGCGAAGAGCTTCGCCATGCCGGCCTCGAGGTCGGAGCGCTCGCCGGCGTCCTTCATCCGCGCGGCCTTGAACGTCAGCAGCCGGGCGGCCTCGACCTTGGTGGCCATGTCGGCGAGCTTGAACTGGATCGCCTGGTGCTGGGCGATCTGGCGGCCGAAGGCCTTGCGCTCCTGGGAGTAGCGCAGCGCCAGCTCCAGAGCGCGCTGGGCGATGCCGACGCCGCGGGCGGCGACGTTGACGCGGCCGACCTCGAGCGAGTCCATCATCTGGGCGAAGCCCCGGCCGAGGCCGCCCTCCTCGCCGCCGAGGATCATGTCCGCGGGGCAGCGGTAGCCGTCGAAGACCAGTTCGGTGGACTCGACGCCCTTGTAGCCCATCTTCCTGATCTTGGGCGGGACGGTCAGGCCCGGATTCTCCGACGCCCCCGGCTCCTTCTCGCAGATGAAGCAGGTCATGCCCTTGTAGGGCGGGTCGGCCTCGCGGTCGGTCTTGACCAGGACGAACACCAGGCCCGACCGCAGGCCGTTGGTGACCCACATCTTCTGGCCGTTGAGCTCGTAGGAGCCGTCCTCGAGCTTGCGCCCGGTCGACTTGATCGCCTGCACGTCGGAGCCGAGCTCGGGCTCCGAGAGCGAGAACGCCGCGCGGATCTCGCCGGTCGCCATGCGCGGAAGCAGCTTCTCCCTCTGCTC
>DASQFQ010000292.1:0-3936 GCA_035633075.1 Solirubrobacteraceae bacterium | reverse complement strand
GGCTACCGGGGGCGGCTAGAGGCGGGCCACTGCGCACTCGGCCGGGATTTGAGCGGCCGAGAGGTCGATTACCAGGGAGGTTCGGAACGCGCCCGTCAGGATTCGAACCTGGGACCTCCGGTTCCGTAGACCGACCGCGATTCGCCCCGAACCCGCTTCGTAGAGCGAAAGCACCGCCGCTGCGCTGCAACGCTCGCTGCAGCGATGATGAGCCGGTCAGCTCGGAAACGGATCTAGGACGGGACGAGCGTCAGGTTCTCCGCGCGGGCGGCTCGTCTAAGTTCGTCGTCCCAACAGGCGAACCCGGTGTCATCGGCCTCTCGCACCACCAGCGCGGCCGCGAGCTGCACGGCGTCGTACGCGCGCAGCACATGCTGAGCGGCCAGGTCAGCCGCGCGCCGTATGAGCTCTGTCGAGATGTCCGCGACCACAACGCTGCCCCAGAACCCGTCGAGCTCAGACCGCTTCGCCCTGTATCCCGGGCCAGTGAGGCGTTCACCGGCGCGCATCCGCGCGAGCGCCGAATGCGCCTCCACATATGTGATTTCGGCTACGGCAACCGCCGCGGCAGCCCGCAGCGCACGCTGCACATCCGAGGTGCCGGCCTCCTCGACGAACAGCTTGATCAGCGCGCTGGTATCGAGAAACAGGATCAGCGGCGTCCCTCGCTCACATAGTCCGCCGCCGACTTCCCGTCGCCCCGAAGCGCCAGCGCTCTAGGCAAGGGCGGCGTGGCGCCGTTCCAGCGCAGTCGCCCTTCCGCCAGAAGTCGTGCCACCCCCGGGGAAACGTCCGCGGGGATGAGCCGAGCAACCGGCTTTCCCCGCTTGGTGATGGTCACGACCTCGCCTCCCTCCACGCGCTCGATGTAGCTGCTGACTCTGTCCTTGAACTCGCGCAGGCCGACGTTCTTGGTCATGTAGCCACATTAACAGCGAATGCGGCCACAAATGACCTGCGCGCGGGTCGGTCGCGGCTGACTTCATGGCCTTTCAGCGAAACCAGCTCGCGCGCGTGGCCCCTGGTTCTCTGCCACGGATCGGTCCCCGCCTCATCGCCGAGTCGCTCAGCGACGACGAGCTTCACCGGGCTATGCAGCGGGAGCTGATTCAGCCCGTGCGCACGGCAATACGAGAGGTCCTCCAACGCGGAGTAGATC
Source organism: Solirubrobacteraceae bacterium (assembly GCA_035633075.1). Taxonomy (GTDB): domain Bacteria; phylum Actinomycetota; class Thermoleophilia; order Solirubrobacterales; family Solirubrobacteraceae; genus DASQFQ01. The sequence continues at coordinate 2,777 of DASQFQ010000292.1, read as the reverse complement.
GCGGGGAGCTGCGCCCCGATCTCGACCTTGCCTTGCCACGGACATGGTGCACGGCACCCTCGTCTACCGGATCCTCACTTCTTACGCGATCTGCGAGGCGTTCTCCGAGGAGCACAAGCGCCCCGAGTACGCCCCACCCCCGCTGCTCAAGCGGATGGTCGTGAGCGGGATGCACGGCCGGAAGAGCGGCCGCGGCTTCTACGACTACGGAAAGCCCTCGGGTCCATCCGGAAGCCGGTCAGCTTGCTGGCCAGCCACAGCGCGAGCAGCGCGATCGCCACGCCAGCGACGTCGTCGATTACGTAGTGCCAGCCGAGGTAGACGGTCGCGAGCACCGACGACCACAGCAGCACCCACAGGCCGAGGCGCGTGCGCCGTCCGAAGCCCAGCAGGTAGGCGGCCAGAACGGCGGTGAGGATCACCGACACGTGCACCGACGCGAACGCGGCGATGCTCTGGGAGGTACCGGTGACCGAAGGGTCGGCGAGGAACTCCACGCGCTGGTCGAGCATCAGCTCCTGCAGCTCGGACACCTCGGTGACCGGAAGGTCGCGGAAGTCCTCCGGCACGTAGTAGACGGGCCCCAGCGCCGGCAGCGCGATGTAACTCAGCGCACCGATCGGCCAGTTGATCGCCGCGGCCGTCGCGTAGAACATGCCGCCCGGCAGGTTCGCCGAGAACACGAGCGCGACGGCGAGCGAGATCGGGACGCACAGGACGTAGAAGAGGTAGATGACCGACAGCACCTCGGCGGCGGCGCCAGTGCCGAAGATCGCGTGCGTGAGGTCGGCTGGGTCGCTGCCCAGAAAGAGGACGCGGTCCAGGTCGGCCAGCTGGCGGTCCAGGAGGTCGTCGGGCCGCAGCAGCGGCACGGCGCTCTTGAGGTTGCGGTAGGCCAGGTAGGAGATGTAGAAGCTCACCAGCGCGCTGCCGACGGCCAGGCCCCGCGGCCAGCTCCAGCGCTCGGCGCGCACCTCGGCGAGCACCGCCCGCGGCGGCAGCTTGCGCTGCGCGCGCCGGGCCGCCCGGACGAAGACGTCCATGGCCACCAGCACGAGCACGAAGATGACGACCCAGACGAGCCGCCGTCCCGCGACGCCGTCGGGGTCGCGGAGCTCGACGTCGATGGAGTCGGCCGCCACGATCGCCCCCGCCAGCGTCATCGCGGCCACCAGCGGGCCGGCCAGCACGCTGCGCCACGAGGGCTGCGCGTCCTCGACGACGGGGGCGGGCGACGCCGCGACGCGGATCGCGCTCACGTCGTCTTCGCGGTCGCGGCGCCGCGGCGCAGGCGGGGCACGCCGCGCGGCTGAAAGCCCGTCAGCGCCCAGGCCAGCCAGAGGGCGACGAGCGCGAGCACGACCCCGGCGACGTCGTCGATCACGTAGTGCCAGCCAAGGTAGACGGTGGCGACGACCGACAGCGTCAGGACCGTCCATAGCGTGATCCGCACGCGCCGGCCGAGGCCGAGCAGGTGGGCGGTCACCACGGCGGTGAAGATCATCGAGACGTGCAGCGACGCGAACGCGGCGATGTGCTGGCCGGCGGCCTCAACGGGATCGCGCAGGAACTCCAGGCGGTCGCTCATCAGGGTCCGCTGCAGCTCGGCGGCCTTGGACGCGGGCAGGTCGCTGAAGTCCCCCGGGAACGCGTAGATCGGTCCGAGGGCGGGGACCAGCAGGTAGGTCAGCGCGCCCAGCGGCCAGTTCAGCGAGAGCGCCGTCGTGTAGAACAGGCCGGTCGACAGATCGCGGGTGAACACGAGCGCAAGCGCCATCGACAGCGGCAGGAAGACGATGAACGCCACGTAGATGAACGACAGGGCGTGGCCGAGGATCCCCGTGCCCAGCAGCGAGTGCAGCAGCTCCCACGGGTCTTGGCCTGCGAAGATCGCCCGGTCCAGGTCGGCGAGCTCGCGGTCGAAAAGGTCGTCGGGGCGCAGCAGCGGGACCATGCTCTTGATGTTGCGGTAGGCGAGGTAGGAGACGTAGAAGCTCACCAGCGCGCACGCCGCGGCGAGGCCGCGCTTCCACGACCACCGCTCGCGGCGGACCTCGCGCAGCGTCTCGCGCGACGGCCAGCGCGTCCGCGTCCGGCAGGCGGCGCGCACGACGATGTCCAGCGCCCACATGACGACCACGCCGAGACCCACCAGCACCAGGTACTTGGCGGCGACGTTGTCGGGATCACGGAACGGGACGCCAGCCTCCCGCGTGGCCCAGAGGGCTCCGATCAGCGTGACGCCGGCGACCAGCGGACCGGCGATCACGGCGCGGCGGGAGAGCTGCCCCGGCGTGGTCGCAGAACGTTCACGGGACGGCAACACCGTCGTGCATGTTGGCGGACTCGGCGGATCTTCGGCGCCCGGCCCGCGCTCAGGGCGTTCCGTCAAGCCAGTCCAGCGGTTTACCGCCGCCACTCGAGGAGGGCCTCGTGGTCGACTCGAGCTGCAGGCGCCCGCGGATCCAGCGGCGCCGCCATGCGGAGACCCGGGGCGGCAACGAACAGGCAGGGCAAGCGCGCCCGTCAGGATTCGAACCTGAGACCTTCGGTTCCGTAGACCGACGCACTCCCCAGGGCTGAGGCAAGCAGGTCGCCGGAAGCCGCCACCCGGTCCGGGGGGGAATGGCGGGGGAATGAACCTCCGCCAGAGGAGGCGTGCGCTGACGCTCGTTGACGAAAGCGCGCACGCCAGCGAGCGGTCACACGGCTAGCGAAGTGCCAGCAAATCCGCGAAAGTTCGCTTTGTAGCGGAGGGGGAGGGATTCGAACCCTCG
>DASQFQ010000291.1:0-14514 GCA_035633075.1 Solirubrobacteraceae bacterium | reverse complement strand
GCCAGGCCGGTGATCCACGCCGGCAGGGCGCGGCCCGAGAGGAAGTAGTCGAGGCTCGTCTTGATGTAGCGCCGCGCCACGAAGCCGATGCCCAGGACCGCGACGAAGTAGATGGCGAGGATCAGGTAGTCGGTGAGGTTGGTGTCCAGCCGGATCTCGGACTGGCGAACACCTCGGACATCCATCCTCCCCCCCGACGACACGGCGTTCCAGGACCGGCGATACCCGGCCGGGGTTACTCGAACACGCTGAGCGATCTCGTGCGCGCGAGCGCGCCGAAGCGGCGGGCGCTCTCGCGTACCTCGCGGCGCAGCCCGCCGGCCCGGTCGATGCCGACCATCCCGAAGGTCGGGCGGTAACCCTCGTTCCACTCGAAGGTGTCGAAGGCGGATCCGGGAAGTCCGCCTACGTCAGGCCACGCTGGGAGCGGCGCCCTCGCGGTTCCCGAGGCCCGCGGCGTCGCGCAGCACGGCGGCCTTGTCCGTGCGCTCCCACGTGAAGTCGTGGTCCTCACGGCCGAAGTGGCCATAGGCTGCGGTCTTCTGGTAGATCGGGCGGTGCAGCTTCAGGTACTCGCGGAACGCGCCCGGGCGCAGGTCGAAGTGGTCGCGCACGAGCTGCTCGATGCGGCCGCGGCCGATCGCCTCGGTCCCGAAGGTCTCCACCATCACCGAAACCGGATGCGCCACCCCGATCGCGTAGGCGACCTGGACCTCGCAACGCTGCGCCAACCCGGCCGCGACGACGTTCTTGGCCACGTAGCGCGCCGCATAGGCGGCCGAGCGATCGACCTTCGAGGGATCCTTGCCCGAGAACGCCCCGCCGCCGTGGCGCGCCATGCCGCCGTAGGTGTCGACGATGATCTTGCGCCCCGTCAGGCCGCAGTCGCCCACCGGCCCACCGATCACGAACCGCCCCGTCGGGTTGACCAGGAAGTTCTTGCGCAGCTTGCGTGGGTCATACAGCTCGGCCGGCAGCACCGGCTCGACCACGTGCTCCCACAGGTCGTCGGGGATCAGCGACTCGGCGCCCTCCCGGTGCTGGGTGGAGATCAGCAGCTTCTCGATCTCCACCGGCACCCCGTCGCGATAGCGCACCGTCACCTGCGTCTTCCCGTCCGGACGCAGATACGGAATCACCTCGGCGTGGCGCACCGACGCGAGGCGATGCGCGAGCTTGTGCGCGAGGGAGATCGGCAACGGCATCAGCTCGTCGGTCTCGCTGGACGCGTAGCCGAACATCATGCCCTGGTCTCCTGCCCCCGCGACGTCGAGCTGATCGTCGTCGGAGGGATCCGTGCGCGTCTCGTAGGCCGCATCCACGCCCTGGGCGATGTCGGGGGACTGCTTGTCGATCGCGTTGATCACCGCGCAGGAATCCGCCGAGAACCCGAGATCGGCGTCGGTGTAGCCGATCTTGCGGATCGTCTCGCGCGCGATCTCCTGGATGTCCACGTAGGTCGTAGTGGAGATCTCGCCCGAGACCACCACCAGCCCCGTGTTCACCAGCGTCTCGCACGCCACGCGACCCGTCGGATCGTCACGCATCACCGCATCCAGAACGCCGTCGGAGATCTGGTCGGCGATCTTGTCCGGGTGACCCTCGGTCACCGACTCCGATGTGAACAGATACTCGTTGTCGCTCAGGTTGCTCATGGGATCTCGAAGAACAGCTCCGCGGTTGTGTCGGTCTCCTCGCGCTCGATGACTGCGGCCGCGGCGCGGACCGGCGAAGGTCTTCGCGTGCCTCGTCGGAGAACGGGCCCTCGCTCAGCCCGTTGTGCTCGCCCAGCGCAAGGAGCTGGCGTGGGTCGAGAGAGCCTAGCGCCTCGACCCGGCCCGGGAGGCTCGGCAGGACCGCGCGGAAGGCCCGGGCGCCGGTTTGGCGAGCCTCATCCGGCGCGCCGGCGCTGCTTGCGTTCCGCGAAGTCGATCACCAGCGGGATCCCCTCCAGTGCGTAGCGCTCACGCAGGCGGTTCTCGACGAAGTACGCGTATTCGCGGGTCACCCGCGTGCGGGAGTTGACCTGGATCGAGTAGCGCGGCGGGCGCACGCCGATCTGGGCCATGTAGAGCATCTTGAGGCGGTGGCCCTGCTTGGCGGGCGGCTGCCGCGCCATGGTCACGTCGGCCAGGAAGCGATTGAGCTCCGGGGTGGGAACCCGGTGCCGGGAGCGGTCGGCCAGCGAGAGCGCCTCCACCAGCAGGCGCTGCACGTGGCGCCCGGTCACGGCCGAGGCGGTCATGACGCGCGGGCGCAGCCGCAGCTTGCGGGCGACCCGCGCGCGCTCGCGGTCGAGGTCGCTGGCACCAACGCCACGTGCAGGATCGGCGTTGGTCGAGTCGCCGCCGGTGAGGTCCCACTTGTTGAGCACGAGCGCCGTCGCGCACCCGGACCGCATCGCCAGGTCGGCGATGCGCAGGTCCTGGGAGGTCACGCCGTCGACCGCGTCGCACACGACGAGGGCGACGTCGGCGCGCTCGGCGGCGCGCTGAGAGCGCAGCGTCGTGTAGTACTCGACGGACTCCGAGACCTTGGCGGCGCGGCGGATGCCGGCGGTGTCGACCAGCAGCAGCCTGCGGCCGTCGAGATCGAGCGGAGTGTCGATCGCGTCGCGCGTGGTGCCGGGCACCGGCGAGACGATCACCCGCTCGCGGCCCAGGAACGCGTTGACCAGCGAGGACTTGCCCACGTTGGGCCGGCCGATGACGGCGAGCCGGACGAGTTCCTCGTCGTGCTCGGGCGCCTCGTCCTCCGACGGGAGGAGCTCGACGACGCGGTCGAGCAGGTCCCCGGTGCCGAGGCCCTGGGCGGCCGACACGGCCAGCGGCTCGCCGAGACCAAGCCCGTGGAAGTCGTGGATGAGCCCGAGGTCCCGCGGCGTGTCCACCTTGTTGGCCGCCAGCACCACGGGCACCGTGCCGCGGCGCAGCAGGTCGGCGACCTCCTGGTCGCCGGGCCGCACGCCCGCGCGGGCGTCGACCACGAACAGCGCCACGTCCGCGTCGGCGAGCGCAGCCCGGACCTGGTCCTGGATCGAGAGCGCCAGCGGCTGGGTGTCGTCGAGGTCCACCCCGCCGGTGTCGATGAGCGCGAAGTGGCGGCCGTTCCACTCCGTCTCGAGCTCCTTGCGGTCGCGCGTGATCCCCGGGCGCTCGTGCACGACGGCCTCGCGCGACTGCGTCAGCCGGTTGACCAGGGAGGACTTGCCGACGTTGGGGTAGCCGACGACGGCGACCTTTGTCATCGCGCCCCGCCGTCGATCTCCCTCGCCTCGACGGCCAGCGTCAGGATCTGGTCGACGACCTCCTCGAGCGAGAGGCTGGTGGAGTCCACCGGCACCGCGTCGGCGGCGGGGGCCAGCGGGGCGTGGGCGCGCTGGGAGTCGCGCGCGTCCCGCTCCACGAGGTCGGCGAGCACGCTCTCGGCGTCGGTCCTCAGTTCGGCGGCGCGCCGGCGGGCGCGCTCCTCCGGATCGGCGGTGAGGAACACCTTCACCTCCGCGTCGGGCGCGACGACCGTGCCGATGTCACGCCCCTCGACCACCCAGTCGCCTTCGGCCAGGATCCGTCGCTGTTGCTCGACGAGGGCCTCGCGCACGGCGGGGTCGGCGGACACGCGGGAGGCCGCCTCCGAGACCCAGGGCTCGCGGATGTGCTGAGTCAGGTCGTGGCCGTCGAGCACGACCCGCTCGCCGACCTCGATCCGCGTACCGTGCGCCACGCGCGCGGCAGGTAGGTGGACGGTCGAGGCCCAGTAGGCGACTGCTCGGTACATCGCCCCCGTGTCGAGGTAGGTGAAGCCCAGCCGCTCGGCGGCGGCGCGGGCGACGGACGACTTCCCGGCCCCCGCGGGGCCGTCGATGGCGATGACCATGGCCAGGAGAGGCTAGATGAGCCGCGCGAGGTCGTCGACGAAGCCCGGATACGACACCGCCGCGGCCTCCATCCCCACCACCTCGGTCCCCTCGCGCGAGGCGAAGCCGGCGACCGCACCGAGCATCGCGAGGCGGTGATCGCCATGGGCCTCGATGACCCCACCGCGAAGCCCGCCCGAGCCGGTGACCGCGAAGCCGTCCTCGGTCGCCTCGATCTCGGCGCCGAGTGCGCGCAGGCCGTCGACCACGGTCGCGATGCGGTCGGACTCCTTGAGCCGCAGCTCCTCGGCGCCGCGCACGACGGTCTCGCCCTCGGCGAAGCAGCCGAGCATCGCCACCAGCGGCAGCTCGTCGATGGCCAGCGGGACCTCGTCGGCCTCGACGCTCGTGCCGCCCAGCGGGCTGTGCGCGACGTCGAGTTCGGCGACCGGCTCCTGCGCCGGGTCCGCGGCGTCCGCCTCCTCGAGCGGGCCGACGATCACCGCGCCCATGCGCTGCGCGATGCGCAGGAAGCCGACGCGCGTCCAGTTCACCCCGACCCCCTCGAGCACCAGCCGCGAGCCCGGGACCAGCAGCGCCGCCGCGACGTGGAAGGCGGCCGAGGAGGGATCGCCGGGCACGTGGATCTCGTCAAGCTCGAGCTCGTCCTGGGGATCCACGGTGACGCTGCCCGCGTCGCGATCGATCCTTGCTCCGGCGCGGGCGAGCAGGCGCTCCGTGTGGTCGCGGGTCGGGGCGGGCTCCCGGACCGTCGTCGAGCCGGTGGCCAGCAGGCCGGCGAGCAGCACGCAGGACTTGACCTGGGCGGAGGCGACGGGGAGCTCGTAGTCGATGCCCTCCAGCCGCGCGCCGGTGACCGTGAAGGGGGCGAAGCGGTCCTCGCGCGCCTCGATCTGCGCGCCCATCCGGCGCAGCGGCTCGGCGACGCGGTCGACGGGCCGGCGGCGGATGGACGCGTCGCCGTCGAGCGTCCAGCGCCCGCCGCCGGGCTGGCCGGCCAGCCACCCGGGCAACAGCCGCATCAGCGTCCCGGCGTTGCCCACGTCGATGATCCCGTCGGGCTGGACGGCGGCCCGCAGGCCGGTGCCGCGGACCACGAGCCCTTCTGGGCGGCGCTCGGGAAGCGCGCCGAGCGCCTGCACGGCGCGGAGCGTGGCGTTGGTGTCGTCGGCGTCGAGGTAGTTGACGATCCGCACGGGATCGGAGCACATGGCGGCGAGCAGGGCGGCGCGGTGCGAGAGCGACTTGTCGGGCGGTGGTGAGAGCGTGCCGCGCAGCCCGCCGGTGGCCGGGGCGAAGAACATCTCAGGCCCGCGCCACCGCGAAGCCGAGCGCGCCGATGAGCGCCTCGGCCTCGCCCGCCCGCTCCTCCCCGGCGATCCACAGGGCGATCGAGCCGCTCGACCGGTCGGCGGCGGGATACAGGGCCATGTCCAGGATGTTCACGCCGGAGCCGCCGAGCGCGAGCGCCACCTCGGCGACCACCCCCGGACGGTTCGGGACCGAGACGCGCAGCTCGTGGACCTCGCCGCCCGCCAGGTCGGCTTCCAGAAGCCGCCGCCGCGCCTCGCGGGCACGGTCGTTCCACTCCACCACGACCGCCTCGTCGCGCCCGGCCAGCGCGCCGCGCAGGGCGGCCAGGCGGCGCACGGTGTCGTCGATGGCGGCCACGAGCGCGTCGGCGTTGGAGAGGTAGATGTCGCGCCAGATCGCAGTGGACGCGCCGGCCACGCGCGTGGCGTCGCGGAAGCTCGGCCCGGTGGCCGGGAGGCGCTCGGCCTCCAAGGCGTCGGCCGCCTGCGCGACCAGCACATTGGCCAGCACGTGCGGGAGGTGCGACACGGACGCCATCAGGCGGTCGTGGGCCTCGGCGTCGATCGCCGCCGGGTGGGCGCCGAGGTCGGCGAGCAGCCGGTAGAGGCGCTCGTAGAGCACGCCCTCGGTGTGGGCCGTCGGCGTCAGGTACCACGTCGCGCCGTCGAACAGCCCGGCGCGGGCATGCTCGACCCCGGTGGTCTCGGCGCCGGCCAGCGGGTGGCCGCCGATAAAGCGGCGATCCCGCACCGCGGCGACGAGGTCGCGCTTGGTCGAGCCGACGTCGGTGACCACGCACTCGTCGCCGGCGCGGTCCAGGGCCTCGCGGACGGCGACCGGCAGCGCCCCCACGGGAGCCGCGACGAAGGCGGCGTCCGCTCCCCGCAGCGCCTCGGCCGCCGACGAGCAGGCGGTGGCGATCGCCCCGCGGGCCAGCGCCGCGTCGAGCACACCCGGGCCCGGGTCGTGGCCCCGCACCTCGGCCCCGAGCCGCTCGCGCGCGGCGAGCCCCACGGACCCGCCGATCAGCCCGACGCCGAGGATCGCGAGGATCAAGCCGCCGACAGCACCTTGCCGGCGACGGCCGCGGCGCGCTCGACCTGCTCGACGTAGTCCGCGAACCGGTCGGCGACCAGCGCCTGCGGGCCGTCGCAGATCGCCTCCTCGGGCCGGGGGTGGACCTCGACGATGATCCCGTCGGCGCCCGCGGCGGCGGCCGCCAGCGAGAGCGGGAGCACGAGCGCGCGGCGCCCGGCGGCGTGGCTGGGGTCGACGATGATCGGGAGGTGCGAGAGCTCCTTGAGGACGGGCACGGCCGTGAGGTCGAGCGTGTAGCGGTAGGCGGTCTCGAAGGTCCGGATCCCCCGCTCGCACAGCAGCACGTTGGGGTTGCCCTCCTTGAGGATGTACTCGGCCGCCATCAGCAGCTCCTCGAGCGTCGAGGAGAGCCCGCGCTTGATCAGCGCCGGACACCCGGAGCGGCCGATCTCGGCCAGCAGGGTGTAGTTCTGCATGTTGCGCGCACCGACCTGAATGACGTCGGCTACCTCGAGCACGGCCTCGAGATCGCGCACGTCCATCAGCTCGGTGACGATCGGCAGCCCGGTCTCGGCCTTCGCCTCGGCGAGCAGCCGCAACCCCTCCTGACCGAGACCCTGGAACGCGTAGGGCGACGTCCGCGGCTTGTAGGCGCCGCCGCGCAGCAGCGACGCGCCGGCGTCGCGCACGGTCCGCGCGGTGGTCAGCAGCTGGTCGCGCGACTCGACCGTGCACGGTCCGGCGATCAGCGAGAAGTGCTCGGCGCCGATGCGGCGGCCCTCGACCTCGACCACCGTGCGCTCGCCGCTGCGCAGTTGCGCAGACGCGAGCTTGTAGGGCTTGAGGATCGGCACCACCTGGTCGACCCCGGGCGCGCCCTCGAGCTCCAGGCGCGCGACGTGGTCGCGGTCGCCGATCGCGCCGATGACGGTGACCTCCTCCCCGCGCGAGGGGTGCGCACGCGCGCCAACCGCCTCGATCCGGTCGATGACGGCCTGGACCTCGTCCTCCGTCGCCGCCGCCTTCATCACGATCATCATGGGTCTTGACTCCTCGAGTTCACGCCTGTGGACACTCTACGAACCGGTGCTGCTCGGAGGGGCGCTCGGCGGGTCCGCCGAAGGCGGACGGGGGCTACGGCCGAGCGCCTAGAGAAATCGCCAGGCGGCGTACGAGTCGCGATAGCCCGCGGCGCCGGCGGAGCCGGCAAGGGTGATCTCAGCGGGATGTGTCAGGCGGTGGGCCATGGTCGCGACTGCGCAGTTCTAGCAGACATCGGCCGCGGCGAGCCGGGGGTTGAGCGCTAGCCAACCACCAAGGGCCGCGTGCGCAGGTCGGCCAGGCGCGGGGCGCCGGCTTCCAGCCATGGCAGCAGATCGTCCGCGGGCATGGGACGCGCGATGTGGAACCCCTGCGCGCTGGTCGCGCCCATCGCCGCGAGCGTCTCGAGTGATACGGCATCCTCCACGCCCTCCGCCACCACGGCGATACCGAGCCGGCGCCCGAGGTCGATCGTCGTCTGCACGATGGCTGCGTCCGCGGCGTCGGTAGCCATGCTGGAGACGAAGGAGCGGTCGATCTTGAGCTCGTCGACGGGCAGATGCTTGAGGTAGGCGAGCGACGAGTAGCCGGTGCCGAAGTCGTCGAGCGCGACGCGCACACCCGCCGCCGAGAGCCGGCCGACGACGTCCAGCGAGCGCTCCGGATCGGCCATGATCACGTCCTCGGTGATCTCGATGACCAAGCTCTCGGGGGTCAGCTTGCCGCGGCTGAGCGCAGCCAGAGCCGCGTCCGTGAAGCGGCCGTCGAGCAGGTTCGTCGCCGAGACGTTGATCGCCATGATGAGGTCGAAGCCGCTCGCACGCCAGCGGGCGGCCTGGTCGAGCGCCTGGTCGAGCACGAGGTTGGTCAGCGGGGCCATCAGACCTGCCTGCTCGGCGAGCGGGATGAAGTCGCCCGGGGGCACGAGCCCGAGCGTCGGGTGCGGCCAGCGCACGAGCGCCTCGACACCGGTGATCCGGCGCTGGCGGAGATCGAGCTTGGGCTGGTAATGCAGGATGAGCTGGCCTGCAGCTACGGCGTCGCGCAACTCGCCGAGCATCTGCAGGCGCCCGCGCGTGTTGCCGTCGCGCTCGCGGGCGTAGAACTCGGTGCCCGACCGGCTCCCCTTGGCCTGGTACATCGCGACATCTGCGCGTCGGAGCAGCGTCTCGCCGTCCTCAGCGTGCTCGGGGTAGAGCGCGACGCCGATGCTGGCGCCGACCTGCAGGGCAAGCCCGTCGATCAGGAAGCGCTGCTCGAGCACGTCCGCGATCCGGTCGCCGGCGGCCTGCGCGGCCTGGGCGTTCGGCAGCAGGGCGGCAAACTCGTCGCCCCCCACGCGCGCGAGGACGTCACCCGCTCGCAACGCGGAGTGCAGCCGGGGTCCGAGCTGGGCGAGGACGAGATCCCCTGCATGGTGGCCAAGCGTGTCGTTGAGCTCCTTGAAGTGGTCGAGGTCGATGCTCAGCAGCGCGAGCTCGCCGCCGGCACGCTCGGCGTCGGCGATGGCCGCTCGCAGGTGCTGGTGAAACCAGCGCCGGTTCGGTAAGCCGGTCAGCTCATCGGTGCTGGCCTGCTGCCGCGTCTCGCCGAGGGTGCGCAGCTCGCGGAAGGTCAACGAGGTACGGATCATGGAGACCATCACCGCGGCGCCCGCGAAGGCCACCGCAGCCGAGTTCAGGTGGCCGAGCCCGGCCGCCACCAGGAGCGCGATCGAGGCGAGCCCGAAGCCAAAGGGCAGGGCCATCGTGCGCCAGCCGCCGAGGACGGCGGAGCCGGCGGGTCGCGGATGCTGCCAGGCGGCGAGAGCCATGAGGCTGGCGCCGACGAGCCAGAGCGAGTCGAGCACGGTGCCCGGCGAGTAGGCGTCGGCCGCAAGCCGGTAGAGGTAGATGGAGTCGGCAGCGCCGAAGATGGTGAAGCCGGCGCCCAGCAACACCCACGCGCGCCCGGGGCGCCAGGAATACAGCCCGAGCACGCCGATCACCAGGCACGCCAGCAGGAGATCACCGATCGGATACGCGGCGTTGACGAGCACGGTCGCTCGCGACCCCTCCGCGCCCGCAAGGATCCGCGACAGCACGAAGGCGGTCCCGAGACCGGCAGCCGTCAGGGCGCCCACCAGCCCGTCGAGCCACATGCTGGCGTGAAACCGCCGGACCGACGTGCGCAACAGCAGGCCGAGGCTCAGATAGGCCAGCGGGAAGAACAGGAGCCATCCGGCGTCGGCGGGGGAGGGAAACGGCGGCGCTTCCAGGTCATAGAGGACCGCCGTCCAGTAGAGGTTGCCCACGGTCCACGCGGCGAGGGCCGCCGTCAGCGCCGTCCACGCAGCGCGATCGGCGCCCGGGAGACTCGCGCGGAGCCCGCACAGGGCGACGGCGGCCACAAGGACCACGTTCTGGCCCCACTTGCTGACCACGACCAGCATCCCGTCGCCGCCGAGCCCGAGGCCCGTGGCCAGGTTCGCGACAAGGGCGACGAGCATCACGACCGCGGCCACCATGACCATCCGGCGCCGGCGCGGGCTCGACGACCGCGCGAGCGGAACCAGAGCCCAGGGGATCGCCCCGAGCCGTTTGGTGAAGTTGGACGCCCGGCGGGCGACCCCCTCACGGCAGGGGGGAGTCTGCTCCATCCCTCGGGGCATCGGCATCCACCCGAAGCCCCTTGAAGGCATGGGGCGGTCGGACGGAGGATGGCGGCGCGGTCGCGGTGGTCTAGAGCAGCGAGCCGAGCGCCTCGAGGAAGCGCTCGTGCTCCGCGGCGGTGCCGACCGTGACGCGCAGGGCGCCCTCGCGGCCGAGCGAGGCGCCGCTGCGCACGAGGATGCCGCGCTGGGCGAGGCCCTTGATGATCTCGGCCTCGTCGCGATCCTCTCCGAGGTCGAACCAGACGAAGTTCGCCTGGGAGTCCGCGGGCTCGATCCCCAGCTCGCGCAGGCCCTCCTCGAGCGTCATCCGCTCGGCGAGGTTGCGCTCCACGCGGCGGGCGACCTCGTCCTGGTGGTTGAGCGCCTCCAGCGCGGCGGCCTGGGCGGCGGCGTTGCAGAAGAACGGCTGGCGCACCTGGTCCACGGCGGCCCGGAAGTCCTCCGAGCCGCACAGCGCGAAGCCGACGCGCAGCCCGCACAGCCCGTAGACCTTGGAGAAGGTGCGCAGCAGGACGAGGTTGGAGTGCCGGCGCAGCAGCGCGATCGATTCGTCGGGGTCCTGGAGGACGTTGAACTCGCAGTAGGCCTCGTCGACGACGATCGCGACGTGGCGGGGTACGTCGGCCACGAAGGCGGCGACGTCGGCGAGCGGCAGCGCCGTGGAGGTCGGGTTGTTCGGGTTGCAGACGATGACCATGCGGGTGGCGACCGTGATCTCGTCACGCATCGCCGCGAGGTCGTGGCGGTGCTCGGCGTCGACCGGCACCTCGATCGCACGGGCGCCCGACGCCGCCGCGAGGTGCGGGTAGACCGAGAAGGAGGGCCACGCGTAGACGACCTCCGCCCCGGGCTCGAGCAGCGCGTCACCGGCGGCGAGCAGGACGTCGCAGGACCCGTTGCCGATCGCGATGCGCCCAGCCGGGACGCCGTAGCGGTCAGACAGCTTGGTCCGCAACGCGGAGCTCGTCGGGTCGGGGTAGCGGTTCAGGCCGCTGAGCGACCGCGTCACCGCCTCCATGACCTCGGGCAGCGGCGGGTAGGGCGACTCGTTGGAGGCCAGCTTGGCGATCGGCCCCTCCGACGCGTACCCGTCCGCGGCCGGATAGACCGGGATGCGGCGGACCTTGGCGGCGAACTCGAGAGCCATGGCCACCAGGGTATCCCGCTACTGCGCGCCCGCGAGGTCGAGGCGCAGCGCCGTGGCCTCGCCGAGGTAGACGTGCTGGGGCCGGTGCTCCGCGGGCGCGTAGCAGTGGATCAGCACCCGGATGACCCGTGGCAGCGAGCCGGGGACGGGCACCTCGCGCGCGCACAGCAGTGGCACGGCGCTCAGCCCGATCCGGCGGGCGGCGACGGCGGGGAACTCTGCGTCGAGGTCCTCGGTGAGCGTGAAGATGCAGCTCACGAGGTCCGCCGCCGCAAGCGCGTTGCGGGCGAGGATCTCGCGCATCAGCTCCTCGGTGGCGGCGAGGATGGCGCCGGCGTCGTTTGCCGTGACGGTGGTGGCGCCGCGAAGCGCGAAGAGCCGCATGGCGGCGGATTCAATCAGCGCCGCAGCCGCTCCACCTCCGCGGGGCTCAGGCGGCGGTGGCCGCCCGAGGGCAGATCGCCGAGGCGCAGCGGCCCGAAGGACACGCGCTCGAGCGTCTCGACGTGGTGCCCCACCGCCTCGCACATGCGACGCACCTGGCGCTTGCGGCCCTCGTGGATCGTAAGCTCGAGCTCCGCCGGACCGAGCGAGCGAACTCGGGCGGGCGCCGTGCGCCCGTCGTCGAGCTCGACGCCCTCGCGCAGGGCGCGCAGCTCGGGCTCGCGCACGGGCGGGTTCCGCACACGTGCCCGGTAGGTCTTGGGCACCTCGAAGGACGGATGGGTGAGGCGGTGCGCGAGGTCGCCGTCGTCGGTGAGCAGGATCAGGCCCGTGGTGTCGGCGTCGAGGCGCCCGACCGGGTACAGGCGCCCCGCGGCCGGGACCAGCTCGACCACGGTCGCGCGGCCGTGGGTGTCGCGCGCGGTTGAAAGGACCCCGGCGGGCTTGTTGACCGCGTAGACCACACGGGTGGCGGCGTGGGCGCCGACCGGCCGGCCGTCGACGGCGAGCTCGTCGGCGTCGCCGACGTCGCGCGCCGGGTCGCTCACGGCCTCGCCGTTGAGCGTCACGCGGCCCTCGGCCACCAGCCGCTCGGCGGCACGCCGAGAGGCGACACCGGCGTGGGCGAGGTGCTTGGCGAGGCGCATGGCGCTGTCACCATAGGTGCGATGGATCTCGGGCTCCTCGAGCAGACGCTCGCCGAGGCGGGCGAGCCGCCCTTCCGCGCCCGTCAGGCCTGGCGCTGGGCCGCGCGCGGCGCCTGCGGCTACGAGGAGATGACGGACCTCCCGGCCGCGCTGCGGGAGCGCCTCTCGGCCGCCGTGCCGTTCTCGACGCTCGAGCTGCGCCACGAGGCGCGCGCGTCCGACGGCACCGTCAAGGCGCTGTTCCACACGCGCGACGGGCGGCCGGCCGAGGCGGTTCTCATGCGCTACCGCGACGGGCGGCGCTCGGTATGCGTTTCCTCGCAGTCTGGGTGCCCGCTGACGTGCACCTTCTGCGCGACGGGAGCGATGCGCTTCGGCCGCAACCTCACCGCGTCGGAGATCCTCGACCAGGTCCTGCACTTCCGGCGCTTCGAGTCGGTGAACCACCTCGTGTTCATGGGAATGGGCGAGCCGATGATGAACCTCGACGAGGTGCTCGCCGCCGCCGAGCGGCTGCCCGACCTCGGCATCACCCACCGCCGGACGGGGATCTCGACCGTCGGCTGGGTCCCCGGGATCGAGCGGCTGACCGCGTGCGACATGCCAATCCGGCTCGCGCTGTCCCTGCACGCGCCCGAGGACGCCCTGCGCTCGAGCATGATGCCCGTCAACGACCGCTACCCGCTGGCCGATGTGCTCGCCGCATGCCAGGCCTACCACGCCCGCCGCCGCCGGCAGGTCCTCGTCGAGTACGTGATGCTCGCAGGGATAAACGACCGCTACGCCCAGGCCGTGCAGCTCGCCGGGTTGCTCGACTCGCGGGTCTACAAGCTCAACCTCATCCCCTACAACCCCACCGACTCGGCCTACGACGGCTCCTCCCGCGGGGCGATCGACGCCTTCCGGGCGGCGCTGGACGAGCACGGGCTCCGCGCGACGGTGCGGCTGACGCGCGGTCGCGAGATCGACGCGGCGTGCGGGCAGCTCGCGGCCAAGGCGCCCGCCGGCGCCTAGCCGGACCGCGTCACTCCTGCCGATGCGCCGGAATGCGACTCAGGCAAGGGGAGCGCCCGCCCGCTGCTCTCCCGCGCGCAGCAGCCGGTCGCGCAGCGCGCCCTGCTCCTGCGGGCTCGGGTCCCAGGCCGAGACGTCGGGAAGCTGGTTCAGCGAGGCCAGGCCGAAGAGCTTGAGGAACAGCGGCGTGGTGCGGTAGAGCACGGCGCCGAAGGTCGAGCGCCCGGCCTCCTCGATGAGCCCGCGCTCGGCCAGGGCGGTAGTCGCGGACTCCGACGCGACCCCGCGGATGCGCGCGACCTCCGGGCGCGAGACGGGCTGCAGGTAGGCGACGATCGAGAGCGTCTCGGCCTGTGCCGCGGTCAGGGCCGGCGTGCGGGGGCGCGAGAGCAGGCGGCGGGCGGCGTCCTCCGCCTCGGCCCGCGAGGTCAGCGCCCAGCCCCCGGCCACCTCGCGCAGCTCGACGCCGCGGCCGTGCAGGCCGTCGCGCAGCTCGGCCAGCGCGTCGAGCACGGCCCACTCGTCCTGCCGCGTCGCGTCCCGCAGGTGGGCCAGCGAGACGGGCTCGGGCGACAGGAACAGCAGCGCCTCCACGACGCGGGCGAGCGGGGTCATCGCGGCGCCGCCACCGCGATCGGCCCGAAGGGCTCGGGCTGCTCCCACGCCGCCTCGCCCCGCTTGTACAGCTCGAGCAGGGCGAACAGGGTGACCGCGACCGTCATGCGGTCCGCCCCACGCACCGCCTCGTCGAAGCCGAACGTCCCCCGGCGCAGCAGCTCGCGCAGGTGCGCGAGGCGCTCGCCCAGCGACACGCGCGACATGGCGAGGTGGGTGAGGTCGAGCGGTGGCGGGGTACGCAACAGGCCGCCCAGCGCCTCCCCGAGGAGCCCCGGGTCATACGCGGTCTGCGCGCGCTCCACGGAGAGGCGGCGCAGCTCGCGGGGCAGCGGGGCGGAGCGGTACAGCCGCGACTGGGCCCCGGCCGCGCGCTCGATCATCCATCCCGCCGCGCCGCGGAAGCGCGCGTAGCGCAGGAGCCGCTCGAGCAGCTCGCCCGCCGCCTCCACCGGAGCCAGCTCGTCGAGCTCCTCGACCTCCTCCCCCGGGAGCATCAGCCTCGACTTCAGCTCGAGCAGCGCGGCGATCAGCACGAGGAACTCCGTGGTCGCCTCGAGGTCGAGCTCCTCGCGTGCCTCTAGGTGGTCGAGGTAGGCGAGCACCACGTCGGCGAGCTCGACCTCGAGCAGGTCGAGCTCCTCACGCAGGATCAGCGAGAGCAGCAGGTCGAATGGCCCCGCGAAGACGTCGAGGTCCAGCTCCAGCTCGTGCACCGGCGCCA
>DASQFQ010000290.1:0-10159 GCA_035633075.1 Solirubrobacteraceae bacterium | reverse complement strand
GGTGCCTACGGGAGTCTCCAGCCCGTCGAGGACGCGGACGTCCTCGTCGTTGAGGTAGACGTTGACGTAACGGTTGAGCCGGCCCTCGCCGGAGAACAACTGGGAGCGCGTGCCGGGGTGCTCGTCGGCGAGCGTGCGCAGCACGGCGCCCACGTCCTCACCGGCGGCCCGCACCTCCTTCTCGCCGCCCACGGAGGGGCGCAGCACGGGGGGAATCTTCACGGTGGCCATGTGGCGGAAGCTACCCGGACGCGGCGCAGAACGCCTCGTAGTCCGGGAACACGCCCATCTCCTCGTCGGCGATGTCCTCGGGGTCGCGCGAGCAGACCGGGCAGTCCGGGTCGCGGCGCACCTTGAGCTCGGTGAACGTCGCGCCGAGCGCCTCGTAGAGCAGCAGCCTGCCGACCAGCGGCTCGCCGGCGCCGGTCACGAGCTTGACGACCTCGGTGGCCTGCAGCAGGCCCATCGTCCCGGGCAGCACGCCGAGGACGCCGTTGGCGCCGCAGGACGGGGCCAGCTCGGCGGGGGGCGGCACGGGGTACAGACAGCGGTAGCACGGGCCCTCGTGAGGCTGGAAGACCGAGAGCTGGCCGTCGAAGCCGAGGATGGAGGCCGAGACGACCGGGATGCCGAGGCGCACGGTGGCGTCGTTGAGCAGGTAGCGCGTGGGGAAGTTGTCCGCGCCGTCGACGATCACGTCGTAGCCCTGCACTGTCTCCATCACGTTGGAGGCGTCCAGGCGAGTGCGGTACTTCACGACCTCGACGTCGGGGTTGATGGCCTTGATCGACTCCTCGGCGGAGTCGACCTTTGCCACGCCGATGCGGTCTGTGGTGTGGATCACCTGGCGCTGGAGGTTCGAGAGGTCGACCTCGTCGTCGTCGACGATCCCCAGCGTGCCGACGCCGGCCGCCGCCAGGTAGAGGGCCGTCGGCGAGCCCAGGCCGCCGGCGCCGAGCAGCAGCACCCTCGCCTCGAGGAGCTTCGTCTGGCCCTCGAGACCGATCTCGGGGATCAGGAGGTGGCGCGAGTAGCGCTCGCGCTGCTCCTTGGACAGCGAGCGCGGGACCTCGACGTCGTAGCCGCGGTCCTTCCACAGCGTGATGCCGCCGGTCATCGAGGCGACGTTGCGGTAGCCCAGCAGGTCCGAGAGCGTGTGGGCGGCGAGCGCCGAGCGCTGGCCCGACGCGCAGTAGAGGACGACGCGATCCTCGCGGTCGGGCGCCGCGCCCTCGATGCGGGACTCGAGGTAACCGCGCGGAACGTGCCTGGCGCCCGGGATGTGGCCGGCGTCCCACTCCTCGGACTCGCGCACGTCGATGAGCACGACGCCGTTGCCCGGGTGCTCCCTGACCTCGGCCGGGTCGACCTCGTCGATCTCGCTGCGGATCTTGCGGATGACCTCCGCTCCGCTGGGGCTCATGAAATCTTTCGTTCCGGGTCGGGTTTCAGCGCTTCAGAAAGTATAGCGGGCGATGGGGGCCTTTCCCCATCAACCCGGCTCGACGAATGGCCGATAGCTCACACAATGCGCACGCGCACGTTGCTGACCCAGGTCCTCGCCGTCAACTCGCTGCTGGTCGGCTTCACCGCCGTCATCGCGGCGGTGGTCGCCCGCGACCGCCTCCGCGACGCCCTGAGCAGCGAGGGGCTGCTGCTGCTCGCGCTTGCCATCTTCTGCGCGGTCCTCCTGAACTCGCTGCTGATCCGCCACCGGCTCGAGCCGATGGACCGGCTCGTCCAGACCATGGAGCAGGTCGACCTGGCCTCGCCGGGCATGCGCGCCAGCCCCCCGCGCTGGGCGGCGCGCGAGGTGCAGAAGCTCACCGCCGGCTTCAACCGGATGCTCTCGCGCCTCGAGGAGGAGCGCCGCCAGGCCGGCCGCGCCGTGGTGCGCGCCCAAGAGCAGGAGCGCAGCCGCATCGCCCAGGACCTCCACGACGAGGTCAACCAGGCCCTCACCGGCATCCTGCTGCGCCTCGAGGCCTCGACGATGGATGCCCCGGCGGGGCTGCGCCCCGAGCTCGCCGAGACCAAGCGGCTCGCCAACCAGGCCATGGAGGAACTGCTGCACCTCGCCCGCCAGCTCCGGCCCACCGCGCTGGACGACCACGGGCTGATCGCGGCGCTGGCCTCGCAGGTCGAGGACTTCGCCCAGCGCACGGGTATCGACGCCCGCTTTGCCCGCTACGGCGCGGTGCCGGTGCTGTCCGACGAGGACCAGCTGGTGATCTACCGCGTGACGCAGGAGAGCCTCTCCAACATCGCCCAGCACGCCCGCGCCCGCCACGTGAGCGTCCAGCTCTCCTTCGTCGGCCGGACGGTCCTGCGCGTGACCGACGACGGCCGCGGCTTCGACCCCGGGCCCGGCCACACCGGCCGCAACGGCCGCCCGCGCGGTCGCGTCGGCGGCCTCGGCCTGTCGGGCATGCGCGAGCGCGCGCTCCTGGTAGGCGGCAACCTCGCCCTGTACACCGCGCCTCACGAGGGGACCACCATCGAGCTAACCATGGGAGCGACATGAAGATCCTCATCGCCGACGATCACGGCATCGTGCGGGGCGGCCTGCGCCTGCTGATCGATCGCCAGCCCGACATGGAGGTGATCGCCGAGGCCGAGGACGGCGTCGACGCGTTTGAGCAGGCGCTGGCCTCGCGGCCCGACCTGTGCGTGCTCGACGTCTCGATGCCTCGCATGACCGGGCTTCAAGCCACGCGCGAGATCCGCTCCCACATGCCCGAAACGCAGGTGCTCGTGCTCTCGATGCACGACGACGAGCGCTACGTGTTCGACGCGCTGAAGGCCGGCGCCTCGGGCTACGTGCTCAAGCGCGAGGTCGACCAGGCGCTGATCAGCGCCATGCGCGCCGTGCACCGCGGGGAGGCCTTCCTCACCAACGCCGTGCAGCGCTCGCTGATCCGCGACTGGATGAACGACGACACCGCGGGCCCCGAGGAGCCGCTGACCCCGCGCGAGCAGGAGGTCCTCAAGCTGATCGCCGAGGCGCACACCAACAAGCAGATCGCCGAGATCCTGCACCTCGCCGAGAAGACGGTCGAGTCCCACCGCGCCAACCTGCTGCGCAAGCTCGGGATGCGCGACCGCGTCGAGCTCGTCCGCTACGCGATCCGCCGTGGGCTGACCGAGGCCTAGCGGGCCCCGTGGGCCTATCGTGGGGGTCGTGCCGACCCGCGTCGCGTTCGCCCTCGCCACGCTAGCTGCCTGCGCCACCGCCGCCGTCGCCGGCGTGCTGATCGCCCAGGGCACGGCGCCCGTGCCGCGCGACGCGCGCGGCTTCGCCGGGGCGATCCGGCCGGCCGGCGCGCGCGCTCCCGCGCTCCGGCTGCGCGACCAGGACGGCGCCGTGGCCTCGATGGGCCAGTACCGCGGGCGGCCCGTCGTGATGACGTTCCTGTACTCCACCTGCCGGGACACGTGCCCGCTGCAGGTGCAGACGATCCGCGGCGCCCTGGACCGGTTGGGCGCCAACGTGCCCGTGCTCGGCGTGTCGGTGGATCCCCGCGGCGACAGCCCCGAGCGCGCGCGCCGCTTCGTCCTCGAGCAGCGAATGACGGGCCGCATGCGCTTCCTGCTCGGCCCGCGCGAGGCGCTCGAGCCGGTGTGGCGCGCGTATGGCATCGCCCCGCGGCGCGGGAAGCTCGACCACTCGGCCTACGTCGTGCTCGTCGACGGGCGCGGGCGCCAGCGCGTGGGTTTCCCGGCGAGCGAGCTGACGCCCGAGGACCTCGCCCACGACGTCCGCCTCCTCACCTCGAGGCATCCGAAGTCCCCTCTTCCCGCGCAGTAACCCGGGAAGCAATCGTGGCGCGACGCCGCGCCCCGGTCAGCACCCGCACCGCCCCAGGGAGCGTCACCCGACCGCAAGGGCGTCCTGAGCGGCGTCCTCGCGGTCCTGCGCCGCACGGTAGGCCGCGTAGGCGCTCGGACCTCCGGTCGCCTGCCACGCCCAGTACGCGTCCTCGGCTTCCTCGTGCGCCTCGCTCCAGGCGTCGTAGACCGCGCTGGAGTGCGGGCCGAGCGGCGCCGCGCGGCGCAGCACGAGCTCGCGGGTGTCCGCGACCTGATCGAGCAGCGCCTTGAGATCCCGGGTGCTCATGTCTCCTTCTTCGCACCAGAACGCCCAGCGGTTGCCCGGGTCTCCGGAGTCAGACGCTCCCGGGGTCCTCCGGCTGGTCCGGCGGGCGCTCTCCCCCGCCCGCCCGGCGGCCCTGGATCTTGCCGACGACGACGACGACGACAAGGACGAGCAGCGGCGCGAGGTAGGCGAGCGACACCAGCCAGTGGCCGGCGTGGGCCAGGACCGTCACGCGTTCGCCACCGAGAGCAGCCACAGGCCGAGGCAGGTGAAGCACACCATCAGCAGCAGCATGACGACCTGCGACCGGGCTGCGGCCCGCGGGCCGCCGTAGAGCATGAGCGCACGATCGTGCGCGAGCACCAGCGCCGCGATGTGACCCGCCACCAGGGCGCCGACCTGCACGTACCAGATCGCCGTCGCGGAGACAACGGAATAGTCGATCGACCGGCCCGCCCCGCCGAGCAGGTCGGCGCCGTTGCCCAGCGGGTCGGAGGCCAGCCGCCACAAATCCTGGCCGTTATAGACGAGCAGCGAGAAGTAGTGGGCGATGACATAGGCGGCGAGGATCGGGATGAGGGAGTGCGCGAGCGCGCGTCCGAGCTCTCCGCGCGTCAGCTCCCGCGCGCGCGGCATGCCCTCGATCGCCCCCCAGTAGATCGACGCGACGGCGAGGACGGTCACCGCGAGCCCCACGCTGAAAGCCAGCTCGAGCGCGTGGGGCGTCGAGGCGCCGACTCCACTGAAGAAGTCCTGCATCGCGGGGGCGGCGGTGTTGTACAACGGCCCCTGCGAGGCGCCGTCGAACGCCGTGACCCCGATGCCCACGAGCAGCAGCGCGACCGTTCCCGGCACGGGGTCCAGGCCTGCCGCTCCCGTCCCGGGCCGCCGCGCGAGCACCACGCCATCGCGGGCGCCCAGCGGCGCCAGGCGCGCGAAGAGGCCGAAGTAGGCGCCGAAAGCGTCCGCCCGCCGGGTCCACGCCTCGACACCGTAGATGCTCATCCCCACGAGCATCGCGGTGAGGTACACGAGCATGATGACGGCCAGCGGCCCGGGCTCGCGTCCCGGCGCCCAGACCAGCTCGCAGGCGCCGAAGCCGAGGATCCCGGCGACCGCCGGCCAGCGGCCGAGGCGCTCGGGATAGGGGAGCGGCTCCGGCAGCGCGTCCCCGGCGACGCGCCCGGCCACCCAGCCCGCCGCGCGGCCGATCGCGCGCCACGGGCTGATCAGGCGAAAGACGTCGCCGAGCAGCAGCGAGACGAACGGGATCCCGACCCAGAAGGCGACGTAGACCGCCGTGGGCGCGAGGTTGTCCTGCTCGGCGTCGGTTCCCGCAAGGCCGGCGTAGGCGACGAACGCGAAGGCGGCCACGGCGAGCGCCCCCGGGACGACCTCGAGCGCATGGGGGACGGCGAACAGCCGCCGCAGGCGCTCTGGCTCGAGCCGCGGCTCGGACCACAGCGACGCGAGCGCGACGAAGGACACGACGAGCACCACCGCGGCGGCGGCGGCGAACAGCTCGGCCGGGATCGGCAGATCGGCCCGGCCGACGATGCCATGGGCGAAGATGGGCGGGGGGAGCGCCAACTTCCCCCCAGTCTAAGAACGACGACGGCCCCGCCGGGGCGGGGCCGTCTCCAACAGATCCTGCGCGTCTGTTAGCCGCTGCAGCGCGCGGTCGTCGAGCCCGTCGCACTGGGCTGCGGCGGCGGCGCCGGGTTAGGCGCGTACGCCAGCTTCGAACCGAAGCTGTGCTTCTTGTCCTTGCAGTCCGTGGTCGAGATCAGACTGCGGTCGCGCTTCGTGTTGTAGAGCGTGCTCGTGAGGTCGGTGAGCGCTCCGTAGAGTCCGGGGGCCGGCTGCTGCAGGTCGGCCGGGATGGCGATCGACAGCTTCTGGCGGTACTTGCCGCTCGCGCGGGAGATCTTGCCGATGAGCGCCTTCGTGACGCTGCCGCCAATCTGCTCGATGTAGAAGATCACCGTGGTATCGCCGCCCACGTAGGCGGTGACGTTGAAGTTCAGCGGCGCCCTCTGCGGCCCCACCACGGCGTGGGAGACGCCACTGCCCGCCTTCGAGGTGGACTTGCAGTTCGCCTTGCCGCCGGGCTTGGAGAACTCCGCCGCGGGGCAGGCCGTGAGGCCCTCGCCGCTGATCTTCACCGTGCCCGGGAAGAGGATGTCGATCTTTGACGCGGTGGTGCTCGGCACGTTGTTCTTGATGAACGTCTTGATCTTCACGGCCCTCGGCTTGGACTTCGAGCCGGTCTTGGACGGCGAGACGCTCACGCTCTGACTGACGTCAGGGTCCTGCGCGATGGCCGCGGCGGCGAGAGCGATCGACGTCAGCGCGGCGAGCGCCGCGATCAGGAGCATGCGCAACTGGGGGTCCTCCTCGAAGAGGTGATGGGACAGGGCGGACAGCCCGAGCCTATCCGCAAGCACATGAGCACCGCCACGGGGCCGAAGTTGCGCTGCTAGCGTCGAGCGCGTGCGCGCTCCCGAACGAGCGATCCCCGCGCCTCCCTTCCCCCACGAGCTCGAGTGGGTCAACGTCGCGCCGCTGCGCATGGACAAGCAGCGAGGCCGGCCGGTGCTCCTTGAGTTCTGGGACTTCTGCCGCGTCAACTCGCTGCGCACGCTGCCCTACCTCATGGCGTGGCACGAGCGCTACGCGGCCGGCGGGCTGCGCGTGATCGGCGTGCACACGGGCGGCTTCCCCCCCGCCCGCGACCCCGTGGCCGTCCGCGACGCCGTGGCGCGCCTCGGTATCCCCTATCCCGTGGTCATCGACTCGCGCCTGGAGATCTGGGACTTCTACGGCAACGAGGGCTGGCCCGCGCGCTACCTGTGGGACCGAGAGCTGGCGCTGTTCTCCCTGCACTACGGAGAGGGCGCCTACGCGGAGACCGAGCGCGACATCCAGGAGCTGCTCGGTGTCGAGGGCGACGTCTTGGAGCCGGTGCGGCCGGAGGACGAGCCGGGCCTCCTGCTTCCCGCGCAGACCGAGGACCAGCCGGGCGCCTACTCCGGCCCCTACGAGGCCGGTGGCGCGTGGGCCGTCCTGGAGGGCCACGGCGAGGCGCACGCCGAAGGCCGCAAGATCGCGGTGACGGCGCCGGGCGCCTATCCGCTGGTCGAGCATCCCCACCACACGGCGGGCGTGCTCGAGCTGTCCGTGGGCGCGGGCGTGACCTGCCACGCCACCTGCTTCACGCCGGGGATCGCTCCGCCGCAGGGCTGATGCCCGGGCGCAGCTCGGCGTGGCCGCGGTCTCCGAGCAGCCGCACGAGCTCCGGCGGCCGATCATCGTCGAGCCGGACCGCGGTGCCAGGCCAGTAGGGGGACTGGTTCGGCATGCCCGTGAGGAAGTGCGGCTGGTAGACCCACGAGCCGGTGTTGAGCAGGCGAGTGCCGGCCTGGGTCGTCCACTCCGCGGCATCGTCGCGCGGCCACGGGCCCGAGCGGTGCGAATGGCCCCAGAGCACGTGCGGCGCGCGCACGCCCAGGCGTTGCAGGACCTCGCGCATGCCGAGCAACCCGCCGCGGCGCAGAGCCCGGCCCGAGAGGTCGCGCTGGATCGGCCCGACCCCGGCCCGGTTCAGGGCGGCCACTGCGGCGGCGTAGCCGGCGCCCAGCGCCGCGGCCCGCAGCGGCCGACGGCGGCGTCCGACGCCGGCGAGCGCAACCCACGCGCGAGCGGAGGCCGCGGCGCCGGCGGTCATCGCCCCGTGCTCGGCGCGCTGCGCCAGGGTGTGCATCCAGGCGTACAGCGGGGCCAGGACGGCCTCGTAGGCGTCGGCGGTCGCGTCGTGGTCGGGCAGGCGGACGACCCAACGCGCCATCGCACCGGCTGCGAGGCGCTCGAAGGTCGGCACCGTGGTGTGGACGTCGGAGTAATGGCCGTGGATCGCGTAGACGTCGTCGCGCAGCCACACCCCAGGGTAGGCGAGGCTCATGCGCGCGGGAGCGGCCTGCTCGGCGAGCCGCGCGGCAAGCGGGCCGGCCTCGCCGGGCTCGATGCGCTGCTCGAGGCCGAGAAAGCCGGAGGGTTCGGTCTCCAGCCGCCCGTCGATCCAGCCGGCGACGAGCCCGTGGTCGTGGTTGCCGGCCACGACGACCAGCTCCTTGCCGGCGCCGAGCGCCCGCCCGACGTCGGCGAAGAACGGCCCCGCGATCCCGGCGGCGTCGCGATGGGCCGCCTCACGCAGCTCGACCGCGTCGCCCAGGATCACGAGCCGGTCGACGCCGTCGAGAGCTTCGAGCAGCGGGCGGCGCAGCTCGGGCCGGCGCAGCAGGTCGGCATGGCGGGACGAGCCCAGGTGCAGGTCGGAGATCGTGAGCGTCCGCACTGCGCCTGGAGGCTAGCCTCCCACCGCCGTGACCCCTCCGACCGGACCCCTGGACGGGCTGCTCGTCGCCGACTTCTCCCGCGTCCTCGCCGGCCCGTTCGCGGCGATGACCCTGGGGGACCTCGGCGCGGAGGTCATCAAGGTCGAGCGCCCCGGGACCGGTGACGACACGCGCGGCTGGGGGCCGCCGTGGCGCAAGGACGACAGCACGTACTTCCTCGGGCTGAACCGCAACAAGCGCTCTGTCGCGCTGGACCTCGCCGACCCGGGCGACCGCGATCTCGCTCGGCGCCTCGGCGAGCGCGCCGATGTGTTGATCGAGTCCTTCCGGCCGGGCCTCATGGCCGGGTGGGCCCTCGACGGCGAGACGCTGCGCGCGCCCAACCCCGGGCTCGTGTCCTGCTCGATCACCGCCTTCGGCTCCTCCGAGCGCGCGGCCGGCCTGCCCGGCTACGACCTCCTGCTCCAGGCGATGGGCGGGCTGATGAGCGTTACCGGCGAGGCCGGGGGCCCGCCGCTGAAGGTCGGCGCGGCGCTGGTGGACCTCGTGTGCGGGCTGCTCGCCCTCGCCGGCGTCCAGGCGGCCCTGCACGAGCGCGGGCGCACCGGCCGCGGGCGCCACGTGGAGGTCTCATTGATGGACTCGGCGCTCACGTCGCTGCTCAACCAGGGGGCGGGCTGGGTGCTGGCCGGCACGCTGCCGTCGCGCCGCGGCAACCGACACCCCAGCATCGCACCGTATGAGACCTACGCCGCAGCCGACCGTCCGTTCGCGCTGGCGGTCGGCAACGACCGGCTGTTCGCCCGCCTGTGCGAGGCGGTGGGGATGCCCGGCCTGGCGGCCGACGAGCGCTTCGCCACCAACCGCGCTCGGGTCGCCCACATCGACGAGTTGGGCGAGCGCCTCCGGGCCGTCTTTGCCACTCGACCCGCGGCGCACTGGGTGGAGGCGCTGCGCGGCGCCGGGGTGCCCGCCGGACCCATCAACGACGTGGGCGAGGCGTACGCGCTGGCCGAGAGCCTCGGCCTCGAGCCCGTGGTGGAAGCCGGGGGGATGCCGCTGCCGCGGCCGGCGATAGGCGCGGTGCGGCGCGCCCCGCCGCGCCTGGACGAGCACGGCGAGGAGATCCGTGCCTGGCTGCGCGGGAGCTAGGCCTCGCGCGCCGCGACAGCCTGCCGGATGGTCTTCGGCAGCATGAAGCGCACGTCCTCGCGCAGGACCTCGAACTCCGACACGTCCTCGGTGCCGCGGCGGCGGAAGAAGGCCACCAGGCGCTGGACGAGCTCCTCGGGTGCGCTCGCGCCCGAGCTGATCCCGACCACCCGCTTGCCCTCGAGCCACTCGTCGCGGACCTGGGCCTCGTTGTCGATCAGATAGGAGTCGGCGCCGTAGTCGCGGGCGACGTCGACGAGGCGGTTGGAGTTCGAGGAGTTGCGCGAGCCGATGACGAGCACGAGGTCGCACTCGGAGGCCATCTGCTTGACCGCCGCCTGGCGGTTGGTGGTGGCGTAGCAGATGTCGTCGGTGCGCGGCCCGGTGATGTCGGGGAACTTCTCGCGCAGGCGGTTGATGATCACGCGCGTCTCGTCCACCGAGAGCGTGGTCTGGGAGATGTAGGCGATCTTCCCGGGGTCGCGCACCTCGAGGGAGTCCACGTCGGCCTCGGTCTCCACGAGCACGATGTGCTCGGGGGCCTGCCCCATCGTGC
>DASQFQ010000289.1:0-4456 GCA_035633075.1 Solirubrobacteraceae bacterium | reverse complement strand
GCGCTTCGATCCTTCCGACGAGGAGATCGACCACGCCCGCGCCCAGGCCGACAAGACGGCCGAGCCGCCGAGGCCGCTGTGGCTGACGCTCGATGCCGGAAGCCTGCCCGCCGGGGCCATCGAGGAGCTCAAGCGGATCTTCGAGGACTTCCCCGGCGACTGCGAGGTGGTGCTCGAGATGCACACGCGCAGCGGGCCGCGCCGCCTGCGGCTCGGTGACGGCTACCGGGTGGCGGCACGGAACGCGGGGCTGAAGGCCGAGCTCGACCGGCTGCTGGTCGCCGCCCGGCCGGTCGCGGTCCCGGTCTAGCCACCCCGCCGCGCAGCGAGCCCTTCGGCACGCAGGTCGCGCGCGAGCGCGAGGTCCTCCGAGACGATGCCCTTGCCGTCCACGCCAGGGCCCTCGAGTACCACGGGCATCCCCTCGAACCGCGGCTCGGACAGGAACGCGGCGCATCCCTCCCGGCGCAGCTCGCCCGTGGTCGGGCTCGCGTGGCGGTCGACGTTGGAGCCGAGTGGCGTCGCCGAGTCGTTGAAGTGCAGCGAGCCCAGCCGCCCGAGGTCGACCACGCGGTCGAAGTCGTCGAGCACCGACGCCAGCCCGTCCGCGGTCCGCACGTCGAACCCGGACGCGAGCAGGTGGCAGGAGTCCAGGCACGCGCCGAGCCGCTCACCGCCGCCGGCCCCGTCGATCAGCCTCGCGAGCTCCTCGAACGTCCGCCCGAGAGTGCCGCCCGCGCCCGCCGTGTTCTCCAGGTGAAGCGGGCACGCCTCGGAGTCCGCCAGCGCCTCCGCGATGACCGCCGCGGCGCGCTCCATCGCCGCCTCGGCGGGACCGCCGCCCTTCAGAGCCGAGCCGGCGTGCAGGACCACGCAGTGCGTGCCCAGGGCGGCCCCGGCCCGCAGCGAGGCGGTCAGCGAGGCCAGCGACTTGGCGCGGATCTCGGGGTCCTCGGACGCGCAGTTGAGCAGGTAGACGGCGTGGATCATCAGGGCGCCGACCTCCGACGCCGCCATCGCGTCGTGGAACTCGGCGATCTCCTCCGCCGAGTAGTCGCGCGGGCGCCAGGCGCGAGGGTTCTGGTTGAAGATCTGGATCGCGTGGCAGGTCCGCTCCACGCCCCGTTGCACCGCCTTTGCGGGTCCTCCGGCCGGGGAGACGTGAGCGCCGATCAACATGACAATCTGGACGCCCGCGTTAGATGGCATCCTGTGTCCAGATGCGTGTGCGATTCGCACCCTCGCCGACGGGTGCCCTGCACATCGGGGGGGCGCGGACGGCACTGTACAACTGGCTTCTGGCCCGCGGCGGGGGCGGGTCGTTCCTGCTGCGCATCGAGGACACCGACCGCGAGCGCTCCACCTGGGAGAACGTCGAGCAGATCTTCGAGGCCCTGCGCTGGCTCGAGCTCGACTGGGACGACGACCCCGTCTTCCAGTCGGCGCGTAGCGAGCGCCACGCCGAGGTGGTGGAGCGGCTGCTCGACTCTGGCCGCGCCTACCGCTCCACCGCTGGGCGCGACGAGGTCGCCGCCTACAGAGAGCGCCACGGCAATCGCGGGTTCCGCGGGCAGGACGAGGGCGAGGGGGCGGTGCGCCTGCGCGTTTCCGACGAGGGCGCGACCCTGGTGCGCGACGTCATCCGCGGCGAGAGCGCGTTCGAGAACGCGCTCCAGGACGACCTGGTGGTCGCCCGCGCCGACGGCGCCCCCGTCTACCACCTCGCGGTGGTCGTAGACGACCTCGACGCGGGCATCACCCACGTCGTTCGGGGCGCCGACCACTACTCCAACACGCCCAAGCAGATGCTCATCCTCCAGGCCCTGGGCGAGGATCCGCCGCTCTACGCGCACGTCCCGCTGCTGCACGGGCCCGACGGCAAGAAGCTCTCCAAGCGCCATGGCGCGGCCTCGGTGCAGGATCTGCGCGACCGGGGCTACCTGCCCGAGGCCGTGCGCAACTACCTGGCCCTGCTGGGCTGGGGCCTTGACGAGACGACGGAGTTCTTCACGACCGAGGAGCTGCAACGGCATTTCGCGCTCGAGCGTGTCTCCCGGTCGCCGGCGGTGTTCGACGAGCAGAAGCTGCGCCACTTCAACGGCCGCTACCTGCGCGAGCTGCCGCTCGACGAGCTGACGGCGCGCCTCGAGGCGCTCACGGGCCGCAGCGGCCTGCGCGAGCTGGTGGCGATCACCCAAGACAAGATCTCGACGCTGTCGGAGTTCTGGCCGCTCGTGCGCTCCTTTTTCGAGGGTCCCGCGGATGACCCCGAGGCGCGAAGCAAGGTCCTGGCTGCGCCGGGCGCCCTCGACCTGCTCGCCGAGAGCCGCGCGGCGCTGGAGCGCATGGCGGAGCCGTGGACGGTCGAGGAGGTCGAACGTGCGCTGCGCGGCGTCGCAGAGCGGACGGGCGCCAAGCCCAAGCAGGTCTTCCAGCCCATCCGCGTGGCGCTCACCGGCACCACGGTGTCGCCCGGCATCTTCGAAACCGTCGCCCTGATGGGTCGCGAGGAGACCCTGAAACGGCTCGATCGTACGCTGGACGCGGGAACCGTCCTCAACCGTGCGTCCAGCATTGCCGATACCGGCTGAAGGCTGGCCCGTGCCCGCTTCTGAACCACCCGACGTCAAAGACACGCCCCAGATGACCCCGCCCGCGACCTCTGCTCGCCTCCTGTCGTCCCGCCCTCGGCCCCGGCCGCTGTCGCCCCACAACCAAGTGGGGCGGCCGCACAACGAGGGTCACGGCAAGCGGCTGACCGCGGCCTTCGAGGCGCTCGAGGTCTTCCCCGCGCTCGCCGAGTCGCGCAACCGCGTGATCACGCTCATCTCCCAGGAGCGCCCCTCGATCGGCGACGTGGTCGCCGCCATAGAGTCCGACGTCGCCCTGGTCATCGCCTTCATGCGTCTCGCCAACCGGCTCGAGGGCCCCAAGCGAGGGCAGGTGGAGAGCATCGTGACCGCGGTGGAGGTGCTCTCGCCCGAGGCGGTGCAGACGCTCGCCGCGGAGGCCGAGACGTTCGAGTTCTTCGAGCGCGGCAAGACCTGGGATGCCGCGCCCGAGCGCTTTCGCCTGCACGCCGTGTCCGTCCAGCGCGCCGCCGACCGCCTGGCCGCACAGGCGGGCTACCCGCACCGCGACCGCCTGTTGATCACCGCCCTCCTGCACGACGTCGGCAAGCTCGTGCTCATGCACGCCTATCCCGGCTATCCCAAGCAGGTCCACGGCCCCGCGCGCACGCCCGAGGAGCGCCTGCACTACGAGCGGCGCGAGCTCGGCGTCGACCACGCGCTCGTCGGCGGCGTGCTCACCCGCCGCTGGAACCTCCCGAAGTCGATTGCCTCCGCGATCGAGCGCCATCACGCCGACGACGCCCACGGCGACGCCGCCTTCGTCCGCCTCGCCGACATGCTCGCCCACTACGCCCAGGGCCTGCCGGTCTCCTCGGTGGAGCTGCTGCGCGCCGCCCGCTCCGTGGGCTTCGGTCCCAGCGAGCTGCGCTCCGTCCTCTACGACCTGCCCTATCCGAGCTCCGCCCGCCCCCGCTCGATCGAGCCCTGCCCGCTCTCGGCCCGTGAGCTCGAAGTCCTCAAGCGCCTGGCCCAGGGCTTCGTCTACAAGCAGATCGCCCACGAGATGTCGCTCTCGACGAGCACCGTGCGCACGCACCTGCACAACATCTACGGCAAGCTCGGCGCCGTCGACCGCGCGCAGGCCGTGCTTCACGCCTCGGAACGCGGCTGGCTGTAGCGCCGCGCCAGCAGCCCCGCCACGACCACCCCGACCACGTCGATGGCCCAGTCCACCGGCGAGCCGGACCGCCCGTGCACGAAGCTCTGGTGGAACTCGTCGCTCGCGGCGTAGAGCAGCGCGATGGCGCCGGCCGGAGTGGGGTGGCCGTAGCCGAGCGCCCGCCACCAGAGGAACCACAGCAGCCCGTACTCGATCATGTGCGCGAGCTTGCGCAGCACCGTGTCCCATACGCCGAGCCCCGAGTTGAGGTCCGGCTGGGCCGAGAGCAGGAATATCAGCCCCATCAGCAGCAGTGGTGCGGCGAAGCGCCCGGCTCCCATACGATCGATGCTCGCATGCTGTCCATCACGACCAAGTCGCCCTACGCGCTGCGTGCGCTCTCGGAGCTCGCCCGCGTCGGCGGTGACGCTCCCGTCCCGATCGGCGAGCTGGCCCGCCGCCGCGACATCCCGGTGCAGTTCCTCGAACAGCTCTTCGCCGTCCTGAGGCGCGCGGGCATCCTGAAGTCCCAGCGCGGCGTGAAGGGCGGCTACTCCTTCGCCCGCGATCCCGCCGAGATCACCGTCCTGGAGGTCGTCGAGCTCCTCGACGGGCACCTCGGCGCCGGGGCGGAGGCGATCTTCGCCGAGGCGGCCGCCGCCGCCCGCGCCATCCTCGCCACTGCGACGATCGCTGACGTCGTCGAGCGCGAGAACCGCGCCGC
>DASQFQ010000288.1:0-5841 GCA_035633075.1 Solirubrobacteraceae bacterium | reverse complement strand
CCGCTTCTTCGCCCGCTGGCTGCTGCCCGTCTACCCGCTGTTGTGCCTGCTCGCCGCCCACGCCGCGGCGACCGGCGCCGCGTGGGCGCTGCGGAGGCTGCCGCGGCGCTCTGCCTCCGGCCTTCGACCGTCGTCACCGGCTTCGCCTCGGCCGGCGTGGGCGGGCGTCGCCGCCGGGATCCTGCTCTGCGCCCAAGGCGTGCTGTTCTCGGTCCACAACGACCTCGTACTGGCGCGCGAGGACACGCGCGGGCTCGCGCGCGACTGGATGGTCCGCCACGTGCCCGAGGGGGCGAAGGTGGTCGTCGAGCCGGTGGTGCCCGACGGCTGGGCGACCGATCCGGGGCGGCCCTCCCGCGCGACCGGCAACGGCTCGCGCTGGGTGAAGTGGCGCACGTCTCGTTCGCGGGTCCAGAACGACGGGACCGTCCGGCCGGGCCGCGGGCGCGTCGTCAAGCTCGAGGACTACGAGCGCACCCTGCGCCCCCAACTCGTCGACTCCTACCAGCGCGGCGGCTTCTGCTGGGTGCTGACCGGATCGACCCAGCAGGGCCGCGCCTTCGCCGAGCCCGACGAGGTGCCGGCGGCCATCCGCTACTACGAGGCGCTCGGGCGCGCCGGCCGGGTCGCCTTCACCGCCCTGCCCACGAAGGACGCCCGGCCGTTGCACGACTTTTCCTTCGACTTCTCCTTCAACTACTACCCGCTCGGCTACGCGCGCCCGGGGCCCGAGATCGTCGTCTACCGGCTCTCCGGCGAGAGTTGCGCGTGACCCGTCGTATGCTCCCGGTGGCGTGACAACCCTCCTGCACACCGACCGCGCCCCGCTGGCCCGCGCCATCGAGCTTGCGGAGCAGGGGTGCGGCTGGACCAGCCCGAACCCCCTGGTCGGCGCGGTGGTCGTCCGCGACGGCGACTCGCTCGGCGAGGGCTACCACGCGTTCCACGGCGGCCCGCACGCCGAGCGCGAGGCGCTGGCGGCGTGCGGGGATACCGACCCGAGGGGCGCCACGCTTTACGTCTCGCTCGAGCCCTGCTGCCACCATGGCGCCACGCTTCCCTGCACCGACGCGATCCTCGAGGCCGGCATCGCCCGCGTGGTGGTCGCCTCCGACGACCCCACCGAGAAGGCGTCGGGCCGCGGGCTTGGCATCCTGCGCGACGAGGGCGTCGAAGTCACGGTCGCCGACGGAGAGCTGGCGGCGCGCGCGCGCCGGCTCAACCAGCCCTTCCGCAAGCACTCCCGCACGGGGCGCCCGCACGTCCTCTTCAAGTCGGCGATGACGCTCGACGGCAAGGTGGCCACCCGAACCGGGGACTCCAAGTGGATCTCGGGCGAGGACTCGCGGATGCGCTCGCATGAGTGGCGAGCCCAGCGCGACGCTGTGGTCGTGGGCATCGGCACCGCCCTCGCCGACGACCCGCTGCTCACCGCGCGCGTTGACGGTGCGTTCCGCCAGCCGCGACGCGTCGTGTTCGACTCCGAGGCCCGCCTGCCGCTGGACTCCCAGCTCGTGCGCGGCGCGATGGAGGTGCCGCTGACCGTGGTGGTCTCCCGCGGTGCGCCGCGCCTGGCCACGGACGCGTTGGAGGTCGCCGGGGCCGAGGTCATCGTCGCCACCGGGGAGAACGAGCCGGCGCGGGTGCGCTCCGCCCTCGACCAGCTCGGCGCGGCGGGCATCACCTCGATCCTGCTCGAGGGCGGCCCGCACCTCGCCGGCGCGTTCCTGGACGCGGGCGAGATCGACGAGATCCGCCTCTTCCTCGCCCCCATCGTCGTGGGCGGCTCACACGCCCGCGACCCGCTGGAGGGCGAGGGCGCGGAGCTCATCGCCGAGGCCACCCGCGCGCTCGAGCTCGACGTCGAGCGCGTGGGCGAGGACCTGCTGATCACCGCCCGGCTGCGGGAGTGGTGATGCGCAGCACCACCGCCGTTCTCTGTACCAAGAGGTGCGACAGCCGCGGCCGAGGACCGTCGGCTGCGCAGTGGTGACTTGTTCACCGGCCTCGTCCAGGACCTGGGGACCGTCTCCGCCGTCGAGGCGACGCCCGACGGCGTGCGCCTGGTCGTCGCCAGCGCGCTGACCGGCGAGTTGTCCGAGGGCGACTCGGTTGCGGTCAACGGCGTCTGCCTCACCGCCACCGCCGTCGGCGACGGGCGGTTCAGCGCGGACGTGATGCAGGAGACGCTGCGCCGTTGCACGCTCGCCGAGGTGAGCCAGGGCGCCCGCGTGAACCTCGAGCTTCCGCTGCGCGCCGCCGACCGCCTGGGTGGCCACGTCGTCCAGGGCCACGCCGACGGGGTCGGGACCGTCCGCGAGGTCCGAGAGGACGGCTTCGCCCGCGTCGTGACGATCGAGGCGCCCGCGGTGCTGCTGCGCTACGTCGTCGAGAAGGGATCGATCGCCGTGGACGGGATCTCCCTCACCGTTGCCGGCGTGACCGAGCGCACCCTCGAGGTCGCGCTGATCCCCGAGACCCTGGAGCGGACGAACCTCGGCGCCGTCAGAACCGGGACGCCGGTGAACCTGGAGGTGGACGTGCTGGCCAAGTACGTTGAGAAGCTGGTACCGGCACGATGAGCCACGCTCGCTTCGCGCCCATCGAGGAGGCCATCGAGGAGATCCGTGCGGGCCGCATGGTGGTGGTCTGCGACGACGAGGATCGCGAGAACGAGGGCGACCTGACCATGGCCGCCCAGTTCGTCACCCCCGAGGCGATCAACTTCATGGCCATGCACGGCCGCGGGCTGATCTGCCTGTCGCTGACCCCCGAGCGCTGCGACGAGCTCGGCCTCGACCTCATGGCCGCGAAGAACGAGTCGCCCTTCCAGACGCCGTTCACCGTGTCGATCGAGGCGCGCGACGGCGTGACCACGGGGATCTCGGCCGCCGACCGCGCCCGCACGATTCAGGTCGCCATCGACACCACCACGCGCCCGCACGACCTCGTCCAGCCCGGTCACGTCTTCCCGCTGAAGTCCAAGCCAGGCGGCGTGCTGGAGCGCACCGGCCAGACCGAGGCGGCCGTCGACCTCGCCCGGCTCGCCGGGCTGACCCCGGCCGGCGTGATCTGTGAGGTCATGAACGACGACGGGACGATGGCGCGGGTCCCAGACCTCATCCCCTACTGCGAGCGCCACGGCCTGAAGATGATCACCGTCGCGGATCTGATCGCCTACCGGCGCCGGCACGACAAGCTCGTCCAGCGCGTGGTCGAGACCCAGATGCCGACCGTGTTCGGCGAGTTCGCGGCGATCGGCTACCGCTCGCTGGTCGACGACAAGCACCACGTGGCGCTCGTCAAGGGCGAGGTGGCCGGGGCGCCCCACGTGCTCGTCCGTGTGCACTCCGAGTGCCTGACCGGCGACGTCTTCCACTCGCTGCGCTGCGACTGCGGCGAGCAGCTCGAGTCCGCGCTCGCGCACATCGAGCGCGCGGGGCAGGGCGTCCTGCTCTACCTGGCCCAGGAGGGGCGCGGGATCGGCCTGCTCAACAAGCTGCGCGCCTACAAGCTCCAGGACGGCGGCATGGATACCGTGGACGCCAACCTCGAGCTCGGGCTCCCCGTCGACCTGCGCGACTACGGCATCGGCGCCCAGATCCTCGTCGACCTGGGCCTCAGCTCGATCCGCATCCTCACCAACAACCCGAAGAAGATCATCGGCCTGGAGGGCTACGGGCTGTCAGTGAGCGAGCAGGTGCCGCTCCAGCACGCGCCCAACCCCCACAACGAGCGCTATCTGGACGCCAAGCGCACGCGCCTGGGCCACACGTTGCACCACCAGGCGCTCGCGCTCGACGAGGAGATGGTGCACGCCGAGCACGAGCACGACCGCGACGCTCGCGGCGCGGAGCGTCCCGGGTCGCGGGACTAGTGCGTTTCGCGATCGCGGCCGGGCGCTTCTACGAGGAGCTCGCCGAGCGCCTCGTGACGGGTGCCCAGC
This sequence comes from Solirubrobacteraceae bacterium, assembly GCA_035633075.1. Taxonomy (GTDB): domain Bacteria; phylum Actinomycetota; class Thermoleophilia; order Solirubrobacterales; family Solirubrobacteraceae; genus DASQFQ01. The sequence continues at coordinate 1,895 of DASQFQ010000288.1, read as the reverse complement.
GGGCGTTCGCCGACGCGGGGGCGGGCCCGGCCGAAGTCCATGACGTCCCCGGCGCCTTTGAGCTTCCGCTCGCCACGCTCTACCTGGCCCAGAGCGGGCGCTACGACGGCGTCGCCTGCCTGGGGGCGGTGATCCGCGGCGAGACCGACCACTACGACTACGTGTGCGCCGAGGCCGCACGCGGCATCCAGGACGTCGGGCTGCGCACCGGCGTCCCGTGTGCGTTCGGCGTGCTGACGGTCGAGACCATGGACCAAGCGCTTGCGCGCTCCGGGGGCGGGACGCGCGACACCGGCTACCACGCCGCCGCGGTGGTCCTGCGGATGGCCGCGCTGCGCCGCGAGCTCGCTTGACTCCTACGACGAGCTCGGCCGACCGGATGTGGGTGGGGCCGGAATACTTCCTGGGGCTTGCGGGGGGTGGGCCGAGGGCCACGGCGACCTGCTCGAGCGCGACGAGCTCGAGCCACCGGCTGCGGGTCAGCGGCGAAGCCGCTGCCGGGCCCACCGTGTGAGTCGCCGCGCCGCGCCCGCCGCCAGCGCGCCGAGCGGCCGGCTCGTCTCCAGCGTGTAGCGCCGCGGCTCCCCGGGCGCCTTGCGCGCCCAGCCCCACCACTCGTCCTGCACCTTGAGCTCGGTGAATGAGGGATGTTGGGCGACGATCAGCTCGAACACCGCGCGCAGGTGCGGCTGGGTACGCTCGGGCTCGGAGAGCTCGCGGTGGATGATGCCGTCCGTCGCCTCGCGGCCCGGGTCCTGCGCGTAGGTCCAGTCGAGGTCGTCGAGCAGGAGCCAGCCCCCGGGCCGCAGGAGCTTCTCGACCAGCACGACGGCCAGCCCGTCGATGGTCCAGTTCTTCGCCCCGTCGAGGTAGACGAAGTCATACAGCGGCTCGACGTTGCCCGCGCGGTCCGAGCGGGCTCGCACCTGCTCCTTGAGCCACCATGTGTAGGAGGAGAACTCCCGCACGACGGCGACGTGCTCGGCCACGCCGGCTCGCTCCAGCACCTCCTCGGGCGCCGGGTCGTAGGCCGCGTTTGCGTGGTCCACGGTGGTGAGCCGCCCGGCGCCGTTGTCGGCGAGCCCGGCGGCCAGATAGGCGGCGCCCACCCCGTGCGCCGTGCCCAACTCGAGTACCTCGCCCGGGCGCTGCGCCCGCACGTGGTCGTACACGATGCGCCCCTGGTCGGGCGACATGAACGGGATGCCGGCGACGGCCTGCGCGACGTCGTCGAAGGGCATTGGGCGGCGGCCGGGGAGCGGGACCCGGGCTACTCGCCCTCTCCGTCGCCGTTCCCGGACTTGTCCTTCTTGGCGCCCGTGCCCGGCTTGCCGCCGGCTGCCGCCTGCGCCTCGGCCAGCTCGGCCTCCACGGTGGAGCGCTGGTCGTCCGGGAAGCGCCGCAGACGCTCCTGAAGCACCGTCACGGCCTGCCGGGGCTCGCCGGTCAGGCGGAGCGCCTTGCCGTACTCGAACAGCGCGTAGCCGCAGGGGTTGACGTCAGTGGAGCCCTCGCACAGGCGCACGGCCTCCTTCGCAAACGGCAAGGCCTCCTGCGGTTTGCCGGCCTTGTTGAGGTCGAAGGCCTGGAGCTGGAGCTGGCGCGGGTCGTTGCCGCGCGGCTCGGGCGCAGCCGGGGCCGGCGTCTCCTGGGCGGCCGGGGTCGAGGTCGGCTTGGGCTTGGGCGAGGCCGTGGGGGTGGGGGTCGAGTCGCTCCTGCTCCTGCTGATCGAGGGGCCGGCGGTGCGGTCTCCCTTGTCGCTCCCGCCTCCTCCGCCGAGGAGGACCAACGCGACGATCCCGAGTAGGAGCACGCCGGCCAGCGCTGCAAGCGCCGTCCCGCGGCCGCGGCGCCCGGAGCGGGCGCCGGGCGCAGGCACGCCGGCGGGCGCCAGC
>DASQFQ010000287.1:0-8050 GCA_035633075.1 Solirubrobacteraceae bacterium | reverse complement strand
CGCGGAGCACCCGGGCGCCGACTTCCTCATCCATCCCGAGTGCGGGTGCTCGACCTCGGTGATGGAGTACGTGGCCGCCGGCGACGTCGACCCGGATGGGGTGCATATGCTCTCCACCGGCGGCATGCTCTCATACGCCCGGACGGCCGAGCCGGGGAGCACGGCGATCGTCGCAACGGAGATCGGGATGCTGTACCCGCTGCGCGAGGCGGCGCCCGGCGTCGACTTCGTGGCGGCCAACGAGGCGGCCAGCTGCCGCTACATGAAGATGATCACGCTGCCCAAGCTGCGCGACGCGCTCCGCGACCGCGCTCCGGTGGTCAAGGTGCCCGACGACATCGCCGACCGGGCGCGGCTGCCGATCGAGCGCATGGTGGCGATCGCCTGAACGAGCAGGAGCGGGTCGCCGTCGCCGGCGACCCGCTCCGCCGCCGCCCACCCCGCAGCGGGTGGGCGCGTGCTCCTACTCGTCCTTGGCGACCAGCTTGATGGCAACGAGGACCGCGCCGTCGCCCGTGAGCTCGATCTTCGCCTTGTGCACAATGGCGCCGACCTTGAGGTGCTTCGCGCGGCAGGAGTTCTGCTCGTCGTTGGGGGCCTCCTCGGACTGGTGCTCGTCGTCGTCATCCGTGGCCTTCTCGGCCTTGGGGCCGTCGCCGCCCTCCTCGCCGTGCTCGTCCTCGACGAGCTCGTCGTCGGCCTCGTCGTGGTCGGAGCCCACGGCGTCGCCGTCGTCCTCGTGGTCGCCCTCATCCTCGTCCTCGTCCTTGTCCTGATCCTCCTCGATGGACTTGCATTTGACCTGGAGGTCGTCGCTCAGCAGGGCGGTGATCGAGCCGCCGGCGGCGAGGGTGATGGTGATCGAGCTGTCGTCGAGCTGGGTGATCTGGCCGGCGTGCTCCTTGCCGTCCTTGACGCCGTCGTCGTCGGAGTCGGCGTCACCGGGGTCGTAGCCCATCTTGATCTCGACCGCGTTGCGCAGGTGGTCGCGGTCGAAGTCCTCGCGGCCGTCGCGGCGGCCGTCGCGATCGGTATCGCGCTTGCGCGGGTTCGTGTGCGCGCGGTACTCGCCGTAGTTGGAGAGACCATCCTTGTCGAGGTCGCGCCGTGAGTCGTCGCGCTTGAGGTTGAGCTTGTGGCGCTTCTCCCACTTCTGGGGGAGGCGGTCGCCGTCGTTCGCGGCGAGCGCGGGAGCGGCCGGAACCAAGGCGACGGCGAACGTCAGGGCGAGGGTGAGGAGTCCGTTTTTGCGGGTCATGCCCTCAAGATCGGGCGACTTCCGGGGCGACTTCACCCAATCGCCTCGGAAGTGGACGAAGAGAGGGGCGGCACGTGGCCGCCCCTCTCCCGCCCGTCCCTGGTGGTCTGGAGTCAGGAGACGACGAACTCGAGCTCCTCCCAGCGCCTGCCGTTGGACCCGCTGCTGTGACACCAAGAGAAAGCAACTTGAACGTGACGGCGCGAACGCCTACCTTCGATCTACTGGGGTGACCGGCGAACGTTGCCGGTTGCCCACTAGCCGCGGCCCGAGTCGGCCGACTCGGAATCCGAGTCGCGGTCAGTGCCCGGCTCCGGCTCGAGGTCCTCGAGCTCGTCCGGCGTGGCCGGCGGCGCGACCGTCTCGAGCGGCGGGGGCGGCCCGTTCGAGACGGGCTCGGCCTCGCCTCCGCTGCCCCTTCCGCTCGCGCGATCGCCGTCGGATTCGGCGTCGACCTCGCGGTCATCGCTCGAGTTCGATCCCGAGTGGTCCTCGTGCTCGGCCTCGGTCTCGTCCCGCACCTCGTCACGGTCGCCGCGGCCCGAGCGGTCGTCGTCCCGGTGCTCCTCGGCGTCCTCGTGCCGCGGTTGCCCTCGGCCGGAGCCGCCGCGGCGCCCGCGCCGGCGCCCGCCGCGGCCCGAGCTGTTGGGCTCGCGGTGCGCCGCGACACGCCGCACCGGGCGCTCGTGGGCGACGACCCTCCTCACCGGCCGGCGCTCCCCCGTCACCGGGACGGGACGCTGCGCCCGTGACGCCGAGCGCGGCTCCGTGGCGGCGGAGGCGGCGGCGTCGCCCTGCGGCCGGTCGGCCTCGCGGTCCACGAGCGCGGGACCGGTGAAGGCGCTGCCGGCCAGGACAGCGACGGTCCCGGCCTTCGCGAGGGTCGCGGCCGCTCCGGCTGGGGCGGCGCCCGCAGCGAGCTCGGCGATCCGGTCGGTCAGCGGGGCGCCGCTCGCGCCTCCCGCCGCGAGCCAGTTGACGAGTGGCAGCGGCGTAACGGCGGTCGCCGCCGCCCGCATGGAGACGCGCGCCCGGTGGACGAGCTGGCGCAGGGCGCCGTCGGACACCCCGAGGTCGCGCGCCACCTCCTCCTGGCTGCGCCCCGAGATCGCCGTCCTCAGGAGCGCCTCGCGCTGGCGGTCCGGCAGGCTTGCGAGGCTCGTGAGCGTCTGCCGCACGACGGCGCGGCGCTCGAGCTCGTCACCGGGCGCGTCGGTGATGCGGAGCGTCTCCCGCAGCTCGTCGTAGTCATAGCCCGACACGCGCAGGGCGTTCAGCGCGCAGTTGTGGACGATCCGGTACAGCCACGCACGCAGGTCGCGCACCTCGTCGCCGCGCTGCAGCGCCGTCCAGGCGCTCAGCAGCGCCTGCTGGAGCGCGTCCTCGGCGCGGGCCTCGGGCAGGACGCGGCGCGCGCCCCGCAGCAGGGCGCGGCGATAGCGCTCGACGATCGCCTCGAAGGCGCGCTCGTGCCCCCCGCGCGCGAGCTCCACGAGGCGCTCGTCCGACTGGGTGCGCAGCAGAGTGAGGGACGGGGAGAGCATCGTGACGATCTTCGGCAGCGCGGGCGACCGACTGAACCGGTGACACCTGGTACCGCCGGGTGTTACGGACCGCAGGCTACGCCGGTTCGGGAATCAGCTCCAGCCCGCGCTCGGCCGCTTCGCGCACCGCGTGGAGCTGCTCGCGCTTGCGCTCGAACTCCGGCGGGGTGTAGCAGTGGACGTCGACCGGGGCGCCCATCTCCAGCGCGTCCCACAGGCTCCCCACCTGGTAGACGCGCTCGAGCCACGGGACGCCGTCGAAATGCTCCGAGACGAGCACGAGCACATACTCCGGACCGCGCTCACGCTGCGGGCCCGCGCCGCGGAGGTCGTCCAGGCGCGCGCCGGCCAGGAGTGCGCGCTGGACCGGCCAGCGGTCTGTCACCCGCTCCAGGTAGCGATCCAGCTCACGGCGGTTGAGCTTTTCAGAGGTCACGCTGGTGCGGGATTGTCTCCGACCGGGCGGCGCGTCCGCAAGGGCACGCCGTCAGGCGGCGAACTCGTCGATCGCATGCGGGCCGACGCACGCCACGGACGCCTCCTCCGAGACGCCGCGGGCGACGTCGGCGACCTGTTCGATGGTCGCCTCGTCAAGCAGGGCGATCGCCCGGTCGGGGTCGATGTCCTCGCCGAACACCACCGTCTGGTTGGCCGCGTAGCGCGCGACCGCGTTGGTGTTCTCGAAGGCCAGGACGCGCCGGCCGGCGGCGTAGGCGCGCGCGCGCTGGAACTCCTCCTCTCGCGGCCCGTCGGCGCGCAGCTCGTCGACGATCCCGCGCATGCGCCGGTAGGTCTCAGCGCACTTGGTCGACTCCAGGCCGGCCGAGAGCTGGAGGATCGGGACGTCGGCATAGGAGTGGTCGACGGAGTAGACGGAGTACGCCAGGCCGCGCTGCTCGCGGATCTCGTCGAAGAGCCGGGAGCCCATGGAGCCGCCCAGCAGCGTCGAGTAGATCGTCATGGCCGCTCGCTCGACGGGGCTGTGGGGGTCGATCGCCGGGCGGTAGGAGAGCCGCAGGTGCGACTGGTTGGAGTCGCGCTGCTCGACCAGCGTCTTGGGGGCGAAGGGCGGCGCGGGCTCGTAGCCGCCGTCGGCCTGGATGGAGGGGAAGCGGCCGAACAGCTCGGCGAGCTCGGCATCCTCGGGAACGTCGGAGATGCTGCCAGCCAGGAAGGCGCCCCCGCGCGCGCCCGCCCACTGGCGGCTGCGGAAGGCGACGATCGCATCGCGGGTGAAGCTCTTGACGTGCTCGGCGGGGCCGAGTACGGGGCGGCCCAAGGGGTGCTCGCCGAAGGCGGCGCGGTCGATCAGCAGCTCCGCCACGACGGACGGCTGGTCGTTGGCGCGCGCGATCTCCTGGACGACGACCCCGCGCTCGCGGTCGAGCTCGTCGGGGTCGATCCGCGGGCGCCCCGCGAAGTCGGTGAGCAGGTCGATCGCCTGGCCCACCACCTCGGCGCGGCAGGTGATGTGGAAGGCGACGACGTCGTGGGAGGTATAGGCGTTGAGCACCGCGCCCATGTGCTCGGCGGTGGCGTTGACCTTGCGGTAGTCGTCGTAGCGCTCGCCGCCCTTGAACACCAGGTGCTCGAGGAAGTGGGCCATCCCGTTCTCCTCGGCGCGCTCGGTGCGTGCCCCGGCCTCGAAGGCCACGAGCACCGTGACCGCGCGCGTGCCGGGCAGCTCGATGCGGTGGATCGGCAGTCCGTTGGGGAGGCTCGAGGAGCGAATGGCGGCCATCATCCTGAGGCTAGCGTGCAGGTGTTCGTGCGAGCGCGTGGAACGGGCCTCGCTAGCCTGGAGACCCGCATGGCCGCCACCGAACGCCACGTCCTGCGCCGCGCCGACCGTCCCGACCGGCCGGCCCCGGCACCACGCCGCAGCGTCCTGCCGCCGGTCGAGCCGGGCGCGATCGTCGACCTGCGGTCGGTCACCAAGCATTACTCCAAGGCCGATGTCGGGCTCGAGGACGCGACCTTCGCGATCCAGCCCGGCGAGTTCGTGTTCATCGTGGGCGCGTCGGGCTCGGGCAAGTCGACCCTGGTCCGGCTGCTCATCAAGGAGTCCGAGCCGTCCTTCGGGTCGATCACCGTGGCCGGCCACGACCTCGCCCAGATCCCGCGCAAGCAGGTGCCCTACTACCGGCGCAACATCGGGGTCATCTTCCAGGACTTCAAGCTCCTGCCCAACCGCACCGTCCACGACAACGTCGCCTACGCCCTGCAGGTGACGGGTGGCACCCGGCGCGACATCCGCGAGAAGGTGCCCGACATCCTGCGCCTGACCGGGCTCTCCACCAAGCTGCACAACTTCCCCGACCAGCTCTCCGGTGGCGAGCAGCAGCGCGTCTCGGTCGCGCGCGCCTTCGTCAACCACCCGCCGCTGCTGCTGGCCGACGAGCCGACGGGCAACCTCGATCCCGAGACCTCGATCGGGATCATGCAACTGCTCTACCGCATCAACCGCACCGGCACGACGGTGGTGGTGGCGACCCACGACAACGCCATGGTCGACCGCATGCGCCGCCGCGTCATCGAGCTCTCCGAGGGGCGGGTCGTGCGCGACGAGGCGTCCGGGGGCTATTCCACGTGAGGGTGACGTTCTTCGTGCGCGAGGCCATACGGGCGCTCACGCGCAACGCCGTGCCGTCCTTCGCCGCCATGGCCACGGTGCTCGTCACCGTCCTCGTGCTCGGGGTCTTCATCCCGGTCGTGCAGGCGACCACTGGCGCCGCCAACACGGTCCGCGCCCGCGTGATCGCCGACGTCTACCTCGGGTCCCGGGTCACCGACCGCGACATCCAGCGCGTGCGCCGCATCATCGAGACCGAGACCCCGCACGTGGCGAGGGTGGAGTACATCTCCAAGGAGGCCGCCTACCGCGAGGAGCGGCGCCGCCACCCCGACGCCTACGACCTGCTCGGCGCCAATCCGCTGCCGGACACGTTCCGCGTCTATCCAGACAAGCCCGACAACATCGGCCAGGTCCGCAACGCGCTGGCGCCGCTGTCTCCCTCGGGCGGGCGGACGGTGATCGACCCGGCGATCGACGAGGTCCGCAACCGCGAGGAGGACACGAACAAGATCCTGTCGGCCACCCGGGTGGTGAAGCTGACCATGGGCCTGCTCGCGGTGCTGCTCTGCGTGGCCTCGATGCTGCTGATCGCCAACACCATCCGACTGTCGCTCTACGCGCGCCGCCGCGAGGTGGAGGTCATGAAGCTCGTGGGGGCGACGGACTGGTTCATCCGCTGGCCGTTCGTGCTCGAGGGCGTGCTTGTGGGGGCGCTGGGCGGCGTGCTCGCCGTCCTGCTGCTCGCGGTCGTCAAGATCGCCTTCGTCGACCCGCTGGCCGCGGAGTTCGCGCTCATCGCCGCACCCGAGACGATGAACTTCGGGCTGCTGATCGCCGTCCTGCTCGGCGCCTCGGTCGGGGTGTCCGCGCTGGGCTCGGGCCTCTCGCTGCGACGCTTCCTGCGGGTCTGAAGACCCTTAACGGGTCGAAACCGCCGCGCAGTACCGTGTTCACCGTGCGCCGCCGCCGCTCCCTCTGGCCACGCCTGCTCGTCGTCCTCATCCCGGTCCTCCTGGTGGGCGGGATCTGGCTGGGAGGCCACCCGTCGTCGCTCCCCGGGCCGGTGCGCGACGCACTGGTCGGCGACGAGGACGCTCGCCTCTACGACGAGGCGCTCGACGTCATCTCCGACGACTACTACCGCCCCGTCGATCGGCGCCGGCTGCTCGACGCGTCGCTGAACTCCGCCGTGGGCTCGCTGAGGGACCGCTTCTCCGCCTACTTCGACCCCAAGGCCTACCGCTCGTTCCAGGAGACGACGGAGGGCCGGTTCGAGGGCGTTGGCATGACCGTCGAGGAGGTTCCCCGCGGGCTGCGGGTGATGACCGTCTTCAAGGGCTCACCGGCCGGCCGCGGCGGGCTGCACCCCGGCGACACGATCACCGCCGTCAACGGGCGCTCGATCAAGGGCAAGAGCTCGGACGAGGCGACCACGCAGATCAAGGGCCCGGCGGGGACCCCGGTGCGCCTGACCGTCGAGTCGGGCAAGCGCAGGCACGAGATCCGCCTGCGGCGCGCCCACGTCGACGTGCCCGTGGTGGAGTCCGAGATGGCCGAGTCCGGCGGGGTCAAGGTCGCCCACGTGAGCCTCTCGAGCTTCACGTCGGGCGCGCACGGCGCGGTCGGGCAGGCGGTCCGCCGCCTGCTCAGGCGCGGGGCCAAGGGCGTCGTGCTCGACCTGCGCGACAACGGCGGCGGGCTGCTCAACGAGGCGGTCTTGGTGTCCTCGATCTTCATCGCCGAGGGCACCATCGTCACCACGCGCGGGCGCTCGCGGCCCGAGCGCGTCTTCGAGGCGACCGGCAGCTCCATCGCCCCCAAGGTGCCGGTCGTCGTACTGGTCAACGGGTCCTCGGCGTCCGCGTCGGAGATCGTCATCGGCGCGCTGCAGGACCGCGACCGCGCCAAGGTGGTCGGAACCCGCACGTTCGGCAAGGGGGTCTTCCAGGAGATCAAGCGGCTCTCCAACGGCGGCGCCCTCGACCTCACCGTCGGGGAGTACTTCACGCCCAAGGGGCGCAACCTGGGCGGCGGCGGGCCCAGGAAGGGGGCCGGGATCGAGCCCGACATCCCCGCTCGCGACAAGCGCTCCACGCCGAAGCGCGACGAGGCCCTCGAGGTCGCAGTCCGCACCGTCACCAACGGCAAGGCGTGAGCCGGGGAACCAGGGCGGGCACGGGCGCGGCGCCCGTGGTCGCGGTGCTCGAGAAGCGCGGGCGCTTCCTGACCGCGCAGCCGTTCTTCGCGCGCGGGCGGGCGATCAACGTCGACAAGCCCGGCCGTGAGGTGCGCGCGGGCGACCTCGTCCTCGTCGTGCCGGCCGGCCCGCGCTCGGGCCACGGCCGGGTCCAGCGCCGCCTCGGCCGCCCGGACGTGGCCCGCGACGTGCTCGAGGCGCTGATGCTCGACCGCGGCCTGCGTCGGCACTTCGACCCGGCCGTGGAGCGCGAGGCGCGGGCCGCCGCGGAGCGCCCGCCGGGCGGCGAGGGAGCCGACCTGCGCGACCTGCGCGACCTGCCGACCTTCACCATCGATCCGCCGTCGGCGCGCGACTTCGACGACGCGATCTCGGCCGAGCTGCTCGACGACGGCGCCGTACGCGTGTGGGTCCACATCGCCGACGTCGCCGCGCACGTGCGGCCGGGCTCGAACGTCGACCGCGAGGCGTTCAAG
>DASQFQ010000286.1:0-27609 GCA_035633075.1 Solirubrobacteraceae bacterium | reverse complement strand
AGAAACGGGCGTCGGGCGCCGGCGCCGCTACAGTGGCGCCGCCCATGCGCGCCCGCCTCCTCGTCGCCGCACTCGCGGCGGCCTTCCTCGCGACTGCGGCGCCGGCATGGGCCGGGGATCCGATCATGCCGCTGTCGCAGCTGCGCAGCGGGATGCAGTGCACGGGCTACTCGGTGATCCGCGGCACTGAGATCGCGAGCTTCGCTGTCGAGATCCTCGACGTCGTGTCCGGCGACGCCTCGGCCGAGGAAGGGCCGCGGCTCCTCGTCCGCGTGTCGGGACCGGCGGTGGACGAGACGGGGATCGGGCCGGGATTCTCGGGCTCGCCGATCTACTGCCCCGACCCGGACGGGACCGCGAGGAACGCCGGGGCGATCTCGGAGGCGATCGGGGAGTTCGGCGGGAAGGTGGTGCTCGCGACGCCGATCGAGGTGATCCTCGGCAACCCGCCCGACGCGCCCGCCGCCAAGCCCGTGCCGGCGCGGGCGGGGCGGGCGCGGCAGCTGGCCTCGCCGCTTACGGTGTCGGGCCTGAGCCTGCCGCTCGCGAAGTCCCTGGCCAGGGCCGGTCAGAAGGCCGGCCGCCCCTTGCTCGCTGCGCCCCCGGCGCCGCTGACGCCCTTCCCCATCAGCCCGCCGAGGCCTGGGTCGGCCATGAGCGCGGGCTACTCGACCGGGGACCTCTCGGTGGGGGCGGTCGGCACCGTCGCCTACGTCGACGGCGACCGGGTCTGGGGCTTCGGCCATCCGTTCGAGAACGGCGGGGAGCGGTCGCTGCTGCTGCAGGACGCCTACGTCTACCGGGTCATCAACAACCCCAACAGCGGCGACCAGGGCAGCACGTACAAGCTCGCCGCGGTCGGGCATCCGCTCGGCACGATCTCCAACGACGCGTCCGCCGCGGTCGTCGGGCGCACGGGCGTGCCGCCACCGACGGTGCCGGTGCGGATCTTCAGCACGGACCTCGACACGGGGGAGCAGGGCACGCTCGGTACGCGGGTCGTCGACGAGACCGGCGTCGGGACGCCGACGGGCGGCTCGGCCCTCACCTTCATCGCCCCGCTCGCGGTGGCCCAGGGCGCCTCGGCGATCCTGCGCAGCACGCCGGGCAAGCTGACCGGGACGATGTGCGCCCGGATCGCCCTGCGCGAGCGGCGCGCGCCGCTGCGCTTCTGCAACCGCTACGTGTCCGGCGTCGCGCCACCCGAGGATGCCGGCGCGACGAACGTGGTGGCCGCGGGCGCCGCCGCCGACGTCCTGCAGGCGCTCTCGCTGCTCGACGAGTTCAAGCTCTCCGCCCTGCACGTCACCGAGTTCGCCGCGCGGGTGAAGCTGCGCCGCGGCCAGCGCCAGGCCTTCATGCGCTCGGTGAGGCTGCCGAGGCGGGTGCGCCCGGGCCAGCGGGTTCGCGCGCGGCTGAGCTTGCGGGTCGTGCGCGGCCGCCGCCTGACCCGCAGCTTCACGCTGAGGATCCCCTCGCTGCGGCCCGGGCGCCACCGGCTGACCTTCAGCGGCACCGACCTCGACAATCCGGACTCCGAGTTCTTCGGCGCCCTCGTGAGCACCATCACGATCGGCGACGAGCAGGACGAGGCGCCCACGGGCGATCCCGGGCCAGGCTCGGTGGAGGAGCTCGCGGCTCGCGTCAGGACCATCGCCCGCTTCGACGGCGTCAGCGTCCGAGCGAGCGGTCGCCGCGGCCGCGGGGACCCGGCCTATCTCGATCCCGAGGTCAGGATCTCGGGCCGCGTGAGCGCGAACGTGCGCGTCGTGCGCAAGGGCCGCGAGCGCTAAGCGGCCCTTCCCGCAACGAGGAGGACCAGTCTAGGCGGCCGCGGTCGCGCCCACGTCGGCGACCACCGCGTCGAGCGCCGCAGCGATCGCGCTCGCTGCCTCGTCGACGTGCTCACGGGTGGCGATCAGCGGCGGCGAGAGCGCGACCGCGTCGCCCAGCGGCCGCACGAGCACCCCGCGCTCGCGCGCGGCCGCCCATACGCGCGGCACGGCGTCCGGTTGCTCGGCGAGCAGCTCGGGCGCGAGCGCGACGGCCGCCAGGGCGCCGACGCCGCCGCGGATCGCGCCGACCAGCTGGTGGCCGGACAGCGGCTCCAGGGCGGAGACCAGCTCGCCCTCGAGCTCGCGGGCGCGGTCGAGCAGCCCCTCGCGCTCGATGATCTCGAGATTGCACAGCGCGAGCGCGCAGCACGTGGGGTGCCCGGAGTAGGTCGGCCCGTGACGGAACCACGGGGGGTTCGGCTCGTCCCAGAACGGGGCCGCCACGCGTCCGGCGACGAGGACGCCACCCAGCGGCAGGTACCCGCTGGTGACGCCCTTGGCGAAGGTGATCATGTCGGGCCGGATGCCGAAGCGCTCGGGCCCGAACCACTCGCCCAGGCGCCCGAAGCCCGAGATGACGGCGTCGATCACGAGCAGCACGCCGGTGCGCGCGCACAGCGCCGCGACGCCCTCGATGTAGCCGGGCACCGGCACATGGACGCCGCCCGCTCCGATTACGGGCTCGACGAAGACGGCGGCCACGCGGTCCGCGCCCACGCTCTGCACCTTCGCTTCGAGCGCCTCGAGCGAGTCGTGCGGCACCTGGGAGGCGTCTGCGTCGAGCGGCCCGACGTCGACGCGGTTGGCCTGGATGCCGCCGAGACTGGTGCCGAGGCCGTGCGTGCCGTGGTAACCCTGATTGCGCGAGATCAGGTGCACGCGCTCGGGCTCGCCGACGGCGGCGAAGTAGCGGCGGGCGAGCTTGGCCGCGGTGTCGATGGAGTCGCCGCCGCCGCTGGTGAGGAACACCCGCGCGTCGTCGACCGGGGCGAGCTCGCACAGGCGCTCGGCCAGCTCGCGGGCCGGCGGGTTGGCGAACGCGCCGAAGGCCGAGTAGGTGGCGAGCTGGTCCATCTGCTCGCGCGCCGCCTCTACCAGCTCGCGCCGGCCGTGGCCGACGTTGACGCACCACAGGCTCGCGGTCGCGTCGAGATAGCGGCGGCCCTGGTCGTCGGTGACGTGGCACCCCTCCCCGCTCACGATGGTGAGCTCGTTGGAGCGGACGGCGTGCATGTCGGCGAAGGGGTGCCAGAGGCGCGTGTCGGAGGGCATACGGGCAACGTAGCCGACACGCCTCGGTCCCGACGGCGCACATCGCGGGGCGTGGCGCACCGTGCGGTACAGCGAGAGGCGCGTCAGCCCTCGTGGAAGCGGTGGACGACGCCCGTCGGGCGCAGCTGGGTCTCGTCGATCTTCGGCACGGCGGCCTCGAGCAGGCGCGCGAACGCCTCGGTGCTGGCGGCGATCAGCTCGAGCAGGCGCTCGACGGGCGTCGGCTCGGGCCGGGCGCCGTTGGCATAGTCGGTGGCGTAGCCGACCAGGGCGAAGGGGAGCTCGGCCTCACCGGCGAGGACCGTCTCGGGCCCTGCGGTCTGCGAGACGGCGGTCACGCCGCAGCCCGCCAGCCCGCGGATCTCCGCCCTGGTGTTGAAGCGCGGCCCGTCGACGTGGCCGTAGCAGCCGCCGTCGCGCATGACGAGCCCCGCGGCGGCGGCGCCCGCCAGCAGAGCGGCGCGCAGCGGCGGCGAGTACGGGTCCTCGTAGATCCAGTGGCCGCGCTCGCGGTGCCCGGGATCCTGATGGAAGGTGCACAGCGTCCCATCCGCCAGCCGGTTGGCGAGGAAGTGCAGGTCGTCGAAGCACAGCAGCGAGCCCAGCTCGACCGCCGGGTCGACCGCTCCGCACACCGTCAAGGCGATCGCGCCGGCCGCCCCGAGACGCTTGAGGGCCGCGATGTTGGCCTGGTGTGTGACGTGGTTGGAGAGGCGGACGTGCCCCTCGCCGTGCCGCGACACGTGCAGCACGTCGACGCCGGCGAAGCGCCCCCGCGAAACGAGCGCGCCGCCCCACTCCGTGGCCAGCGGCTGCGGGGGGTCGCCCTCGAACCCCGGCAGCGCGTAGGTGCCGGACCCGGTGATGACGCCGATGACCACGCGTCACCCCGCCAGCGCAGTGACGATCCGCTCGGCCGGCGGGTGGTCCGGCCGGTCGCCCATCCCCAGGCTCATCGGTCCTTGGCGTCGCGCGGCACGCGGCCGGCGCTCGCGCCGGCCTCGGTGGCCGGGCCGCGGGGCGCGGTGATGCCGAGCACCCGCATCGCCTTGAGCCCGAGGCCGAGCTTCTCGCGACCGTCGGTCGAGCCGACGTCGAGGCCGCTGAGGTCGCGCACGCGCTCGAGCCGGTAGCGGACGGTGTGGCGGTGCGTGTAGAGCCGCTGCGCGGTGCCGGCGACGTTGCCGTCGCTCTCGAGGAAGGTCTCGAGGGTCTGCACGAGGTCGGTCTCGTACTGGTCGTCGTAGGCCACCAGCGGCTCCACGGTCTCCGAGTAGAAGCGCTGCAGCTCGGCGGGGTCCTCGCTCATGGCGGGGAGCAGCAGCCGGTAGGCGCCGGTGTCCTCGAAGGCCAGGACGCCGGCCGGCTGGTCGAGCGTGTTCGGCTGTGCCTCGGCGACGTTCGCGGCGAGCAGCGCCTCGTTGCCCGCGCGGTAGAGGTCGACCGGATCGAGGGCGAGCCGCGAGTGCCCGACGGCGAAGCTGAAGCCGTGCAGCGAGGAGTGCAGCTCGCGCGCGATTGCCTCGGTGACGCGGCGCAGCACCGCATCCTCCTCGGCGGGGACGAGCACGACGACCTGTCCGGCGGCGTCGGCGATCCCGTCGAACACGGCCGCCAGCGAGCCCGGCGCGCTCGTGCGCGCCGCGCGCTCGGCGGCGGCGAGCACGCGCGCGCGCCAGTCGTCCTCGGCGGGCGCGAGGTGGTGCGCGCGCACGACGACGATGGCGCCGCCGCGCGATAGGTCGACCCCCAGCTCCTCGCCGCGGGCGACGAGATCGCCGCGGTCGGTGACCTCGCGCCGCAGCACGGCGCGCAGGAAGGCTCCCTGGGCGGCCTCTGAGGCCCGCTCGGGAGCGCGCAGGCGCTCGACCTCGCAGGCGATCAGCGTGGTGATGATCCGCAACAGCGCCGCCGGGGGCTCCGCCGAGCGCGCGCGCAGACGCAGCCGCCCGACGATCGCGTCGCCGACCCGCAGCTCGTGGGTCTGCACCGCGGGCCCGTCGGCCATCAGCGAGCGCTCGTCGGCGGAGGAACGCGCTGAGACGGCGAGCACACCGCTCGAGCGATCGATCAGGACGAGCGAGGCGTCCAGCGCTCGAGACGCGGCGCGCACGACCTCCGGGAGCCCGAGGCCGGACTCGACGGCCTCGGTGATCGCGTCGAGCGACCCCAGATCGGGCGCCGCCGCCTCCTGGCGGGCGGGCGATTCCATCATCGAGAGTCTAGATCTCGTTGTAGTACCAGAGGATCGCCGCCCCGAGACTCGAGCCGGCCACCAGGAAGGCGGCGAGCACGTAGACGCTCAGGAGCGTCGCCACCAGGCGTTCCCACAGCCGCGAGTACGACGTCCACGCGGGCACGAGGACGAGGGCGCCCCACGCGATGAGCGACAGCCCTGCGGCGATTCCGGCGATCAGATAGGTCCAGGACTGATTCGTCACGACGAGAGATTGTCGCGCAACTGGACGACGATCAGACCCGCGACGTGAGTCACCACACCCGCGCCGACTCGACCCCCACCGGCGTGGCCGCGCTCGCGCGCGGATGGGAGGCCTGCAGCGCGCCCGCCGCTGCGCGCGCCCGCTCGGCGCCGTCGTGGCCGCCGAACAGCCCCGCGACGGTCGGCCCGGAGCCCGAGACCAGCACGCGGTCGGCGCCCGCCTCGGCCGCCGCCGCGAGCGCCGGCTCGATGGCGGGGCACAGCGACCGCGCGGCGGCCTCGAGGTCGTTGTGGACAAGCCGGCCGGGCAGGGAGCCGGCCAGGGCGGCAGCGCGCACGTCGCGCGAGAGCGCCTCGAGCTCCTCGGCCGGGCGGGCCAGGCCGAGGCGGTCGGCCTCGCGGTAGACGTCGGCCGTCGAGAGCACCGCGTCGACGGGCACCACGAGCACCCCCAGGCCGGCCGGCGGGGAGGGCAGCGACTCCACGTGCTCGCCGGCGCCTGTCACCAGGCAGCGCCGGGGGGACACCTGGCCCGGGACGTCGGCCCCCAGCGATGGCGCCAGCCCGTCGAGCAGCGGATCGCCGGGCCGGCCCGCGGCGTGGGCGGCGAGACGCAGCGCAGCCGCCGCGTCGCCCGACCCCCCGCCCATCCCGCCGGCCACCGGGACGCGCTTGACGATGGTCAGGCGCTGTGGCGGCGCGTCCCAGCCGGTGGCCTCGCGGTAGGCGGCCAGCGCCCGCGCGGCGAGGTTCGGGCCGTCGATCCCGGGACAGACGACCTCGTCGCTGCGGCTGCCGGGCGGCGCGGGCTCGAGCCGCAGCTCGTCGGCGAGCGCGAGCGGCTGCACGACGGAGATCAGGGGGTGCAGCCCGTCCTCGCGGGCCGCGCCGACGTACAGGCAGAGGTTGACCTTGCCCGGAGCGAGCGCGCTCAGGGCCCTCACGCGCCGTCCTCGGCCTCGAGGCGCGCGTACAGTGCCGGCCATTCCTCGGGTGCGAGCTGCTCGGCCCGGGCGTCGGGCGGATGGCCGATCGCCTCGAGGGCGGCGCGCGCGCGGTCGCGCGCCCCCGGCGCGGCGCCGGCGGCGAGGGCGAGCGAACGCGGCAGCGCCTTGCGCCGGTGCGCGAAGCCCTGTCCGACCAGCTCCCGCAGCCCCGGCGCGGGCGCAGGGCCGCGGCGCTCGAGGCCGACGAGCACCGAGTCCACGTTGGGCACCGGGTGAAAGACCGACCGCGAGACCGGGCGCAGCACCTTGACGTCGCACGCGAGCTGGGCGAGCACGGAGGGCGCACCGTAGGAGGAGGTGCCCGGCCGGGCGGCCAGGCGCTCGCCGACCTCGCGCTGGATCATCGCGACCCAGGTGCGGACCCCGGGCAGCGCCTCGACCGTGCGCAGGATCACCGTGGCCGCCACCCCGTAGGGGAGGTTGGCGATCACCTTCGTGGGGCTGGGGGTGAGCGCGCCCAGGTCGAGCCGCACGGCGTCGGCCAAGTGCAGCGTGATGTTGGGGTGCGGATCGGTCGCGTCGCGCAGCGCCGCCTCGAGCCGCCGGTCGATCTCCACCACGTGCACGTGGGCGGCGCGCTCGGCGAGGTACTCCGAGAGCACGCCCAGGCCTCCGCCCACCTCGAGCACCACGTCCCCGGCGTGGAGCCTCGCCGCGCGCCCGATCACCCCGAGCAGGTTCGAGTCGATGAGGAAGTTCTGCCCGAGATCCCGGTCGGGCCGGATCCCGAAGGCCTTCAGGCGGCGCAGGCTCGGCTGCGCCGGTAGCTCGCTCACCAGCCGAGCAGCCGCGCCGCGTTGGCCTCGACCGCCGCTTCGAGCTCGGCGTAGGCGATGCCGCGGCGTGCGGCGATGAAGCGCGCGGTGTGGACGACGTAGGCAGGCTGGTTGCGGTGCTTGCGCACGGGCTGCGGCGCGAGGTAGGGGGCGTCGGTCTCCACCAGCAGGCGGTCGAGCGGGACGCGCTCGGCGGCGGCGGCCAGGTCGATGGACTTCGGATAGGTCACGTTGCCGGCGAAGGAGATCCACCACCCGCGCGCGAGGCACTCCTCGAGGCGCTCGGGCATCGAGAAGCAGTGCAGGATCACCTCGAGCCCTTCCGCGGAAAGGGCGAGCGTGTCGATGGTGTCCTGCTCGGCGGCGCGCGTGTGGATCACGAGCGGCTTGCCGGTGGCGCGCGCGAGCGAGATCTGCGCCGCGAAGGCGCGCGCCTGGTCCTCTCGCGGGGCGCGGTCGCGGTAGTAGTCCAGGCCCGTCTCGCCGATCGCGAGGCAGCGCGGGTGCCCGGCCAGCTCGGTGAGGTCTCCGGCCGCGGAGTCATCGAAGCCCGTCGCGCTGTTGGGATGGCGCCCGATCGCGGCGTACACCTCCTCGTAGCGGTCGGCGGCCGCCAGGGCCGCGCGGCAGGACTCGGGGTCCATCCCGATCGTGAGGATGCGCCGCAGGCCGGCCTCCCGCGCGGCCGCGACGAGCTCGTCCTCCCCCGCCGGGCCATGATCGAGGTGGGTGTGGGAGTCGATCACGCCGGCTTCGGGAACAGCGCCGGGACGAGCGGGGTCACCCGGGCGCCGGCCGACCCGCTCCCCAGCTGCGCGGCCCCGATCGCGAACGCGTCGCCCTCCTGTCCAAGGGCCCCCATCAGCCGCTCGGTCGTCTCGGGCATGTAGGGATGCAGGAGCACGGTGAGCGCGCGCAGGCCGTCGGCCAGCGAGCCAAGGGTCACGTCGAGCCGGCCGGCGGCCTCCGGGTCCTTGGCCAGCTTCCACGGCGCCTGCTCCTCGACATAGCGGTTCAGGCGCCGCACCCGCTGCCAGATGGCGTCGAGCGCCTGGGTGATCTCGGCGCGGTCCAGCAGCTCGCAGACCTGGTCGGCGAGGCCGTCGAAGTCCGCGGTGAGCAGCGGGTCGACGTCGGCCTCCGGCACGGTGCCGTCGCGGTAGCGGGCGATCATCGCCAGCGTGCGCGAGGCGAGGTTGCCGTATTCGTTGGCCAGCTCGGAGGTGTAGCGCTCGCCGAAGGTGGCGGTGGAGACCGAGCCGTCGAGGCCGAAGGGGACCTCGCGGAAGCAGTAGTAGCGCAGGGCGTCGGTGCCGAAGGTGTCCATGACCTCGAACGGATCCAACACGTTGCCCAGCGACTTGGACATCTTGTGCTGCTCGCCGGCGGCGTCCTTCATGAGCAGGAAGCCGTGGATGAACAGGTGGCGCGGCAGCTCGAGGCCGGCTGCGAGCAGGAGCGCCGGCCAGATGACGGCGTGGAACTTGAGGATCTCCTTGCCCATGAGGTGGAAGGTGGCGGGCCAGAATGTGTCCGTCTCGTCGCGGCCGTCGTGGGCGAAGGCGAGCGCGGTGACGTAGTTGAGCAGCGCGTCGAACCACACGTAGAAGACGTGGCCGGGATCCCAGGGGACCTCGACCCCCCAGGTCAGCTTCGCGCGGGAGAGCGAGACGTCGTTCAGCCCGCCGGTGATGAACGAGCGCGCCTCGTTGAAGCGCACGCGCGGGAGCACGAAGTCCGCGCGGTCGGCGTAGAGGCGCTCGAGCTGGTCCTGGAAGGAGGAGAGGCGGAAGAACCAGTTCTCCTCGCGCTCGCGGTCCAGGGGGATGCGGTGGATCGGGCAGGTCTCGTCGGGGCCGACCTCGTTCTCGGTCTTGAAGTCCGCGCAGCGGGGGCAGTACCAGCCCTCGTACATGCCCTTGTAGACGTGCCCGTTGTCGTGGACGCGCTGCATGATCTCCTGGACGCGCGCCTTGTGGCGGGGATCGCTCGTGCGGATGAAGAAGTCGTTCGAGACGTTGATGCGCGGGAGCAGCTCCTGGAAGCGGCGGGCGTTGCGGTCGGCGAGCTCCTTCGGGGTGACGCCCTCGCGCTCGGCGGCCTGGGCCACGGGCTCGCCGTGCTCGTCGGTGCCGGTGAGGAAGAACACGTCATCGCCGCGCTGGCGCATGTGGCGTGCGAGGATGTCGGCGGCGATCGTCGAGTACGCGTGGCCGAGGTGCGGCGCGGCGTTGACGTAGTAGATCGGCGTCGTGACGTAGAAGGCCATCGGCGCCAGAGGCTAGTGGTCCCGGCCGCGGGTCCGGCCGGTTCGGCGTGAGCTACTCAGAGGCCTGAAGGCTCTGCCAGACGCCGAAGACGTTGCCCTCGGTGTCGGTGCAGTAGGCGGACAGGCCGATGTCGCCGACCTCGAACTTCGGTCTGACGACCTGGCCCCCGGCCTTCTCGACCTTGGCAACCGCGTCGTCGACGTCGTCGACCGCGACGGTGCAGATGGTGTTGACCGGCTGCGGGAAGTCGCTCCGGCGCATGATCCCCCCGTTGATCCCCGGCTCCTCCTCGCCGGTGTTCACGAGCCAGTAGGTCGCGCCCTCCCAGGTGTCTGACTTCCACCCGAAGGCGTCGTTCCAGAACTTCACCGCCCGCTCGGGATCGTCAGCGAGGAACTCGAAGTGGACGATGCGCGGCACGGGGACCTCCTCTCGAGCGGGACGGACGCCTCACCGTACCGGCTCCGACGAGTCCTGTCAGGAGCAGGGCGAGGCCGGCCCAGACCGGCCATGGGGCGACCGATGGGGAAGGAGCCGGAGCCGGCGCGGGAGAGTCGCCACTGAGCGCAGCCACGGTGGGGACGTGCCGAGCGGGCGAGGGAAGGGGCCGCGCCGCAGGTGGCCGCCGCCACCTCACGCCGCGTCTGCCGGCCACGGGGGGCGCGGGGGCGGAGCGACTGATGAACGGAAGCGGATCGACGTACGCGAAGCGCCGGCCCTCGCGGCGCACCCCGAAATGGAGCCCGGGATGGTGCCCCCGGGCGGCCGCGCCCAACCGCCGCCCCGCACCGATCCGCTGGTCCGCCCGCAACCCCAGCGCGCGGAGTGGGGCGTAGGAGACCCGCCAGCCGCCGCAGCGGACGCTCACGGTGCCGACGCCGGCCACCCGTCCCGCGAACACGACTCGCCCGGAGCAAGCGGAACGGACCGGCTGCCCCGGCTCGGCGGCGAGGTCGGCGCCGCGATGCCGGCCGGCCTCGAACGGGTTCGGGCCGAGGTCGAAGTGCCGCAGGGGCGGCCCGGGAACCGGCGCGATCCACCGAGGGCGCGCGTCGGCGGCCGAGGTGAAGGCGAGCAGGAGAGGCAGCAGAAGGGCGATGCCGTGGCGCATGTCCGCCGACGGTACGGGGGCGGCGCCGAGCGGTGCGCGGCGCGCGTCAATCGTTGCGAGGCCGCGTGCCGCTCGTGACGGAGCGGTAGAGCTCGTTGGCAGATCCGCCGGTGAGCTCGGCGACCACCGAGGCCGCCGGGCGGGGCTTGGCCCCCGCCTCGACGAGCCGCCGGACGGCATCGACGGCCGTGGCGTCCGCACTGGTGCGCGCCGGGGCCGGCCCGATCACGAGCACGACCTCCCCGCGGGGCGGCGCGTCGCCGTAGCGGGCGGCGAGGGTCGCGGCATCGCCGCGCACCACCTCCTCGTGCACCTTGGTCAGCTCCCGGCAGACCGCGGCCGGCCGCGCGGGGTCGAGCTCGGCGAGCACGGCCAGCGACGCCGCGACGCGACGCGGGGACTCGAAGGCGACGACCGTCTCGGGCGAGGCGAGCACCTCGGTCAGCGCGCCCCGCTTGCGGGGGAGGAAGCCCACGAAGCGCCAGCGATCAGCCGGCAGGCCGGAGGCCACGAGCGCGGCCAGGGCGGCCGACGGGCCCGGCAGCACCTCGACCGCCAGCCCGGCGGCGATGCAACTCTGCACGAGCACGAAGCCCGGATCGCTCACGAGCGGCATGCCGGCGTCGGAGACCAGCGCGACCACCTCGCCGCCCAGCATCCGCTCCACCAGCTCGGGCGCCCGCTCGCGCTCGTTGTGCTCGTGATGGGAGACGAGCGCGGCCTGCACGCCATAGCGCTCGAGCAGGACGCGCGTGCGCCGCGTGTCCTCACAGGCGACCAGGTCGGCCTCACGCAGCGCGGCGAGGACCCGCAGCGTCACGTCCTCGAGGTTGCCGATGGGCGTCGGGCACACGACCAGCCGCCCGTGGCCGGCGGCGCTCACCCCGCCGCCTCCGGATCCGCGGCCAGCAGCGCCGCGCCGATCATGCCCGACTCCGCGCCGAAGGCGGCCGCCGCGACGCGGACGAGGTCGCGCCCCGGGGCGAGCGCACGGGCGAGCATCGACTCGCGCGCCGGCGCCAGCAGCATCTCCCCGGCCGCGATCACCCCGCCGCCGACCACCACGACCTCGGGGTTGAAGATGTTCACGAGGCTCGCGAGTCCGACCCCGAGTCGCTCGCCGATGACGCCGACCGCCTCGCGCGCGACAGGATCGCCGTCGAAGGCCAGCTCGGTGACGAGGTGCCCGGTGAGCGCGCGGCCCTCCCTCAGCGCGCGCCCCAGCGCCGTGCCGGGCTCGCGCTCGACGCCCAGAGCCGCCTCGCGGACCAGCGCCGTCCCCGACGCGACCGCCTCCAGGCAGCCCCGGCTCGCGCAGTTGCCCTGGCACGGGGGCCCGTCCATGTCGACGACCATGTGCCCCAGCTCGGCCCCCGCGCCGACCCAGCCGCGGTACAAGCGGCCACCCAGCACGAGGCCGCCGCCGATCCCGGTGCCGATCGTCAGCATCGCCACCTCGCCGGCGCCCTCCGCGGCGCCGGCGCGCGCCTCGGCCCAGACGGCGCAGTTGGCATCGTTGTCCACGACCACCGGGAGCCCAAGGAGCTCAGACATCAGCGCCCCGAAGGCAAGGTCGGCGATCGGCAGGTTGACGGCCTGCACGGCGATGCCCGTACGGCGGTCGATCGTGCAGGGGATCCCGAAGCCCACGGCCTCGATCTCCCCGCCGACGGCCTCGCGCGCCTCCACCACGGCCTCCACCACCGCCTCGACGAGCTGCGCCTGGTCGAGTCCGGAGGCCTGCCGGCGCGCGCGGTGATGGACGGTCAGCCGCTCCGGATCCACGGCGCCGGCCAGGAGCTTCGTCCCGCCCAGATCGACGCCGATCACGCAGCGGGCGGGCACTTGCTCCACCATACCCCGTTCCCGATGGCCGACGAGAAGCCCAAGTACACGATCTACCGCTCGCGCCCGCGACTGCTGCGACGCGGCGACGACGGCTCGCGCGAGGGCCTCGACGACCTCCGGGAGGACGTCCCTCGTCCGGGTGACGCGCGTCGCCGTCGCCTAGCCGAGCGCTTCACCTTCTGGCGGGTCATCGGCTACATGGCCCTGGCCGCCGTGGGCTGGGTCCTGATCTCGCTGCTGCTCTTCCTCGTCTCGGCCCAGCTGCAGCGCCAGGACGTCAACGACGCCGCCGGCTCGGCGCTCGACGGCGCCGGCTACACGCTGACCTCGCCGAACACCATCCTGGTGCTGGGCTCCGACGCCCGCATCAAGGGCACGAAGGAGCCGGGGGCGAACGTCGGCGGGCCGAGTCGCTCGGACACCATCCTGCTCATGCGCGTCGGCGGCGGGCGCGCGGCGCGCCTGTCGATCCCGCGCGACACGATCGCCGACATCCCCGGCCGCGGCCGGGACAAGATCAACGCCGCCTACGCCCACGGGGGCCCGGCGCTGGCGATCCAGACCGTCAAGGGGTTCCTGGGCATCGAGGTCAACCACGTGGTCGAGGTCAACTTCGCCAACTTCCCTGCCTTCATCGACTCGCTCGGCGGCGTGAACTACACCGGCGGCTGCGTGGTCTCGAGGATCAACGGCGGGTTCTCCAACGGCGGCTACACGCTGCGGCTCAGGCGCGGCACCAACCACCTCAACGGCAGGCAGGCGCTGGCGCTCGCGCGCACGCGCAAGAACGAGTGCAACCCGCGCGAGAACGACCTCTCGCGGGCGCGCCGCCAGCAGAAGATCCTCTCGGCGATCAAGAACCGCCTGCTCTCCCCGACGACCTTCGTGCGCCTCCCGCTCGTCTCCTGGCAGGCGCCCAAGGCGGTGCGCTCCGACATGGCCGGCCCCTCGCTGCTCGGCCTGTTCGGATCGGTGGCGACCGGCGGCTCGCCGAAGACCCGGGTCCTGCGCGGCTCGCCGCAGGGCAGCGGCCTGGTCGTCCCCGACGACGTCAAGCGGCGTGAGGTGCAGCGCTTCCTGAGCGGCTGAACAGCTCGTCGGCCACCCGGTCGCGATGGAAGCGGGCGTCGCCGTAGGCATGCGCGTTGGACCACCCGCGCTTGAAGAAGAAGTGCAGGTCGTGCTCCCAGGTGAACCCGATCCCGCCGTGGACCTGGATCGCCGCGCCTGTGACCCGCGCGCCGCAGTCCGACGCGTAGGCCTTGGCCGCGGAGACCGCCAGCGGGGCGGTCTCGGGCTCGTGGTCGATCGCCCACGCGGCCCACATGACGGCCGATCGCGCGCCCTCGACCTCCAGCAGCATCTGGGCGCAGCGGTGCGAGACCGCCTGGTAGCTGCCGATCGGCCGGTCGAACTGGGTCCGCTCCTTCGCGTAGGTGACCGACATCTCCAGCGCACGCTGCGCGACGCCGACCGACTCGGCGGCGATCGCCAAGGTGACCTGTCGCCAGGCGGGCTCGAAGTCGCCGGAGAACTCCTCCGCCTCGACGCCCTCGAGCGTGACGGTGGCATAGCGGCGCGTGGTGTCGAGCGCCTCGGCCGGCTCGATGCCGACGCCGGGCGCGCCCGTCTCGACCACGAAGTGACGGCCGCCGGCCGCGACGACGACGAGCAGGTCTGCGGCCGCCGCGTCGGGCACGACGAGCTTCGTCCCGGTCAGCTTCCCGCCCGCCGGCTCCAGGGTCTGCTCGGTGAGCTGCCGGCCCATGTCCTCGTCCCACAGCGCCACGGTCCCGCGCCGCCCGCCCGCGAGCCGAGGGGCCTCGCCCGCCGCGGCGAGCAGCAGCGCCGCCGCCCAGGTGGACTGCAGCGGCGCGGGCGCGAGCGCGTAGCCGAGCTCCTCCGCCACCACGGCGAGCTCCACGGCGCCCAGGCCCTGGCCCCCCTGGTCCTCGGGGACGGCCAGCTCGGGCCATCCGAGGCCGGCGATCTCCTCCCACTGGGCGTCGGTGAAGCCGCGCTCGTCCTCGAGCGCCAGCCGGCGCACCTCCTCGAGCGGGTAGCGCGCCGCGAGGAACTCGCGCGCGGTGCGCTTGATGAAGCCCTGGTCCTCGGAGAGGTCGAAGTTCACCCGAGGCCGCTCACTTCGCCCGCGGCAGGCCGAGCACGCGCTCGGCGACGATGTTCTTGAGGATCTCGGTGGTCCCGCCCTCGATCGAGTTCGCGCGGGCCCGCAGGAAGCGATACGTCCACGGGTCGTCGACCAGCTGGGCGCGGGGCCCGGCGAGGTCGAGCGCCAGCTCGGTGAGCGACTGGTTGACCTCGGCCCAGTGCCACTTGCCCAGCGAGCCCTCCGGCCCGGGCGCGCCGTCGCGCATGGTCCGCGTCAGCCCGCGGTAGGCGCTGAGCCGCAGCACCTGGGCCTCGATGTAGACCTGGGCGACGCGCTGGCGGATGACGGGGTCCTCGGCCGCGCCCGTCTCACGCGCGTGTTCCATGAGCTCGCGCAGCGTGATCTGGACGTCGACCTGCAGCGCGAAGGCCAGCCCCGCCCGCTCGTGCATCAGGGTCGTGATGGCCACGGCCCAGCCGTTGTTCTCGCCGCCGACGATGTTCTCGTGCGGGATCCGCGCCTCCTCGATGAACAGCTCGTTGAACTCGGCCTCGCCGGTGATCTGCCGCAGCGGGCGGATGTCGACCGCGTCCTGCTCCATGTCCATCAGGAAGTAGGTGATGCCGCGGTGCTTGGCGGCGTCGGGGTCGGTGCGGGCGAGCAGCATGCACCACTTGGACTGGTGGGCCATCGTCGTCCACACCTTCTGGCCGGTGACGATCCAGTCGTCGCCGTCGCGGACGGCCCTGGTCCTCAATGACGCCAGGTCCGAGCCCGACTGGGGCTCGGAGAAGCCCTGGCACCAGATCTCCTCGGCCGACAGGATGGGGGCGAGGTAGCGCTCCTTCTGCTCCTCGGTGCCGTGGGCGATGACGGTCGGCCCGCCCATCGCGAGACCAAGCGTGTTGACCATGCTCGGGGCGCCGGCTCGGGCGATCTCCTCGTAGAAGATCGCCTGCTCGACGAGCGTCGCGCCCGCGCCGCCGTAGCGCTCGGGCCAGCTCAGCCCCGCCCACCCGCGCTCGTTGAGCCGCCGCTGCCAGGCCTGGCGGAACTCGAAGGAGGCCTCGTCACCATCGGGCGTCGGCCCGGGATGGTTCTCCTCCAGCCAGCTCCGCACCTCGTCGCGAAACTCCGTCTCCTGCGGCGAGAGGGTCAGGTCCATGCGAGCGGGACCGTAGCGCCTTTCGGCGCAACTCTCGGGCACCGTCCGCGGTTGCGCCTCCTGTCACGACGCGCTACGGGAGACCTAACCCACGAGCGCGTCCGCCCGGGAAGGCTCGGCTCGAGCAAGCTCCGCGCCTCGTCGCGGAGCTTGCTCCCGGGCGGCGACCGGGCCGGGCCGCGGCCGGCGGGAGGCCAGCGCCACGCCACCGAGGATGAGGACGAGCCCGGCCACCGAGGCCGGGGTGATCGCCTCGTCGAGCAGCAGCGCCCCGTAGGCGAGCGCCATCCCCGGGGCCAGATAGGAGACGAGCGAGGCGCGCGCGGCTCCCGTCTCCGCGATCAGCTTGTAGAAGATCACGAACGCCACCGCGGTCCCCACCACCCCGAGCGCGGTCACCGCCGCGATCGCCCGCAGGCCCGGAAGCTCGGCGGGCGCCGTCGCCACCGCGGCGGGCAGCGTCATCACCGCTCCCACCAGGATGGAGAGGAAGGAGACGGCGGTCGAGGAGAGCCCCCGGTAGCGCTTGACGACGAAGCTCGACAGCGCGTAGCAGGCGGCGGCGCCCAGCATCGCCATGGCGCCGAGGAACTCGCCGAGCGACTGCACGGACTCGACGCCCACGAGCAGCGCCACGCCGGCCAGGCCCATGACCATCCCGAGCACGCCGGAGCGCTGCACCTGCTCGGAGCGGTCGATGAACGGCGCGAAGGCGGCCACGAACAGCGAGGCGGGAGCGATCAGGACGGCGGTGAGCCCCGACGGGACCTCGAGCTCGCCGAAGGTGATCAGCATGAACGGCAGCCCGATGGCGAGGAACCCCATCAGCAGCGCCCGGCCCGGCCGCGCCCGCAGCTCGGCCAGCGCCGCGCGGGCCTCGCTCCCGCCCGAGCGCAGGCGCAGGACGGCGAGGAGCACGATCGCGGCGAGCACGCAGCGCACCCACACGATCACCGCCGGCTCGAGGTCCTCGAGCCCGTACTTGATCAGCAGGTAGGAGCCGCCCCAGATGGTGGCGAGGGCGGCGAGCAGGGTGGCATGGCGAGCTGACACGCCGGTCCAGTCTGGCAGCGGTGAGCCCCAAGCGCCCATGACGGTTCGCGCCAGGGGCGATCAGCCGCGCTTATGCGTCGGAGGAGGAGGAGGAGGAGGAGGAGCTGTCGGAGGGAGGGCTCGAGGAGGACGAGGGTGCGTCCTTCTTCTCCTTCTGCTTGGCGTCGTGCTTGTCGGCGCCGTCGGAGGCCGACTGGTCGAGCTCGCGCTTGCGCTTGGACGTGCCGTAGTCCGTGTTGTAGAAGCCCGATCCCTTGAAGTGCACCGCGATGGGATGGAACACCCTGGCGACAGCGGCACCGCAGGTCTCGCACTCGGTGACGGGCGGGTCGGTGATCCGCTGCATCACCTCGAAGAGGTGACCGTTCTCGCAGCGGAACTCATAGATCGGCATGGAGGGCGGCAGTATAGGAGCGCCCCCGGTTCCTAGACTCACGCGCTCGATGCCGACGGACGTCGTCACCATGGACAAGGTCGTGGCGCTGTGCAAGCGGCGCGGCTTCATCCTGGCGGCGTCGGAGATCTACGGCGGGATCGCCAACACCTACGACTACGGGCACTACGGCGTCCTGCTCAAGAACAACGTGGTGGGGGCCTGGTGGCGGGCGATGATCCAGGAGCGCGACGACATCGTGGCGCTGGACTCGGCGATCATCCAGCACCCGCGCGCGTGGGAGGCCTCGGGCCACCTGTCGGGCTTCACGGACCCGCTGATCGACTGCCGCACCTGCAAGCTGCGCTTCCGCGCCGACCACCTGCCCGAGATGCAGTGCGGGCGCAAGCCCTCCAAGCACCCGGGTGAGCACGCCGAGTGCGACCTCACCGAGTCGCGCGAGTTCAACCTCCTGTTCGAGACCTCGATCGGCCCGGTCAAGGACGCGGGGTCGACGGTCTACCTGCGCCCGGAGACCGCGCAGGGGATCTTCCTGAACTTCAAGAACGTGCTTCAGTTCGCGCGGCGCAAGCCGCCGTTCGGGATCGCGCAGGTCGGCAAGTCCTTCCGCAACGAGATCACCCCCGGCAACTTCGTCTTCCGCACGCTCGAGTTCGAGCAGATGGAGATGGAGTTCTTCGTCCCGCCGGCCGAGGCGCAGCGCTGGCACGAGCACTGGATGCAGGCCCGCATGGACTGGTACACGGGGCTGGGGATCCGCCCCGACCACCTCAAGCTGCGCCCGCACGACGCCGACGAGCTGTCGCACTACTCCTCGGCGACCAGCGACGTCGAGTACCTCTACCCGATCGGGTGGTCCGAGCTCGAGGGCATCGCCAATCGGGGGGACTTCGACCTCACCCAGCACGCGAGGTTCTCCGGCGAGAAGCTCGAGTACTTCGACCAGGGGACGGGCGAGCGGTACGTCCCGCATGTGATCGAGCCGGCGGCGGGCGTGGGGCGCTCCGTCCTCGCCTTTCTGTGCGACGCCTACGACGAGGACGACCTCGGCGGCGAGCCCCGGACCGTGCTCAAGCTCCATCCCGCGCTGGCGCCGGTGAAGGTGGCGGTGCTGCCGCTCGTGCGCAAGGACGGCCAGCCCGAGGTCGCGCGCGAGATCCACTCCGAGCTCAAGCGCCGCGGACTGCAGTGCGAGTACGACGAGGGCGGTTCGATCGGCAAGCGCTACCGGCGCCAGGACGAGATCGGCACACCGTTCGGGGTCACGGTCGACCACCGGACTCTCGAAGACCGCACGGTCACCGTGCGCGACCGCGACACCCTCACCCAGGACCGCCTCCCCCTCGACGCCCTGGGCGACGGCCTCGAGCGGCGCTTGACGGCAGACTGGCGGTCGCCGAAGCTCTCCTCCGGGTAACTCCCTCGAGGAGGAGCAACCATGGGCGAGGACGTCACCGCCACGGTGTTCAGTCGCGAGGACCGGCAGCGCTACCGCGAGAAGGTGCGCTCCAACCTCGCCGTATTCGCGCGCATGCTCGCCGAGTCGCGCTTCGACCCGGAGCGGCGCTCGATGGGGCTCGAGATCGAGCTGAACCTCACCGACGAGGCCGGCAACCCGGCGATGCTCAACGCCGAGGTGCTCGAGCGGATCGCCGACTCCTCGTTCACGACGGAGCTCGCGCGGTTCAACGTCGAGATCAACATCCCGCCGCGCCTGCTCACCGACGGCGTGTTCTCCGAGCTCGAGAGCGAGGTGCGCGCGAGCCTGAACGCCGCCGAGGACAAGGCGCGCGGCGCGGGCGCGCACATGATGCTCGTGGGCATCCTGCCCACCATCGACGACCGCCACCTCAAGGCCGAGAGCCTGAGCGCCAACCCGCGCTACGCGCTGCTCAACGAGCAGATCTTCGCCGCGCGCGGCGAGGACCTCCACATCTCGATCACGGGCGCCGAGCGGCTGACCACGTTCGCCGACACGATCGCGCCCGAGGCGGCCTGCACCAGCGTCCAGCTGCACCAGCAGGTCGACCCCGAGGCGTTCGCCACGCTCTGGAATGCGGCGCAGGCGATCGCGGGGGTGCAGCTCGCCATCGGGGCCAACTCGCCGTTCTTCTTCGGCCGCGAGCTGTGGCGCGAGACGCGGATCGCGCTCTTCGAGCAGGCGACCGACACTCGCCCCGAGGAGCTCAAGGCGCAGGGCGTGCGCCCGCGCGTGTGGTTCGGGGAGCGCTGGATCACGTCGATCTTCGACCTCTTCGAGGAGAACGTCTGCTACTTCCCCGCCCTGCTGCCGGTGTGCGAGGACGAGGATCCCGTCGCGGTGCTCGAGCGCGGCGACGTGCCGCGGCTGCCCGAGCTGCGCCTGCACAACGGCACGGTCTACCGCTGGAACCGGCCCGTCTACGACGTCGTGCGCGGCAAGCCGCACCTGCGCGTGGAGAACCGCGTCCTGCCGGCCGGGCCCACGGTGATCGACACGCTCGCGAACGCCGCCTTCTACTACGGGCTGGTCCGCATGCTGGTCGACGAGGAGCAGCCGATCTGGGCGCGCATGTCCTTCTCCGCCGCCGAGGAGAACTTCCACGCCGGGGCGCGCGACGGCATCGAGGCGCGGGTCTACTGGCCGGGGGTCGGCGAGGTCCATGCCGCTGAGCTCGTGCTGCGGCGGCTGCTCCCGCTCGCCCACGAGGGACTGGACCGCTGGGGCGTAGACCCGGCGGATCGCGACCGGCTGCTGGGGATCGTCGAGCGCCGCTGCCTCACCCAGCGCAACGGCGCCACCTGGCAGGTGGAGACCTTCCATCGGCTCCACGACGAGCAGGGGCGCGACCGCGGCGACGCGCTGCGCGAGATGACGCTGCGCTACCGCGACCACATGCACTCCAACGAGCCGGTCGACTCCTGGCCCGTCGCCTAGTGGGACGAGCTCCGGCGCGACGGCTCGCGCACCATGCTCGCCGGGGCAGTGACGATGTACCACGTCATCGTCGAGGGCGACGCTGGCGCAGCCAGGCACTTCATCGGGGCCTACCTGAAGGAGTCCGACTACCTATTAGGGGGCCGCCAGGCGGGCGTTCGCCAGCAGGGTGAAGCCGTCGGCGCGCGGCCGGGAGCCGACGCCGGTGACCTGTACGCGCGAGTCGCGGAACACGGTCAGCGCGCCCAGGCCCCCGAGGACGCCGTCCGGCGCGATCACCAGCGCGCCGTCGCGGACGGAGAGGCGGGCGCGGAACGCGGCGTTCATGCCGAACAGGCCCGCCGTCGCCTCGAGCACGAGCTGACCGTCCTCGGCGACCAGCGGCCGGATCGCGAGCTGGGGCGGGAGCGCGGCGGCCAGGTCCGCGCTGTCGACGGAGGCCTCGGCGCCGAGCCGCCCCGAGCCCTTGCGCAGGCGCAGACCGCGGAGCAGCAGCGGACCCACCTGCACTCGTGCGATGCGCGCGTCGAGCTCGCTCGTGCCGTGCGTCTTCGCGAGCAGCTTCGCTAGCCGCCCGGTGCCCGCCCGTGCCTCGCTCATCCGCACCTCGACCCGGTCGGCGCGGTTCCACAGCAGCTTCACGGCCGGGAACGACCGCACGCTGACGTGCTCGACCTCGCCCGTGGCGCGCAGGTCGCCCGCGATGCGCCGCTCGGCCACGCGCGGAAGCACGATCTGGCCGCCGACGAGGGCGACCAGGACGAGGCCGAGCAGCGCGAGGGCGACGCGGAGCATCCGCGTTGAGGCTAGTGGTCCCTTCAGGGGGGGCCGAGCAGGGCGCGGGCGGCGGCGACGGCCGCCGTCAGGGTCGAGCGCCAGTCGTGGCCCGGGTCAGCCAGCATCCGCACGGCGAGGCCGTCCGCGAGCGAGAAGAGGACCGTGGCGACGGCTTCGGTGTCGGCGCTCGGCGCGATCACGCCCTCCGCGCGCTTGGTCTCGAGGCGCTCGGCCACGTGCTCGCGCATGCGCCGGTGCAGGTCGGCGAGCTCCGCCGCGATCTCGGGGTTCCGGCGTGCCGACGTGAACAGCTCGAAGAGGAGCGCGATGAAGCCGGGATCGTGCTCGACGAGCTCCTCGAGCGAGCGCACGAGCACCTCGAGGAGGTCCTCCGCCGTCCGCGCCCCAGCGAGCGCCTCGTCGAGCCCGGCGAGCCGCAGGTCGCAGTCGCGCCGCACGACCTCCACGAGAAGCCGCTCCTTGGTCCCGAAGTAGTAGTGCAGCAGCCCCCGGGACACGCCGGCCTCGTGCGCGACGTGGTCGAAGGTCGACCCCGCCGCGCCGCGCGCCGCCACCGAGACGCGCATGGCGTCGACGATGCGCTGGGCCTTCACGCCGCTGAGCGTCGCCGCCCCCACGGTGCGGATGCTAGCTGGCCGTTCAGCCAGCGCCGCGGGCGCCATTTGCCAGACTCAGCGCGGTGCAAGGTGAGCGGCGCCGTCCCAGACTCGTCGAGACCCTCGCGGCGCGGCGAGAGCACCACCTGCGGCGCAATCGCTTCTACCGGCTCCTCTTCGCCCTCGCGGGCACGATCGTGACGCTCACCGGCCTCGCCCTGCTCGTGCTGCCCGGCCCCGCCTTCGTGGTCATCCCCATCGGGCTGGCCATGCTCGCCATGGAGTTCGCGTGGGCCGAGCGGTGGCTGGAGAAGGCCATCGTGCAGGCGCAGGCCGCGCAGGAGAAGGCGGCCGGCGCCTCTCCCGCGCAGAAGGTGCTCGGAGGGATCGCCACGGCGCTCGGAATTGCGGCCTTCCTCGCGGCCGCACTGCTGTGGGACATCCCGGTGCTGCCCGTGTAGCGGTCGGCGAGGGAGCCGAGATGGCCCAGCTTGGCGTCAGGGCTTCAGGACGCTCTGAAGCCCACTACGTGTTCGTGCTGCCCGCGGCCGGCGGCGTGGCGGCCGGGGCGGGTGGCGGCGAGGTCGTCGTCGAGGTGTACTCGAACTCCTCCTCGGCGCCGAAGAGCGCGTCGAGCACCTTCTTGCGCAGCCCCTCGCTGACGGCCAGCGCCACGGCGCCGCCGACGACCGTCATCAGCAGCAGGCGGCCGAGGCTGAGGCCCTTGCGCTGGCGCTTGGGCGCCTCGCGCAGGGCGACGCTGGCGTCGCGGAAGGACTCCGCGGCGTTGCGGATGTCCTTCTGCAGCTTCTTGTCGTCGAAGATCGCCTTGGTCGGCGACTTTCCGTTGCTCAGGCGCGAAGCGGCGCCCCGGGCGGACTCGTAGGCCTGCCACAGGTTCTGGCGCAGCTCGTCGTCCTCGACGACGCGCTGGACGTAGGGGGAGTTCTTGACCGCCACGGCCGCCGCCCCGGCCTTGGCCGCCTTCTTCTTCGCTGCCATGCTCACCTCTCGCTCGCTGTCACCTTCGGACTCTCGGCGAGCATACCCGCGACCGGCCGTTTCGGAGTCCTGCGGCCCTTGCCGGCGGGTTCGAGCGCCGCCTCGAAGACCTCGCCGACCCGTTCCACCCAGTGGAAGTCCAGGCCCCGGCGCAGGTGCTCGGGGATGTCTTCGAGGTCGGGCTCGTTGCGCCGCGGCGCGATGATCCGCTTGATTCCCGCCCGCTGGGCGGCGAGCGCCTTCTCCTTCAGCCCGCCGATCGGCAGCACCTGGCCGGTCAGGGTGATCTCCCCCGTCATCGCCACGTCGTCGCGGACCGGGCGGCCCGAGACCAGCGACATCAACGCCGTGGCCATCGTGATGCCGGCGCTCGGCCCGTCCTTGGGGACGGCGCCCGAGGGGACATGGAGATGGATGTCGTGGGTGGAGAAGAAGTCGTCCGGCAGGTCGGGGACGACGTCGCGGGCGTGGCCGCGGACGTAGGACAGCGCCGCGTGGGCGGACTCGCGCATGACATCGCCGAGCTGGCCGGTGACGGTGAGGCGGGGAGGGTGCGAAGGGTTCCCGGGCATCGCCGTGGCCTCCACGAAGAGCACGTCACCCCCGACGGGCGTCCACGCCAGCCCGGTGGCGACGCCGGGCTCCGAGGTGCGGCGCGAGGTGTCGGTGAGGAAGCGGGCGCGCCCCAGCAACTCGCGCACGCGCGGCTCGGTCACCGACACCTTCTTGGCGTGTTGGCCCGCGGCCACCTGGCGGGCCACCTTGCGGCAGACGGCGCCGATCTCGCGCTCGAGGTTGCGGACCCCCGCTTCGCGCGTGTAGTCGGCGATGATCGCTCGCAGGCCGGCGTCGGAGAAGCTGATCTGCGGGCGCTGGAGCCCGTTGCGCTCGATCTGGCGCGGCACGAGGTAGCGCTTGGCGATCTGGAGCTTCTCCTCCTCGGTGTAGCCGGCGAGCGCGATCAGCTCCATGCGGTCGCGCAGCGGTCCGGGCACCGTGTCGAGCGTGTTCGCCGTGGTGATGAACATGACGCTCGAGAGGTCGAACGGCATGTCCAGGTAGTGGTCGCGGAAGTTCGCGTTCTGCTCGGGGTCGAGCACCTCGAGCATGGCCGAGGCCGGATCCCCGCGGTAGTCGGCGCCCATCTTGTCGATTTCGTCGATCATGAACACGGGGTTCTTGGACCCCGCGTCGCGCAGGGCGCGGATGATCACGCCGGGCATGGCACCGATGTAGGTGCGCCGGTGCCCGCGGATCTCGGCCTCGTCGCGCATGCCGCCGGCGCTGATCCGCTCGAAGCGGCGCTCCAGCGCAGAGGCGATCGAGCGTCCCAGCGACGTCTTGCCGACCCCAGGAGGACCGACGAAGCAGAGGATAGAGCCGCGCGCGTCGGGCTTGAGGCTGCGCACGGCCAGGAACTCGATGATGCGGTCCTTGACCTTCTCGATGTCGTAGTGGTCGGCGTCGAGCACCTCCCGCGCGTGCTCGAGATCGAGGTTGTCCACCGTCGTCGCGTCCCACGGCAGCGAGGCGATCCACTCAAGGTAGGTCCGGATCACGCCGTGCTCGGCCGCGGCCTGGGGCAGCTTCTCCAGCCGCGCGAGCTCGCGGTCGGCCGTCTTGCGCACCTCCTCCGGCAGCTCGATCGTGGCGAGCTGCTCGCGCAGCTCCTCGACCTCGACCTCACCGGGGTCGCGCTCCCCGAGCTCCTCCTGGATCGCCTTGAGCTGCTGGCGCAGCACATACTCCCGCTGGGAGCGATCGAACTCCGACTGGACCTGGGACTGGATGCGCGTGCCGATGGCCGCCACCTCGAGCTCGCGGGCGAGGATCTCCGACAGCCGGCGCAGCCGGCGAGCGACGTCGAGCTCCTCCAGCAGCGCCTGCTTGTCCTCGGTCCTGATCCGTAGGGCGCTGGCGATGAGGTGCGAGAGCGCGCTTGGGTCCTCCAGGTTGGCGACCGCCAGCTGCAGCTCCTCCGGCAGGTACGGGACCTGCTCGATGATCCGCGAGAAGGTCTGCTGGACGTTGCGCATCAGCGCGGTCAGCTCGGGACCCTCCTCGATCACGTCGGGCGCCTCCGCGATCCGCGCGACGAGGTAGGGCTGCTCGGACTCCCAGCCATCGATGCGCACGCGCGGACCGCCCTGTACGAGGATCCGCAGCGTCCCGTCGGGCACCTTGAGCATGCGCGCAACCGTCCCCACCACGCCCGTGTCGTGGAGATCGTCGGCACCGGGCGACTCGTTCTCGGCGTCGCGGCTCGCCACCATCGCGAGCATGCGATCACCCGCCAGCACGTCGTTGATCAGGCGGATCGAGCGTTCCTGCCCCACCGCCAGCGGCGTCAGCGTGTCCGGGAAGGTGACCGTGTCGCGCAGCGGCAGCACCGGGAGGGTTGCCGGCAGCGGCGGCGTGCCCAGCGGCACGGAGCGACCGCCGTTCTGCGGCGACTCGATCTCGATGCTCACGACTCGGTCCGCTCGATCGGCACACTGCGTGCCTCGCCCGGCCCGAGCACGGGCAGCTCGACCACGAGCATCCCGTCCTCGTAGACGGCCCGGGCGGCCGCCGGGTCGACCTCGGCGCCCAGCGCCACGACCCGCCGGAAGGGGCCGTGCTCGATCTCGAGCTGCTGGTAGAGGCGCTCCTCGTCGTCGCCGGGGCGGCGATAGCCGGCGAGGATCAGCTCGCGCCCGCGGATCTCCAGCTCGATCTCGGAGGGGTCGACCCCCGCGAGGTCGGCGCGGACGACGGCGCGCGGCGGGCTGCCGACGTAGTAGACGTCGACCGCGGGCGAGAAGCCGCCGCGGCGGCGGGGCGAGAGTCGGCGGTCGATCACGTCGCCGAACAGCTCATCCATCTCGCGCCGCATGCGCTCGAAGTTGGCGAACAGGTCACGGTCGGGGGGCACGCCCCCTGAAAGTTAGACCAGCTCGGCGCGGCGCCGGACCAAGCGCGGATCCACGGCCATCGGCTTCTCGGTCGGCTGGCCGAAATAGAAGCCCTGCCCGAGGTCGACCCCGAGCTCGCGCATCGTCTCGAACTCGTCCACGCGCTCGATCCCCTCGGCGACCACACGGCAGCCCTGCTCGTGCGCGCACTCCACCAGCGCGGCGACCAGGCGCCGACGAGCGGGCGAGTGCTGGATCCCGGCCGTCATCGAGCGATCGATCTTGCCGATGTCGGGCCGCAGGTCCTCCAGGCAGGCGAGCGAGTCGGTGCCGCCTGAGAGGTCGTCGAGCCCGACCAGCGCGCCGCGCTCGCGGTGGGCGTTGACGAGCGACTTGAGCATCTCGCGGTCCGGCGAGCGCTCGGGGTGGATCAGCTCGAGGCAGATCCGGGAGGGATCGGCGCCCATGCGCAGGACCAAGGGCCACGTGGTGCGCAGGGAGGAATCGACGTCGATGACCGCGCGCGGGTCGAGGTTGACGAAGAGGATCTCGCCGTCGGGGAGGAGCGGCAGGCCGATCTCCAGCGCGGCGGCGCGGGCGCGGGAGTCGAAGGAGAAGACGGCGTCGTGGGCCTCGGCGGCGGCCATCAGCTCGGCGCCGCGCAGCTCGGTGGTCCCGAGCTTGCCGCGCATGAGCGCCTCGCGCCCGTAGGCCTTGCCGTCGGCGAGGTCGATGATCGGCTGGAAGTGGGGCGTCATCAGCCCGTGGGAGAGGAACTCGGGGAACCAGTCGGTGCGCGAGCGGTCCAGCAGCGTGTCGGCGGGCAGCGGCAGGCCCTGCTCGTCGGCGAGCCGGACGGCGAACAGGCACGCGCGCTCGGAGCGCGACAGGGACCCCAGGAGGTCCTTGAGGCGCTCCTCCCAGCCGGGGCCGGCAAGTTGCAGGCCCTCGACGGCGATGTCGCCCGCGACGGGCTCGGTCGCCAGGTGCTCGACCTTGTAGAGCACGGACGGGCGATGCGACAGCAGGCGCACGCCTTCGGTGGAGCGGGAAGCCTGTGGTTCAGGGGTCACAGGTGAAGCATCGGCCCAAACGGGCGCGCCCTTTATCGGCCCGACCCCGCGGACCCTTGAGGCAGTCCGTCAAACCTCGTAGACGGCGCCCTCGCGAGCCACGTCGACGGCTCCGCCGAAGGTGCGCTCGGCCTCGCGGCGGGCCCATTCCTCGCCGAGCTCGTCGGAGAAGTGGGTGAGCACGACGCGGCGCGCGCCGGCCCGCCGAGCGTGCTCGCCCGCCTCCGCCGGGGTGAGGTGCCCTCGCGGGCCCACACGCTCCGGGCGCGGCAGGGTGGCCTCGATCAGCAGCAGGTCGGTGTCCTCGGCGAAGACTGCCAACTCGTCGGCCGGCGCGTGATCGGCTCCATAGGTGACCCGCCCGCCGCCGTTGAGGCTGGTGGCGATCTCCACGGCGTTGGTGGCGGTGAAGTGCGGGACGGGCTGGAAGCGGATCCGCAGCGGGCCCACCTCGAGCGTCTCGCCCGGGTCGTACTCGCGCAGGTCGAACGCCTTCTCGATCAGGTCCTCGTTGCCCCAGGCGCCCACCACGCGGCGGAAGAGCTCGCGCGCCCCGGCGGGGGCGTGGAGGGCCGGGCGCGCCGGGGCGTCCGTGCCCGGCCAGCGGTCGACGGGCATGGGCTGCTGCCGCGGCGCGTAGGTCAGCGCATAGGAGAACGGCACCAGGTCGAGGAAGTGGTCGGCGTGCAGGTGGGAGAGCACCACGGCGTTCACGTCGACGTAGTCGCGAAAGCGCCGCAGCTTCGAGAAGACCCCGTTGCCGCAGTCCAGCAGCAGGCAGCTGGAGCCCTCCTCGATCAGATAGCCGCTGCAGGCACCGTCGGCGTCCTGCCAGGACGGCGACTTGCCCAGCACAGTGACGCGCACGTAACTCCGGACCCTCCCTCGTGAACTCGCTGGAGACTCTACCTCCGGGGTGGGCGCCGTGAGCCTCGAGATCGTGCTCGCTCACGGGCGGTCGGACACACCCGGGTCGGAGTGGCCGACTAGGCGTGGAGCGCGGCCTGCTCCTGCGCGCTAGGGAACGCCCAGGCCGCCTGGCGCT
>DASQFQ010000285.1:0-1501 GCA_035633075.1 Solirubrobacteraceae bacterium | reverse complement strand
GTTCGAACCGACCGACGCCGACACCGCCACGGCCGCCACCACCGTCGCCGAGGGCCTGGGGCGCGGGGGAGGCTGGTTGCCTTCCGACGACGTCGAGCGCCTGCTGCACTGCTGGGGCATCCCCGTGGTGGCGAGCCGGCTGGCCCCCTCGGTGCAAGCCGCCGGCCGGGCCGCCGCGGACCTCGGCGGGCCTGTCGCGCTGAAGGCGGTGGCGCCGGGTCTCGTCCACAAGAGCGACGCGGGAGCCGTACGGCTCGGGCTCGCCGGGCCGACGGCGGTGCGCCGCGCCGCCGGCGAGATGGCCCGGCAGCTCGCGGCGGCGGGGACGACAATCGAAGGCTTCCATGTCCAGCTCATGGCCCCGGAGGGACCCGAGCTGATCGTCGGCGCCGTCGGCGATCCGGCCTTCGGCCCGCTCGTCGCGTGCGGCGCGGGCGGGGTCGCGGTCGAGCTTCTCGGCGACGTCGAGGTCCGACTAGCGCCGCTCGGCCCGCGCGAGGCCGACGGCATGCTCCGCGACCTAAGGACGTTCCCGCTGCTCGACGGCTACCGCGGCCGCCCGCGGGCCGACCTCGACTCACTGCGCGACCTCGTCATGCGCGTCGGCGCGCTCGTGGCCGCGCATCCCGCCGTCGCAGAGCTCGACCTCAACCCGGTCATCGCCACGCCCGAGGGCGCGCTCGTCGTCGACGCTCGCGTCCGGGTCGACGCCCCGGGCCCCGCCGCGGCGTTCCCGTCGCTCAACGCCTGATCGCGGGCAGAGGCGGACTCGCGAGCGGGCGTCGGCGGCGCGCGCCGATGGCGGCGGCCCCGCGCCGGCATCCGCTGCGTTCGTCGTCGGCGTCCTCAATCAGGGCCGGCATGCGGGGGCACGCACGTATGGTCGTCGTCGACGACCGGGACGCGGGCCCGATCGGCGTGATCTCGACGCGGAATTGGGGCGCCGACCTCGTCTGGAGGTGGGCTGGCAACGGGCCCTCGAGCACCTCAGCGACGCCAGACACGCCACCCGGGACGAGGACAGCGAATGCCTCAGCCTCTCGCGCACGACCACGTCACCCTCATCGGCCGCTACTAGCCGAAGATGGGGAAGCGCCGCTGCTTGGCGAGGCGATCCATTGCGTCCTGGATCGCGGAATGCACCTCGAGGTAGATCGAGTCGACGTACTCGCGATCGTTGACCCGCTCTGGGTCCTTGTCGACGTGAATCGGGTCGAGCAGCTCGGTGCGGATCTTGGCCGGCAGGGGAAGGTGCGTCGGAATGGTCTCGACCGTCAGGCCGAAGGGCATGCCGAGCACGATCGGCATCGTCACGCCGCGAAGCTTCTTCTTCAGCCCGGTGACGCGGTCGAGCCCGTTGGCGAGCCAGCGGCCCTCGGATAGAACGAAGACCGTGTCATGGCCGCCGACGCTGGCCACGGGAACGATCGGCACGCCTGAGCGGATCGCCTGTCGTACGAAGCCCTTGCGCCCGCCGAGGACAACCTGATCGCGCCTGCGC
>DASQFQ010000284.1:0-4730 GCA_035633075.1 Solirubrobacteraceae bacterium | reverse complement strand
GCGGCCGGCGGACATGCCTCCCTTCTGCATCAGCCGCCCCCCACCGGGTCCTGCGTCGTCTTCGGGCAGCTCTCCTTCGGGATGTTGAGCAGCGTCGTGAGGACACCGAGCAGCGGGTTGGCCTGAGCCACCTGCTCGAGCACGGGCACGTCCTGGCAGGTGGTGATGAACAGGCCACGGCGGATCGGGCCGTGCGCGTCCTGCGTGGCGAACACCTGGGCCCCGACGTGATTGGCCCACGACAGCCAGAAGAGGAAGCCCTCCTCGCTCTCGCCCGGCGGGTTGAAGGCGAGCGTGTCCACGAGGTAGTTGACGACCGTGAAGGTGCGCTTCAGGTCGGGGGTCGAGGCTGCGAGGTCGCGCATCGCCGGGCGCAGCTCGCGGACCGTGGGACGCGAGGCGCGCACGAACGGGCGGATCTCGTCGCGGATGATCGGCGTCGTGGTGCGCAGGAACGGGCGCGTCTGGCGCAGCGCGGAGCCGAGGGCGCGGGCGCCGGGCCGCAGCGCCTGCAGGGTCGGGCCGAGCTCGCTGGCGAGCGTCTCGGCCTTGCCCAGCCCGCGCTTGGTCTCGGTCAGGGCGGAGGGCAGCTCGCGCAGCGTCGAGCGCAGGTTCGCGTCCTGCCGGGCCAGGGTGGCGAACACCGCGTTGGAGTTGCCGACGAACTCGGCGATCTGGTCGTCCTTGGCGCCCAGCTCGCCCATCAGCAGCGACAGGCTGTGCATCACCCGCTTGATGTTCGTGCGCCGCTCGGCGAGCGCGCTGAAGACCTGCCGGCTGTAGCGCGCCGTCGGCTCGAGCCGGCGCAGCGTGTTGCCCAGCGCCCGCCCGTTGCCGCGCAGGCCCTCGGCACCGCCGCCGAGCAGCAGGACCAGGTAGTCACGGCTGTCTGAGTCGAGCGCGGCGAGGATCTCGTCGAGGTTGACGTCGGGCAGCGTCTGGCCGACGGGGATGACGCCGTTCTCCTTCATCCGGCCCGCTCGCGGATGCCCCGGCTCGAGCTCGGCGACCATGTCCTTGAGGCCGGTCTTGGGCCGTAGCAGCACCGTCGCGTCGTTGTAGACGCGCCCGTAGCGCGGCTCCATGCGCAGGGTCAGGACCGCCTTGCCCTCGTCGAGCGTGACCTTGGAGATCTCGCCCACCTGCACGCCGGCGAGGTTGACGGTCTGGCCCTGGCCGGGGGTGACCGCCTGGGCGGTGGTCATCTCCGCCTTGAGTACGAAGAAGTCCTTGCCGACGACGGGGACCCACCCGGGGAGCGTGAGTCGCTGGTGGCCGAGGATCACCGTCGCCACGAGGGCCGCGGCCGCGAAGAGTGCGACGATCGCGACGAAGTCCAGCCAGTGCTTGCGGATCGCCGTCCTCACCCGGTGCCCTCACCCGGCCCAGCGGCGCCGGCCGGCCCGTTGAGGTTGGGCGGCGTGCTCTTGTGGCAGGGCACGTCGTGGCGGTACGGCGGGCGCTTGCCCGGGAAGCGTGGGCGGACGCCCAGGACCGGCGCGGCCGAGGTGCCGACCAGCGGGCCCGTCGCGGCCTTGGGGTCGCCGAGCGACACGTTGCTCGCGCCGCCGCCGGGCTGAAAGCGGACGTACATGCCGTTGCCGTCGAAGTTCTCGCCCTCCCCCGAGAGGCCCACGAGCGTCCAGAAGAACTCCTTGTAGTTCGGCGAGCCGTTTGTGAACTCGTCCTTGATGACCACGTCACCGGTGGGCAGGATGTTGTCGCGGGCGCACAGCGCGACCTGGTCGATCTGCGGGAGCAGCTCCAGCGAGCGGTCGGTCACGCGGGCGAGGTCCGCCGTCGCGGGGGCGAGGTCGCGCGCCAGGCCGCGGAGCTCGGGCTTGGAGAGCAGCGGGCCGGCTTGGTCGAGCCACGGGAACGAGGCCTCGATGGTGGCCGGCGTTTCGCGCACGCCCGGCAGGATCTCCCGCGCGAACGCGCGCGTCGGCGGGAACGCCCGGTTGAGGGCGGCGAGGGCGCGGTTGGCGTTCTCGAGTGTCGGCGCCAGCTCGCGGATCGAGGTGCGCAGGTTGCCCTTCTCGCCGGCGAACGCGGCGAGAGTGCGGTTCAAGTTCGTGATGAGGTCCTTGAGCATCGACTCGCTGCGGATCAGCCCGCCCGCGGTGAGCGCGGTGCCCTTGATCAGCCGGGCGAGGTCGCGCCCGGGCTCGGTGCCGAGAAGGGCCTCGTTGACCTGGGCGGTGGAGCGCAGGGCCGCCGGCGA
Source organism: Solirubrobacteraceae bacterium (assembly GCA_035633075.1). GTDB lineage: Bacteria > Actinomycetota > Thermoleophilia > Solirubrobacterales > Solirubrobacteraceae > DASQFQ01. The sequence goes on along the minus strand of DASQFQ010000284.1, from coordinate 2,506 downwards.
GTCCTTGTAGGCGTCGTTGAAGGACTCCGCGCCGGTTTCGCCGCGCGCCGAGGGGTCGGCGTCGGCGTCGTCGGCCTTCGTGGGCTTGGCGTTGAGGCCCTCGGCGAGGCCGCTCAGGACGTCGCGCAGGTCCTGGCGGGTGTCGCTCTGCAGGGCGGTGAGAACCTCGTCCAGCTGAACCGGGGTGGCGGTCTGCGTCACCTTGATGGTGTCGCCGTCCTCGAGGGTCGGCGAGGACGGCGTGCCCGGGCGAAGGTCGACGAAGAAGTTGCCCTCGAGGAAGATGCGGGGGCGGATCTTGGCGGTCGCGTCCTCGTGGATGGGCAGGCCGGCGTCGGAGATCTGCAGGGTCACGACGGCTTGGTCGGTGCCCTTCCGGGGCTCGACCTTCTTGACCTTGCCGACGTTGACGCCCGCGATGCGCACGGGGGAGGCGGGACGCAGCGAGTTGGCGGACTCGAAGACCGCCCGGACCTGGAAGGAGCGCGTGAACGGGATGTCCTTGGTGAAGCCGAGGAAGACCGCGATCACGACGATCACCAGGGAGATCAGCCCGACGGTCACGGGGCTGCGCCCCTCGCGGCGGCGGCGGACGGCGGCCATCAGGGCCTGTACCCCTCGGTCTTGTCGGGCTGGGTGCCCGGCGCGTTGCCGATGACCGTCCTGCCCTTCACGAACGGCTCGTTGCCGGCCTCGCACTCCTTGGGCTGCCCCGGCGCCGCCGTGTTCGGGTAGGGGTTGGAGTGCAGGTGGTTGTCCTCGCCGGGGCCGTTGGCGGGCGCCGAGGACGGGCCGCCCTCGTTGTTGGGCCCCGACGGCGTGGCGATGATGATGAACCGCTGCCAGGTGCCGTGGACGTCGCCCTCCGACAGCAGCGAGGACACGTTGCGGAACCACAGGGTCACGTAGTTGCAGGTGATCTGCGTCGGCGCGAGGCTCCGCAGCGTCGGGTTCAGCACGCTCAGGGTCTCGGTGAGCCGGCGAATGCCGCGCGGGACCACCGGGTCGTTGGCGAAGGTCCGCAGCTCGGTCAGCAGGGACGCCAGCCGCCGGTTCAGCGCGGGCGAGCGGCGCAGGGTGCGCTGCCCGACCACGAAGGCGTCGGCGAGGTCGGGCGCCGCGGTGCGCAGGGCGCGCGCGCCCGGGCGCAGCTCGCGGAAGAGGCCCTCGGTGTTGCGTAGGAACGGGCGCTGGAGCGGGAAGGAACGGATGGCGGAGTCGAGCGCGGGCCGCCCCTGGGTGATCGAGTCCTGGATGAAGGGCCGCGCCACCTGGTTGAGCGCGGTGAACGTGGTGTCCAGGCTCGCGAACAGGTCGGCCTGGGTCGCGGCCGCGGGCGCGACGATGCGCGCCGCCTCGCCGAGCTCGTCGAACAAGCGCTTCAGGCCGGTCGAGGGAGCCGACAGGTTCTCGGCCACCGGGACGATGTCGCGCAGCAGCGGCGGGAAGACGCCAAGCGCGATGTTGAGATCCTCACCGCGGCCGGCGAGCGCGTCGCCGAAGCCGACGAGGTTCTTCTGCATCGCGGGCCGCGTCGCGTCGTCGAACATGTTCACGAACTCGTCGAACTCGACCTCGGTCGGCCGCGAGGCGGTGACGGGGATCGTGTCGCCGTCGGCATACCCCTCGCGCGAGGTCCCGCGGGTGATCTCGACGTACTTGAGCCCGAGCGCCGACTTCGGGCGGATGATGATCGTCGAGTCCTTGGGCAGCGGCGACACGGTCCGCTCGAGCTTGAGCCCGATGAGGGCGACGCTCGTGCCGTCGTCGGAGCGCTTGGTCGTGATCGAGTTCACCGCGCCGACGCGGGCACCGCCGATGCGCACCTCGTTGCCTTGTACGAGGTTCGCAGCGCTCGGCGCCTCGAGCTTGAGGACGTAGGTGGGCACGAACGGCAGCCCCGCGTTGGCGTTGTAGGAGAGGAAGACCGCGACGAGGACCACGAGCGTCGTGGCGGCGCCGATCAGGACCGGGTTCCCGGCGATGCTCGAGCCCCCCTGCCTCCGCCCTCCGGTCATGCCGGGTCCTTGCCGAAGAGGTAGTCCATGAGCGGCTCGGCGCCGTCGGGGGCGGCCGCGGCCTTCGGGGCGGCTGCTGCCGGCGCCTGGCGCTTCGCCTTCGGAGCGGGCTTGGAGCTCACGGGCTGGGGGGTGAGCTGTGGGAGCGGCGCGGCCGCGCCGGGATCCCGGCCCGCCAGCGCGGCGCGCGTGCGGGCGAGGAGCGGGTCGCTCGTCGCCGCCGCGGCACTCGCTCCGACTTGCAGCTTGGACGGCTCGAACTTGGCCTCGCAGCCCTCCACCGGCGCGGTGTTGTAGGTCGAGCAGGTGTTGAGGATCAGCCGCGCGCGCAGGTAGTGGCCGAAGGAGTCAAAGCCGTTGATGGCGGCCACCTGGTAGAAGATGTAGTCCATCGCCCGCTCCACGCCGCGCGTCTTCTGGAAGGACTCGAGCACCGCCGCGGCCGTCGAGCCCACCGGGCGTGCGGCCTTGGCGAAGGCCCGCAGGTC
>DASQFQ010000283.1:0-1958 GCA_035633075.1 Solirubrobacteraceae bacterium | reverse complement strand
CGCAGCGAGGTCAAGCGCGACCGGCGCCGGCCGGACGCCGACTCGTAAATCGGGAGGTGCTAACCGTCGCCCGAAGGCGGCGCCACGGCCCCGCCCCCCTCGCCGCCCTCGGGAGCGGGCGGGGTGACCGGCGTCTCAGGCGCGGGCGGCGTGGGCGTGACCGTGCCGCCACTGTTGTCAGCCGGTGGCGTGACGGGGGTGACCGGGGTGGTTTCCGTCTCGGTCTTCTCGGTGTCGGTGCGCTCGCTGTCCGTGTCCGTGCGGTCGGTGGGCGGGTCCTGGATCGTGGGCACCCCCAGGTCGGCCGGGTTGGTCGCCGGCTCCTCGTCGCCGCCGCCAGCGGCGTTCGCGATCACCACGATGAGCAGCAGCAGCACGACCACGGCCGCACCGGCGGCCACCATGCGGCGGCGCATGTACACGGAGTCGGGCTCGCGGCCGGGGTCTCCGGGTCCGCCCGCGGATCCGCGCGGCGGACCGCCCGGCGGCCGCCCTCCGCTGTCGAGACGGCGTGTGGGCTGATCCTCCAGAGCAACCCAACGTAGCAGTTGGGACGGGATCTCAGGCGTAGTGCAAGTCGGCCGACTCGTCGTCCACGGGCCGTTCGCAGGTCGGGCACCACCAGCGCACCTCAACCGGGGTGCCGCAGGCCTCGTGGCGGGGGGGCTCCGCCGCCTCGCGATGGCGTGCCCCCCACCCGGCCAGCAGCCGCAGCGGCCCGGCAAGCTCGTGGCCCGACGCCGTCAGCTCGTAAACGAAGCGCTGCGGGCGCTCGGAGTAGGGCTGAGCCACCACGATGCCCTCGTTTTCCAGGCGCCGCAGGCGCTGGCTGAGCACATTCGGAGCGATCCCCGAGAGTGAGGCCTGCAGGTCCCCGAAGCGCCGCGGTCCGTCGAGCAGCGCCTCCACGAGCAGAAACGTCCAGCGGTCGCCGACGCGGTCCAGCGCGGCTGCGAGGGGCGCCGAGGGGTCGTTCATCGTGACCACAGCGTACTCGCGGCTCCCTGATACGGTAGTTACTTGCAATTCGCAAGCTAGTAGTCGGAAATAGGGAGCAGACATGGCAGCAGGCGTCTTGGAAGCGGCGCAGGAGACCATCGCCGCCACCGCAGCGCAGGTCGGCCCGTCCGTCGTTGGCCTCGGCCGGGGCTGGGGGCTGGGCTCCGGTGTGATCATCGCCGGGGGCCAGGTACTCACGAGCGCCCACAACCTGCGTCGCGATGAAGCGACGGTCGTATTCGGCGACGGGCGCCGGGCACCTGCAGAGGTCGCCGCCACGGACCCTGATCTGGACCTGGCAGTGCTCGAGGTGGACACCGGGGACTCGCCGGCGATCGTGTGGGAAGCCGCCGAGCGGCCCGGGCTCGGAGCGCCGGTGCTCGCGGTGGCCAATCCTGGTGGCCGCGGGCTCAGAGTGACCCTCGGCTTCGTGTCGTCCGGTGAGCGCAGCTTCCGCGGCCCGCGTGGGCGCCGCATTCGCGGAGCGATCGAGCACACCGCGCCGCTGCCGCGCGGCTCGTCGGGCAGCCCTCTGGTGAATACCGAGGGCCGCCTGCTCGGACTCAACGCACTGCGTCTCGAAGGCGGCCTGATCCTCGCCGTGGCGGCCACCGAGGCGGTGCGCGAGCGCGCGCTCGCCATGGCGCGCGGCGAGGCGCCGGCCGGAGCGCGGCTGGGCGTGGCGGTGGCGCCGGCCCGCGCGGCACGCCGCATGCGCCGCGCCGTGGGACTGCCCGAGCGCGAAGGGCTGCTGGTGCGAGGCATCGAGGCGGGCGGACCCGGCGCCGTGGCCGGCATCGAGCGCGGCGACCTGCTGGTGGCCGCCGCCGGTCGCGAGCTCAGCGGCGTGGACTCGCTCTACGAGGTGCTCGACGGGGTCGCGCCCGGGGATGCGATCGAGCTGACCGTGGTGCGCGGCGCCGACGAGCGCAGCGTGACGGCGCAGTTCGCCGGCAGCC
>DASQFQ010000282.1:0-2542 GCA_035633075.1 Solirubrobacteraceae bacterium | reverse complement strand
GATCCGCTCGTCGGACCCGTGCAGCCAGCACGACAGGTCGTGGCAGACGTGCAGGTCGATCTTCGACGGCGGCTCCGTGCGGAAGTGCGGATAGAACGAGATCAGGCCCTCGATCTCATACAGCGGCCGGCGCAGCTCGCGTGACAGCTCGGTGAGCGTCTCGCGCGGCAGCCAGCCGTGCTCGCGCTGGATGGCGTAGAGAGCCGGGATCAGGCTGGGGCCGGGGAACTTGCCGTCGCGGGCCTCCGTGCCCGGTACGCGGGGCTGCACCCGCAGGCCAACGTCGCCGTTACCGGACGCCATCACGCGCCCTCCCGGGCCGTCGCCGGCTCGTGCTCGGCCGGGCGGCCACCGTTGCTCGGGCCGGTGCGCTCGATGCGCACGGCGCAGAACTTGAACTCCGGGATCTTCCCGACCGGGTCGATCTCGTCGATGGTGAGCAGGTTGGCCGCCGCCTCGCGGAAGTGGAACGGGATGAAGCACGTCCCCGGCGTGTCGCGTTGCGACAGCCGCGCGCGCAGGTCGATCGACCCGCGCCGCGAGGTGACGCGCACGAAGTCGCCATCGGCGACGCCCATCTCGGCCGCGTCGCCGGGATTGAGGTACACGTGCGCCTCGGGCTGGATGGCGTCGAGGGCGAACGAGCGGCGGGTCATCGAGCCCGTGTGCCAATGCTCGAGCAGCCGCCCGGTGTTGAGCACGAACGGGTACTCGTCGCTCGGCAGCTCCTTGGCCGGCAGCCACTCGGCGGGCACGAGGTGCGCCTTGCCGTCGTCGGTGCCGAAGCGCTCCTCGAACAGCACCACCGTGCCGTCGGAGTTCTCGGGGTCCGAGTTGGGATAGAGCTTGCCTGTCTCGCCCAGGTTGTCGTAGGACAGCCCGGCGTAGTTGGGCATGACCGACACCAGCTCGTCGAAGATCTCGCGCGGCGACTCGTAGCTCATCTCGAGGCCGATGCGGTTGGAGATGTCCTGGATGATGTGCCAGTCCAGGCGCGCCTCGCCGGGCGAGTCGAGCAGCTTGCGGCCGATCTGCACTCGGCGGTCGGTGTTGGTGTAGGTGCCCTCCTTCTCCATGTAGGAGCTCGCGGGCAGGACGACGTCGGCGAACTCGGCCGTCTCGGTCAGGAAGATGTCCTGCACGACGAGGAACTCGAGCGCCGACAGCGCCTTGCGGACCTTGTTGATGTTGGGGTCCGACAGGAACGGGTTCTCGCCCATCATGTACATCCCGCGCACGCCGCCGTGCAGCACCGAGTGCATGATCTCGGTGACCGTCAGACCCTTGTCGGGATTGAGCTCGCGGTCCCACTTCGCCTCGAAGAGCTCGCGCACGCCCGGCCCGTCGACCGGCTGGTAGTCGGGGTACATCATCGGGATCAGCCCAGCGTCGGAGGAGCCCTGGACGTTGTTCTGGCCGCGCAGCGGGTGCAGCCCCGTGCCGGGACGCCCGACCTGGCCGGTGATCGAACACAGCGCGATCAGGCAGCGCGCGTTGTCGGTCCCCGTCGTGTGCTGCGAGATGCCCATCCCCCAGAACACGACCGCGGCGCCCGCCTCGCCCCACAGCCGCGCGACCTCCCGGACCATGTCGGCGTCGATGCCGCAGATCTGCGCCGCGCGCTCGGGCGGGTACTCCTTGACCAGCTTGGCGAGCTCGGAGTAGTTGGTCGTGCGCTGGGCGATGAACTCCCGATCCACGAGCCCCAGGCGGATGATCTCGTGCATCACGCCGTTGTAGAAGGCGACGTCGGTGCCCGGCTTGATCTGGCAGAAGATGTCGGCGTGGTCGGCGATCCGCTCGCGACGCACGTCGACCACCACGAGCTTTGTGCCGCGGCGGCGCGCCTGCTTGAAGAACGACGACGCGACGGGGTGGTTGGCGGTCGTGTTCGTGCCGGCGAGGATGGCGACGTCGGCGTTGATGATGTCGCCGTAGGTCGTCGACACCGCGCCCGAGCCCACGCCCTCGAACAGGGCGGCGACGCTCGAGGCGTGGCACAGCCGCGTGCAGTGGTCGACGTTGTTGCTGCCGAAGCCCGCGCGGATCAGCTTCTGGAAGAGGTAGGCCTCCTCGTTGGAGCACTTCGCCGAGCCGAAGCCGGCGATCGACTGAGGGCCGTGCTCGGAGTGGATCCCCTTCAGGCGCTCCGCGACGAGGTCGAGCGCCTCCTCCCAGCTTGCCTCGCGGAAGTGCGGCATGACCTCGCCGTAGTCGACCAGGCCGCCCGGCTTGTGGCGGCCCTTGCCCTCGCCCTGCACGTCGACCGACAGCGGGCCCTTGGGGTAGCTGTCCTCGCGCCGGATCAGCGGCATCGTGAGCCGCTGGGGCGAGGAGGCGTAGTCCCAGCCGTAGCGGCCCTTCACGCACAGGCGCTTCTGCGAGCCCGGCTGGTCGCGCCCGTCGGCGAAGGCGATCGCGTTGCGCTCCTCGTCGACGTGGTAGGTCAGCGCGCAGCCCACGCCGCAATACGGGCACACAGTGTCGACGCTCTTGAGCTCGTTGCGCGGCTGGATCGGAACGTCGCGGATCGGCTTGTTGA
>DASQFQ010000281.1:0-5232 GCA_035633075.1 Solirubrobacteraceae bacterium | reverse complement strand
GTCCCACGACCACACGATCGTGCTCTACGGAGACCGCAACAACTGGTTCGCGGCCTACACCTACTGGTACCTCCTCTACTACGGCTACGAGAACGTGAAGCTGATGAACGGCCCGCGCGAGAAGTGGATCTCGGAGGGCCGTCCCACCTCCACGGACGTTCCCAGCTATGAGCCGCAGCAGTTCAACGCCCAGGAGGGCAACGAGGCGATCCGGGCGCACCGCGACGAGGTGCAAGCCGCCCTGGGGGAGAAGATCCGGCTGGTCGATGTCCGCTCGCCGCAGGAATACTCGGGTGAGCTGATCGCCATGGCCGGCTACGAGCAGGAGGGCGCCCAGCGCGGTGGCCACATCCCCGGCGCGGCCTCGGTCCCGTGGGCCCAGGCGGTTCAGGAGGACGGCACTTTCAAGACGGCCGACGACCTGACGGAGCTCTACAGCCAGAAGGGTGTGGTCGACGGCAGCCCGATCATCGCGTACTGCCGCATCGGCGAACGCTCGGCGCACACCTGGTTCGTGCTGCACGAGCTGCTCGGCCACGACGACGTCAAGAACTACGACGGCTCGTGGACCGAGTGGGGCAACATGGTCAACGTGCCGATCGAGAAGAGCGTCTAGCCGCGCTCTCTTCCCACCGCGAGCGCCAGGAGAGCCCGGCTGTCGCGGAGCTCTTCCGCCTGGAAGCCGGCGTCCCGCGCCCGCTCCGACGCGGGCAGCGTGCGCAGGCGGTGGTCGACGTAGGCGCCCGAGGCCGCGGGGGCCGGGACCTCGAGCAGGAGCCGGGCCAGGGCCCGGCCGGAGGACTGCGGCGTCGAGGCGAACGGCAACAACATGCCCAGTGCCGGCGCGAGCACGGTCGTCAACCGGCGTACGACGGCCGGGTACTGCCGCGACAGCCCGGTGCCGAGCATGAGGCCCGGGTCGAAGCAGGTCACGTGGACGTTGGGGTGCTCCCGCGCGAGAGCGGCCGCCGTGGCAGCGTTGAGGAGCTTCGAGGTGGTGTAGCGCCGCCGCCCGGCCACGCCGGGGGTCTCCTCGCCGTCGTCGGCCCGGGCCCAGGTGCCGACGTCGCCTTCGAGCGGCGCGGGCATGCCGGTCCGCCGCGAGGGGTCGTGCGTGCCCGAGCCGACGAGGACGACGCGCGCGGGCGGCTCGGAGCGGGCGAGGAGGGCGTCGAGGAGGAGGAGGTGCGCCAGATGGTTGACCTGGAAGGTGGTCTCGAAGCCGTCCGGGGTGCGCGAGGCTCCCGTCACCACCTGCACTCCGGCGTTGAGGGCGACGGCTTCGACGGCGGGGAGCGCTTGGGCGACCGCTTGGACATCGGCGAGCCGTTCGAGGTCGAGCACGATCGGCTCGCCCCCGACCGCCGTCGCGGTCGCGCGGACGGCCTCGGGCGAGCGCCCGGCGACGAGCACATGGGCGCCTCGAGCGGCGGCGGCGTGGGCGGCGGCGAGTCCGAGGCCACGGGTAGCGCCGGTGATCAGGAGATTGGTCATGCCGGAAGTGTAGTGGCAGAAACTGCCATTTGGCACGAACTGTCATCCTGAAGTCCGTGAGCCCTTCTCTGCGTGAAGAGCGCAAGGTCCGCACAAGCGCGTCGATTGCCGCCGCCGCCCTCGAGCTGTTCGCCACGCGCGGCTACGCCGCCGTCACGGTGGCCGAGGTCGCCGCTGCCGCACGGGTCGGCGAGCGCACGCTGTACCGCTACTTCGCCGACAAGGAGGACCTTCTGTTCGCAGAGGACGAGGGGTGGCGCGCGAGCCTGCGGGCGGCGATCGAGCAGCAACCCGCCGGCGAACCGCCGTTCACCGTGCTGCGCGGAGCGTCGGCCACGGTCGCGCGTGCGCTGGAGGACCGGCGGGAGGAGGTGCGTCGCCGCGCCGAGGTGATCGCGAGCGCCCCGGCGCTCGCCGCCCGGGAGCGTGCGAAGCACGCCGCCTGGGAGGAGGTGCTGGCCGAGGGGCTGCGCGAACGCGGCGTGGCCGCCGGCGAGGCCCGGCTGCTCGGCCGGATCGCCGTGGCCTGCTACGACGAGGCCCTGACCCGCTGGCTCGCGCAGGACGGGCCGCAGCGGACGCTGGGCGCGGAGCTCGACGCGGCGTTCGCGGAGCTGGGTGCGTCTACAGCACGGGACTGAGGCGTTCAAGAAGCGATTGCACGATCCGTGCCGTCGCTCCCCAGATCAGGTGACCGTCGACGGTGTAGGTGGGCGTCCTGATCGGCACTCCCTTGCGTACGAGCCGCTTCATCTCGTGGCCGTCCACCAAATCGGATAGTGCGAACTCGAGCACCTGAGCCACCTCTGCCTCCGCCGGCTCCCACACGTGGCCGCGCGCGATCGTGCCCACGAAGGGAAACACGCGGTAGCCGGTGACGAACGTCCCCACGGGCGGTAGAGCGCCCACTATTTCGACCGCTGACGGCAGCAGGCCGATCTCCTCCTCGGCCTCCCGCAGCGCGGTCACCCGCAGGTCCTCCTCGGGCTCGTCCTGGCGCCCGCCGGGGAAGGAGATCTCCCCGGCGTGACGGCGCAGGTCGGCGCGGCGCTCGGTAAAAACCGCCGTCAGGGGGTCGCGGTAGAGCGGCACGAGCACGGCGGCGTCCGTGCTGCCGGGCGCGTCCATGGCCGCCGCCTCTTCTGGGGTCAGGAGGTACTCGCGCACCGCCTTATTATCGAGACATGGCGCAAGCGCTCCTGATCATCGACTTCCAGAACGACTTCACGGCGGGTGGCGCGCTCGCCGTACCCGACGGTGACGCGATCGCCGAGCGCGTGAACGAGCTCATCGACTCGGGCCGGTTCGACCTCGTGGTTGCCACGCGCGACTGGCACCCCCCCGACCACCAGTCCTTCGCCGCTCAGGACGGACCGTGGCCACCACATTGCGTACAGGGCACCCCGGGCGCGGAGTTGCATTCCTCGCTGCCGCGCGAGCGCATCGACGTTGTGGTGGACGCGGGCTATGAACCCCACCTCGAGGGCTACTCCGGCTTTGAGGAGACCGACCTGGCTGCCGTACTGCGCGAGCATGAGATCGACGAGCTGACCGTTGTCGGATTGGCCACGGACTACTGCGTCCGCGCCACCGCTCTCGACGCCCTGCGAGAGGGCTTCCGCGTGACTCTCGATCGCGCCGCGGTGCGAGGCATCGACGCCGCCCCCGGCGACTCCGAGCGCGCCCTGGACGAGCTGCGCGCCGCCGGCGCGGCAGTGAGCTGAGCCGTGGTGGCGGTCTACGGCTCGCTGGCACACGGGTGCCGGCTCATCGCGGGCGCTTCAGAGGATGCCCGGCTCCTGGAGCGACCCGGCGTGGAGGCCGCGGTGGTAGCCGCCACTCCTGAGAGGTCCGTGCTCAACTCCGTGACCTATCGACAGGCGACCGAGTTGAGCGTGGCCTACGATGAGCTGGCCGCGGCCTACGACGAAATCGGCGCCCGCTGGACGGTCTGGGTCCACGACGGCGACGACGAGGCGGTCGCCCTGCTGAGCGAGCGCGGGCATGTGCTCGACGCCCAGCCGCAGGGCATGGCCCGCACTCTCGCTGACCCGCCGGCCCGCCCGCAGCTCGACGATTGGACCGCGGAGGGCTCGATGGAGGAAGTTGGTGTGATCAACGATCTGGCGTACGGCTACGACGGCTCCTTTCGCCGTGCCCTGTCGGGCATGGCCGGCGACGAACTGCACGTCTATGTTGCGCCCGTGGAAGACACGCCGGCCGGCTGCCTCATCACCATCGATGACGGCCCCAACACAGACATCGGCTGGGTCGCCGTGCTGCCCGAGGCGCGCGGGCACGGCCTATCCGGAAAGCTGCTCGCGCACGCTCTCGCGGACGCCGCCGAGCGCGGGCAGCAGACCAGCACGCTGGTGGCGTCGCAGCTGGGCCGGCCGGTCTACGAGCGCCTCGGCTACCGCGGGGTGGGGGCGCTGCAGATGTGGGAGCAGCGCCGGATAGCATCCCCTGCGCAGCCGGCAGAGCCGGCTGCTTCGGGCCTCACCTGAGCTCGACGTTCTCCTCGAACATGACCTCGCCCTCCAGAGTGCGGTGCACGGGGCATTTCGCCGCGATCTGCATTAGCTTCTCGCGCTGGTCCTCGGGCAGCTCCTTGGCGAGCTGGACATCCATCGTGAAGCGCGTGGGCGAGCCGCGCTGGGCGGGCTCGTAATCCACGTCGACCACGATGTCGCCCACGTCCCAGCCCTTTCGGTGCGCATACAACTCCATCGTGATGGCAGTACAGGAGGCGAGGCTGGCCGCGAGCAGCTCCTGAGGGCTAGGTCCCGCGTCCTCGCCGCCGAGGTCGCGGGGCTCGTCGCTTGTGATGCGGTGATCGCGGATCTCGACCTGCTGCTTCAGCTTTCCGCCGTCGCGGCGGGCGATCGCTCTCATGGTCTCCCCTCGAACAGCTCAGGCTCCGGCTCGTCGGCAAAGCGCGCCATGGCAAACAGCGCATCCGAGAGACGGTTCAGATAGGTCAGCACGGTTTCGTCGGCCAGATCGCCGCCCTCCTTGAGAGCCGCGACCCGGCGCTCGGCGCGACGCACGGCGGTACGGGCCAAGTCGAGGCGCGCGGAGAGCTCCGTTCCGCCCGGAATCACGAACTTGGGAGGGAGGTCGACCCGGTCCATGTAGCGGTCGATGTCGGCCTCGAGCTGCTCGACCATACGCTCGGTGACCTTTGAGACCCCGGCCTCGAGCCGCCCGGCGGCCTGAGGAGCCGTAGCCAGCTCGGCCCCCGCCACGAACAGCTCGTTCTGCACACGCAGGATGTCCTCGTAGAGCTCGCTGCCGCGCTCGGCGGCGGCGCGGGCGAGTCCGAGCGCCGAAGCCGCCTCGTCCACCGAGCCGTAGGCCTCTGGACGCCCATGGTGCTTCGCCACCCGCCCGCCGTACCAGAGGCCGGTCGTGCCGTCGTCGCCCTTGCGTGTGTAGATCTTCACTTATCGAGCGGGTTGAAGACGAGCCCCGTGGGGACCTTGGGGAAGAAGTACGTCGACTTCGGGGGCATCGACTCGCCGGTCTCCGCCACCTCGCGCACCTGCTCCACGGGGGTGGCGCGCATGAAGAAGCCGGCGTCGGCGCGGCCCGTGTGCACGGCGTCGATCGCGTCGTCGAGGCTCTTGGAGTAGTCGAGCCCGCGCAGGTGCGAGATGTCGTCCTCGCTCATGCCGAGCGCCTCGCGCAGCACGAGCGCCTCGAGCACGGCGGTGTCGAGGCGGCGGTAGGGCTCGG
>DASQFQ010000280.1:0-7076 GCA_035633075.1 Solirubrobacteraceae bacterium | reverse complement strand
GAGCCCGAGCTCGAGCTCCTAGACGACGAAGAGCTGCGCGCCCAGGCCGACAGCCTGCGTGAGCGCGCGCGCAACGGCGAGCCGCTCGAAGGCCTGCTGCCCGAGACGTTCGCCGTGGTGCGAGAGGTCTCCAGGCGCACGATCGGGATGCGCCACTTCGACGTCCAGCTGATCGGCGGGATGGTGCTGCACGGCGGCTCCATCGCCGAGATGAAGACCGGCGAGGGCAAGACCCTCACGGCGACGCTGGCGATCGTGCTCAACGCGCTGGCCGGCGAGGGCGTCCACCTGGTCACCGTCAACGACTACCTGGCCCGCCGCGACGCCGAGTGGATGGGCCGGATCTACACCACGCTCGGGCTCTCCGTGGGCGTGCTGCAGAACATGCAGCCCTACGAGGAGAAGCGGGCCGCCTACGCCTCGGATATCACCTACGGCACCAACTCGGAGTTCGGCTTCGACTATCTGCGCGACAACATGGCCGTCTCCCTCGAGGAAAAGGTCCAGCACGGCGGGCGCTTCGCCGAGGACGGCAAGCCCCTGAGCTCGCATCACTACGCGATCGTCGACGAGGTGGACAACATCCTCATCGACGAGGCGCGCACGCCGCTGATCATCTCCGGCGCTCCCGAGCAGGCCGCCGACCTCTACCAGCGCTTCTCGAAGCTCGCGCCGAAGCTGACCGCCGGCAAGAAGCCCGAGGGCATGGACCCGAAGTCCAAGAAGGACTACATGGCGGACTACGACTACGAGTACGAGGAGAAGCACAAGACCGTCTCGGTCAGCGAGCGTGGCGTGGCCAAGGCCGAGAAGTTCCTGGGCATCGACCACCTCTACCGCGCCGAGAACGGCCCGCTGGTCAACCATCTCATCCAGGCGCTGCGAGCGGAGTCGCTGTACAAGCGCGACGTCGACTACGCGGTCGTCGACGGCGAGGTGAAGATCATCGACGAGTTCACCGGCCGCATCCTCGACGGCCGCCGCTGGTCGGAGGGGCTCCACCAGGCGGTCGAGGCCAAGGAGGGCGTCCGGGTCCAGGAGGAGAACCAGACGCTCGCGACGATCACGCTGCAGAACTACTTCCGCATGTACGACACGCTCGCGGGCATGACCGGCACGGCGCTCACGGAGGCCACCGAGTTCATGAAGATCTACAAGCTGCCGGTCGTCCAGATCCCGACCAACCGCCCGATGGTCCGCGCGGACGAGAACGACCAGGTCTTCAAGACCAAGGACGGCAAGTGGAAGGCGGTGGCGCGCGAGATCGAGGCGCGCCACGCCAAGGGCCAGCCGGTGCTCGTGGGCACCATCTCCGTCGAGGTCTCCGAGCTGCTTTCGGACACGCTCAAGAAGAAGGGCATCCCGCACGCGGTGCTGAACGCCAAGCCCGAGTACGCCGAGCTCGAGGGCGAGACCATCGCCGAGGCCGGGCGCCCCCGCGCCGTGACCATCGCCACGAACATGGCCGGCCGCGGCGTCGACATCCAGCTCGGCGGCAACGCCGAGCACCAGACTCGCCTCGAGCTGGCCAAGCTCGGCCTCAAGCCCGGGGACCCCGACTACGACGACCGTTTCGCTGACGTGCTGCCGACCATCGAGGCGCGCATCGAGGCCGACCGCGAGTCCGTGCTCGAGGCCGGCGGCCTCTTCATCTGCGGCACCGAGCGCCACGAGTCGCGGCGGATCGACAACCAGCTTCGCGGCCGTTCCGGCCGGCAGGGCGACCCGGGCGAGTCGCGCTTCTTCCTCTCCGCCGAGGACGACCTCGTGCGGCTGTTCGCCGGCGATCGGATCTACCGCATCCTCGACCGCCTCGGCCCCATCAATGAGGAGGGCGAGGAGGAGCCGATCGAGGCCAAGATGCTCTCCAAGCAGATCGAGGGCGCCCAGCGCAAGGTCGAGGAGCAGAACTTCCTCATCCGCAAGCGCGTCCTCGAGTACGACGACGTCATGAACCAGCAGCGCGAGATCGTCTACAGGTATCGCGACGAGGTGCTCGAGGGGCGCGACATGGGCCCCGTGGCGCGCGAGCAGATCTCCGAGGTCGTCGGCCGGCTGGTCGAGGAGTACACCCCAGGCGACTACATCGAGGAGTGGGACCTCGACGGGCTCTGGACACAGCTCGACCAGGTCTTCCAGGTCGACTTCGGCCCCGACGAGCTCGACCGCGAGGCGATCGACCGCGAGGAGCTCAAGCGCCTGCTCGCCGACGACGCGCTCAAGCTCTACGAGGAGCGCGAGGAGGAGCTCGGCGAGGAGCTCCTGCGCGCGCTCGAGCGCTACCTGCTGCTGCAGATCATCGACCAGCGCTGGCGCGAGCACCTCTACGACATGGACTACCTGCGCGAGGGCATCCACCTGCGCGGGTTCGCCCAGATCGACCCGCTGGTGGCCTACAAGAACGAGGGGTTCACTCTCTTCCAGGACCTGATGAACACCATCTGGTCGGACTTCGCGCGGATGATCTACAACGTCGAGGTCGAGATCGAGGGGGAGAACGGCCATTCCGAGGCGGTCCCGCCCCCGTCCCGGGGCTCGACCACCTCGACCACCTCCTTCTCCTACTCCGGCGGCACCCTCGACGACCAGCCGAGCGCCTACGGCGACGAGGGCTACGGCGTCGACACCGACGCTCCCGAGCCGGTGACGGTGCAGCAGCGGCGCGTCGACGAGCACGAGCAGATCGGGCGCAACGACCCGTGCTGGTGCGGGTCGGGCAAGAAGTTCAAGAAATGCCACGGCGCCTGACCCGCGTGTTCTCGGGTTCGAGCCTCCGGAGTTGATTCGTCAGCCTCGTCGGCTCCGGACAGGTCTGCATCGGCGAGACCGAGTGCACGCGTGGCCAGGGGGCCGCTGAGGCGCTAGCCTCAGTCACATGGCAGGCCCCGCCACGTCACAGCCGACGCCGCAGCGCCTTGCGGCTATCCGCGAGCAGCTCGCGCTTCTCGCGGACTATCTTTGACCCAGCCGGCCTGAGGGAGCGGGTCGCCGCGCTCGAGCAGCAGATGGGGCGTCCTGGTTTTTGGGACGATCCCGAGGGGGCCGGAAAGGTCGGGGCCGAGCACTCGCGGCTCAACCGGCGCCTGGACACCTACCAGGCGCTGGTCGCCGACGTGGACGACCTCGGGGGCCTCGCCGAGCTGGCCGAGGAGGACGAGGAGATGGCCACCGAGCTCGAGGGCACGATCGCCGCGGTCGAGGAGCGGCTCGCGGCCCTCGAGGAGGAGCGCCTGTTCACCGGGCCCTATGACGCGGGCGACGCGCTGGTGGCGATCAACGCCGGCGCCGGCGGCACCGACGCCCAGGACTGGGCGGAGATGGTCCTGCGCATGCTGATGCGCTGGGCCGAGCGCCGCGGGTTCACGGTGGAGCTGCTCGAGGCGAGCCCGGGGGAGGAGGCCGGGATCAAGTCGGCCACCTTCCTCGCCCGCGGCGAGAACGCGTACGGGCTCTACGCCGCCGAGAAGGGCGTCCACCGCCTCGTCCGCCTGTCGCCCTTCGACGCCGCCCACCGCCGCCAGACCTCTTTCGCCGGGGTTGAGGTCTCCCCGGTCGTCGAGGAGTCCGGCGACCTCGAGATCGAGGACGAGGACCTCCAGGTCGACACCTACCGCGCCTCCGGCGCCGGCGGCCAGCACGTCAACAAGACCGACTCGGCGGTGCGCATCACCCATCGGCCGAGCGGCATCGTGGTCCAGTGCCAGAACGAGCGCTCGCAGTCCTCCAACAAGGCAACGGCGATGGCGATGCTGCACTCCAAGCTCGCCGAGCTCGAGGAGCGCACGCGCCGAGAGGAGATCGCGCGCGAGCGCGGCGAGGCCCAGGACGTCAACTTCGGCTCGCAGATCCGCTCCTACGTCCTGCATCCCTACACGATGGTCAAGGACCACCGCACCGACGTCGAGGTCGGGGACGTCAACCGCGTCCTCGACGGCGACCTCGATCCCTTCGTCCGCGCCTACCTGCTGCGCCAGGCACACGCGGGCCGATGACCCTTGCCAACGATCCGTACGCGCCGGTCACGATCGGGCCCGGCCAGGTCGTGCCCTCCGACCAGCCCACCGCGCCCTATCTGGACGCCGTCGTGGCCTACGGCTTCCGCGGCTCGACGCGGTTCCACGTGCCCGGGCACAAGGCCGGTGCCGGGGCCGATCCAGGGCTGCGCTCGGCGATCGGCGAGGACGCGCTGATGCTCGACGTGCCCCAAGACATCTACGGGATCGACCTCGGACCCGAGCCGACGCCGTTCCAGCGCGCCGAACAGCTCGCGGCCGAGGCCCACGGCGCGGCGCGCTCCTGGTTCCTCACCAACGGCGCCACGCAGGGCAACCACGCGCTGTGCCTCGCGCTGGCGCCACTCGGGGCGCCGCTCGTGGTACAGCGCAACTCGCACGCCTCGGTGATCGACGGCCTCGTGCTCTCGGGCGGGCGGCCGAGCTACGTGGCGCCGGAGTACGAGGACGAGCTCGGCATGGCCCACGGCGTCACCCCCGAGGCGCTCGAGGCCGCGCTGGCCGCCACCCCTGGCGCCCGGGCGGCCTGGATCGTCTCGCCGACCTACTACGGCATGGCGGCCGACGTCGCGGGCTGCGCGGAGGCCTGTCGGGCGGCGGGGGTCCCGCTCGTCGTCGATCAGGCGTGGGGCCCGCATTTCGGCTTCCATTCCGAGCTGCCGCCCTCGGCCCTCCAGCAGGGAGCCGACGCCGTGCTCACGTCTACGCACAAGATCGTCGGCTCGCTGACGCAGTCGGCGATGCTCCACGTCGCCGATACGGGCCGCATCGACCCCGACGCGGTGGCGCGCGCCGTCCGCCTCGTGCGCACCACGTCGCCCTCGGCGCTGCTCATGGCCTCGCTCGACGCCGGGCGCCGGCAGCTCGTGATCCACGGCCAGGCGCTGCTGTCGCGGACCATCGCCGCGTCGGCCCGCGCGCGCCAGGCGATCGACGCGGCGAGGGGCTGCCGCGTGGTGGGCGAGGAGTTCGTGGGGCACCCCGGTGTCGCCGGCTGGGATCCACTGCGCATCGTCATCGACGTCCGGGCCACCGGGTGCAGCGGCTACGAGGTCGCCGCGGCGCTGCGCTCGGCCTACGACATCCACGTCGAGCTGGCCACCCACGCGACGCTTGTGCTCGTACTGGGGCTCGACCAGCCGACGGACGCGCTCGACCGATTCACCCACGATTTCTTGGAGACGGTCCGCCGCATCGAGCGCCCCGGCGACGCCAGGGCGCTCGTGCGCTCTGCGGGCGCACTCGTCAACGAGGTCGTCGTCCCGCCGCGCGAGGCCTTCCTGGGCGAGGCCGAGGCGGTCACCGTGGAGGACGCCGTCGGGCGCGTGTCCGCCGAGGCGATCGCGGGCTACCCGCCGGGAATCCCGGCCCTGCTTCCCGGGGAGCGGATCACCCGCGAGGCCGTGGCCTACCTGCGCGAGCTGCACGACTCCGGAGCCCGCCTGCACGGCGCGTCGGACCCGTGGTTCCGCACCATCGTCGTGCTCCGCGGCGATCACTGACGGCGTGGACGCCGAGCTGCAGGAGCTGATCGACCGCGCGCTGGCCGAGGACGTCGGCGACGGCGACGCAACCACGGCGGCGACGGTCGATCCCGACGTCCGCGCCCGCGCGACGATCACGCAGAAGGCTGCGGGCGTGATCTACGGGCTCGCGGTCGCCGAGGCGGTCTTCGCGCGCCTCGATCCGGCGGCGTCACTGGAGCGCCTGGGGCCCGAGAGCACCTGGCGCGAGGCCGGCGCGGGCGTCCTGGCGGTGGAGGGCGCCGCGCGGGCTCTGCTGACCGCCGAGCGCACGGCGCTGAACTTCCTCAGCCACCTGTCGGGCATCGCGACGCTCACCGCCACGGTCGTCGGGCGAGTGCGCGAGGCCGGTGGGACCGCGCGGATACTCGACACCCGCAAGACGACGCCGGGGCTGCGGCGCCTGGAGAAGGCGGCGGTGGCCGCCGGAGGCGGCGTCAACCACCGGGCGGGGCTCTACGACGCCATCCTCGTCAAGGAGAACCACGCCGCGCTCGCGGGCGGGGTGGGTGAGGCGGTGCGCCGCGTGCGCACCGCCCGGCCCGAGCTGCCGCTCGCCGTCGAGGTGCGCGACGGCGCGGAGATCGACGAGGCGCTGGCCGCGGGGGCGCCGCGGCTGCTGCTCGACAACATGACGCCCGACCAGGTGCGGGCGGCAGTGGCCCGGGTCGCCGGCCGCGCGGAGCTCGAGGTGTCCGGCGGGGTGAGCCCCGACACAGTTTTGGTCTATGCGACCATTGATGGCGTAGACTACGTCTCGATGGGCGCGCTGACCCACTCCGCGCCCGGGCTCGACCTCTCATTGGCCCTGGAGGCGCTCTCATGACGCTCCTGACCCTGGACAACATTCCCGCCCTGCAGGACGAGGTGCGCGCGCTGGCCGCCGAGCGCGGCGCGGTCATACTCGCGCACAACTACCAGCTCCCCGAGATCCAGGGAGTGGCCGAATACGTGGGCGACTCGCTCGGCCTCGCCCAGCAGGCCGCCGCGTCCGGTGAGGACGTCATCGCCTTCTGCGGCGTGCACTTCATGGCCGAGACGGCCTCGATCCTGTGCCCGGACAAGACCGTGCTGCTACCCGACCCGGACGCCGGCTGCTCGCTGGCCGACTCGATCACCGCCGCGCAGCTGCGGGCCTGGAAGGCCGAGCACCCGGGCGCCGTGGTGGTCATGTACGTCAACACCACGGCTGAGGTAAAGGCGGAGACCGACTACTGCGTCACGTCCTCCAACGCCGTCGCCGTGGTGGAGCACATCTACCGCGAGCACGGCGAGGGCACCGAGATCCTCTTCGGGCCGGACATGTTCCTCGGCGCCTTCGTCGAGAAGCGCACCGGGCGGCCGATGTGGGTGTGGGACGGGGAGTGCCACGTCCACGCCGGCATCCGCCCGGGCGACATCTCCGACATGCGCGCCGCGCACCCGGACGCCGACTTCCTAATCCACCCCGAGTGCGGCTGCTCGACCTCGGTGATGGAGTACGTGGCCGCGGGCGACGTGGACCCGGCCGGCGTGCACATGCTGTCGACCGGCGGGATGC
>DASQFQ010000279.1:0-2016 GCA_035633075.1 Solirubrobacteraceae bacterium | reverse complement strand
CGTCGACTCGCCCATCGGGTCGTTGAGGTCGAAGGCGATGCGGCTGGTGTAGCCCTTGCCCGAGCGGCCGATCACGTCGTTGCCCTGGATGTCGTCGCAGGCGCGCACGCAGCGGTCGCAGAGGATGCAGGCGTCGTGGTTCACCGCGATGACCGGGTTGGAGGCGTCCTCGCCGCGTCCCTCTCCGACCGGGAGGCCGTTCTCGCGCTGCACGCCGTAGCGGCGGGCCAGCACCAGCAGCTCGTTGTCGCCGGTGGTGGTCTCCTTGGGGTCGTCCTCGGTCGGCGGCTGGTCGGCCATCAGCATCTGGGTGAGCGTCGCCCGGTTGCGCTCGACGTCGGGCGTGGCGGTCTTGACCTCCATCCCCTCCTCCACGGGGCGCACGCAGGACGCGGCATAGACGCGCGAGCCCACGTCGACGACGCACATCCGGCACATGCCGACGGGGTCGTAGCGCTCGTCGTGGCAGAGGACAGGGATCTCGATGCCCGCGCTCTTCGCCGCCTCCCAGATCGTCGTCCCCTCGGGAGCCGTCACCTCTCGGCCGTCGATCGACAGCGTGACGGTTCGAGACTCAGCGGGGGCCTGGGTGGAGATCGCCACGATCGATCACCTTCTCCTCACGGTCGGCGGGCACCGGATGGTATCCACATGAACGTCCGTTAGACCGCGTGGGACCGGGCACTCGCGGGAGTCTCGCGGGGGCCGAGGGCGGTGGAGACCTCGGCGGCGTGGCGGCGCAGGAGCTTGCCGAGCGCCGCGGTGTCGGCCTGGTCGATCCGCGCCGTGGGACCGGAGATGCTGATGGCGCCGCAGGCGAATCCGCTGCTGTCGAACACGGGCGCGGCCACGCAGCTCACCCCCTCCTCGTGCTCCTCGCTGTCGAGGGCGTAGCCGCGCCGGCGGATGCGCACGAAGTCGTCGCGCAGCGCCTCGAGCGTGGTGAGCGTCCGCGGCGTCGGGCGCTCGAAGGGCTCGCGCGTGCGCGGGTAGAGCTTCTCGATCACCTCTGGCGGCCGGTGGGTGAGGATCGCCTTGCCCGATCCGGTGGTGTGCGCGAGCGCGGAGCTGCCCAGCCGGGTGAACATGCGCACGCTGTGCGAGCCCTCGACCTGGTCGACGTAGACGACCCGGTCGCCGTCGAGGATGGCGAGGTTGGTGGTCTCCGACGTCGCCTGCTGGACGCGCTCGAGGTGCGGGCGGGCGGCGGCCCGCAGGGGTGAGGTGCGCACCTCGAGCCCGCCGGCCAGCTCCAGCACCTTGAAGCCGAGCGCGTAGCGGCCGTTCGCCGGGTTCTGGCCGACGTAGCCGCGGTTCGCGAGCCCGGCCAGCAGGCGGTGGGCGGTGCTCACCACGAGGCCGGTGCGAGCCGCGACCTCCGACACGCCCAGCTCGCCCGAGGCGGCCAGCGTCTCGAGCACGTCGAGGGCGCGGTCGAGGGACTGGACACCGTTGCGCCGACGTTCGGGCACCGCGCCGCTGGCAGGCATCTCGGGTCGCGTCAGCCCGCGAGCTCGGGCATGGCGGCGAGCGGATCGGGGACCCCGCCCTCGACGGCCTCGAACTCGCGCACGTGGTCGATGGACTTGCCCATGGCGGCGTCGTCCTCGGGCGCGACCATCACCTCGACCAGCACCGGCACCTGGCGCTCCTGCGCCCGCTGCACGGCCCAGTCGAGGGCCCCCAACTCGCCCGTTTCGAAAGCGAGCTCGCGGCACACCGCTAGGACCTGCGGGTCGGCCGGCCCACGCGGCCGGCCGGCCCGCTTAGGACCTATGCCGTCACGGCCACCTCATCGGCGGTCCACCCGCGGCGGTGCGCGGCGCGCCCCAACCCTGACCGTCGGCAGGTGAATCCGGGGCCCTCCGGCGAACGGTCAGGCGGGCTTGAGCTCCGCGACCCAGCCCCGCCGGACCAGCCACTTCGCGGTCTCGAGCACCGGGACGATCAGGAACGCAAGGCCGCCGACGCGTAGCCACTCCTCCGCCGAGAGGCTCGTCGTGCCGAACGCGTCCT
>DASQFQ010000278.1:0-3626 GCA_035633075.1 Solirubrobacteraceae bacterium | reverse complement strand
ATGCGTCCGGGCGCGCGCGGCGGCTGGGTCAACGGCTCGCTGACGTGGAACGGGCTGGACTCGTGGCACGTCGAGAGTGGCGATCACCGGCTGGATCACCTTGCGCTGGTCCGCGAGCTGTACGCGGTCCACCGCGCCGGCGAGGGACGAGCTTCTTACCACTACCACTACGGCGCCGACAAGAAGCTCGATCTCGGCGGTTGCGACAGCGCGCAGCTGTGGTCGCTGCTTGACGAGGCCGCACGGCTTGGATTGCCGCTCATCCACGCGCGCCCCGCGCTCGGCGAGATCCCGCGCTACCAGCGGGGCGAGTTGCTCCTCGACGTCACGCGACGGGATGGTCAGGGGGCGGTGATGGCCGCGGTCATCGAGCTCGACGGCGAGGACTCCGACGACCTTGAGCCGCTGCTGTTCCTCGGCGCCAGCGGGCACGGCATCGTGTGTGCCGAGCGCGCCGAACTCGCCGCCGGTCACGGCCTCGAGAGCGTGCGGCTGCGGCTCGTGCGCCTCTCCCGGTCGGCGCCGCCGCGGCTGCGGCGGATGGTCCTTCACGGTGAGCGGCTCGAGATTCCGGCGAGCGAGCTCGACCGCTTTGCCGCCGACCTCTGCCCCGCGCTGCGCAGCGTGGCCACCGTGGTGTCCTCGGACGAGTCGTTCACCCCGCCCGAGATCTCGGCGCCGACGCTAGAGCTGCGTGCGACGTATGGCTCCGCCCATGACGTCGAGGTCGCGTGGGAGTGGGCCTATCAGGTCGGCGAGACCGTGCGCCGCACCGCGCTGGGCACCAACGGAGGCGGCCCCGGGTTCCGCGATCTCGAGGCCGAGCGCGCGATCCTCGCCGGCGCGGAGCTCGGCGAGACAGGCCTTGAGCGCTTCGGTCTGCTCGACGGCGCCGGACGGCCCGCCGACGTGCCGGGGGTGTCGCTCTCGGGCCTCGACAGCATGCGGCTCACGACGGAGATGCTGCCGCGGCTAGCGCAGCGGCCGGACATCGCTGTCGAGATCGCCGGCGAGCCGGCGGATTACCGCGACATCGGCGACTCGCTCGAGATCGGCGTGTCGACCGCTGACGTGGCGGGAGAGCGCGACTGGTTCGACCTCGGCGTCAGCATCGGCGTCGACGGACGGGAGCTGCCCTTCGCGGAGGTGTTCGCGGCCCTCGCGCGCGGCGAGTCGCACCTGTTGCTCGGGGACGGCGCTCACTTCTCGCTGCTGACACCGCAGCTGCAGTCGCTGCGGGGGCTGATCGACGAGGCCAGGACGCTGGCGGAGTCGCCGTCTGCGCCGCTGCGGATCAGCCGCTACCAGGCCGGGCTGTGGGCCGAGCTCGCCGCGCTCGGCGTCGTGACCGAGCAGGCCGAGGCGTGGGAGCGCCAGGTCGGCGCGCTGCTCGAGCTGGACGTGCTCGCCGACCACGACCCGCCCGCGACGCTGGCGGCGCGGCTACGCCCCTACCAGCGCGATGGGTTCGGCTGGCTGGCTTCGCTGTGGGAGCTCGAGCTCGGCGGGATCCTCGCGGACGACATGGGGCTCGGGAAGACGCTCCAGGCGCTCGCGGTGATCTGTCACGCCCGCGACGGCGATCCGGGGGGCGGCCCATTCCTGGTGGTCGCGCCGACTAGCGTCGTATCCAACTGGGTGGGAGAGGCGGCGCGCTTCGCCCCCGAGCTCACCGTCGCCACGGTCACCGACACGCTGGCACGGTCGGGCCGCGCGATCGAAGAGGTGGCCGGCGCCGACGTTGTGGTCACCACGTACACGCTTTTCCGGCTCGAGGCCGATGCCTACCGCACGGTGCCTTGGGCCGGCCTGATCCTCGACGAGGCGCAGTTCGTCAAGAACCACCAGGCCAAGACCTACCGCTGCGTCCGCGAGCTGGCGGCGCCGTTCAAGCTGGCGATTACGGGCACCCCGATGGAGAACAACCTGATGGAGCTGTGGTCGCTGCTGTCGATCACCGCGCCCGGGCTGTTCCCCGATCCGAAGCGGTTCGCCGAGCAGTACGCGCGGCCGATCGAACGCGGCGGCGACGCCGAGCGACTCGCGCGCCTGCGACGCAGGATCAAGCCGCTGGTCAAGCGCCGCACGAAGGAGCTGGTGGCGGGCGAGCTCCCGCCAAAGCAGGAGCAGACCCTCGACGTGGACCTGCACCCGCGCCACCGCAAGCTCTACGACACGCACCTACAGCGGGAGCGCCAGAAGATCCTGGGGCTGATCGACGATTTCGACCGCAACCGCTTCACGATCCTGCGCTCGATCACCGTGCTGCGTCAGCTCAGCCTGCACCCGGGCCTCGTCGATGACCGCCACGACGCAGTGCCATGCGCCAAGCTCGGCGCGCTCGTGGAGCAGCTGGCCGACGTGATCGGCGGCGGCCACCGCGCGCTCGTGTTCAGCCAGTTCACGGGGTTCCTGGCCAAGGTCCGCGAGCGCCTGGACGGCGAGGGCATCGACTACTGCTACCTCGACGGCCGCACGCGCCGGCGTGATCGCGTGCTAGAGCGCTTCAAGGCAGGGGCGGACCCGGTGTTCCTGATCAGCCTCAAGGCCGGCGGGTTCGGCCTCAACCTCACTGAGGCCGACTACTGCTTCCTGCTCGACCCGTGGTGGAACCCGGCCACCGAGGCGCAGGCGATCGACCGCACCCATCGCATCGGCCAGACCCACCCGGTGATGGTCTACCGGATGATCGCTCGCTACACGATCGAGGAGAAAGTCGTCGCCCTCGCACGCCGCAAGGCCGCGCTGTTCAGCGGGGTGATGGACCACGGCGACCTGTTCGCGAGCAGCCTCACCGCGACCGACATCCGCGGGCTGCTCGGCTGAGCAACCTTGCCCCGCGTCCGGGACACCGTTTTCGTCGTTCGCGTGGCCCCTAGACCAGCCGCGGCCTCGTCATCTCACCCGGCTTGTCTTGCAACGCCTCTCGGAAGCGATGGCGGGCGGCGATCGGAACGTGGCCCAAGCAGTGGCGCGGCCGGTCGGCTGGCGTGATCGCTTTCCTCAAGAGCAGTCGCGCTGCAAGCGCCAGTCGACACGCCCGCTGCTCGTCCCTTGCGAGCGTGTACACAGGCCGAGGTGGCGTCTCTTTGCTGCTGTAACTTCGCCGCGGCTCAGGTTCCCTGGGTGGTGGTCAGTCTAGGCGGCGTTCACCTCCTGGTCGGTCGTTGGTTCGCTTCCGGTGTGTCTGATGCGGCGTAGGTGTTGGCGTTCGAGCTGGCTGAATCTGACGCCGTTCTTGGCGTGGGTGATGTAGAGGTCGAGGACGGCCCAGACGAGCGTGAGGCAGCTGGTCTCGCCGGGGAAGCGGCCGATCACCTTGGTGCGGCGTTTGACCTCGGCGAGTGACCGCTCGAGCAGGTTCGTGCTGCGCCATCTTCGGCGGTGCCTGGTCGGGTAGCGCAGGTGCACGACGAGCGCGTCGAGGTCGCCGGCCAGGCATCTGGCGGCGGCGGTGTAGCCGGCACCGTCGAGCTCGTCGACCAGCGCCTGGAGTCGCTGCTTTCCGTCACGCTCACTGACCGCGTCGTCGAGCGCCTGCCAGTAGGCCTGGCGCGCTCGCTCGCGTTCGCGTTCGGGCAGCTTGGCGAGCAGGTTGCGCAGCTGGTGAACGGCGCAGTGCTGGC
>DASQFQ010000277.1:0-8288 GCA_035633075.1 Solirubrobacteraceae bacterium | reverse complement strand
CGTGGTGTCGGGCGGCATCCGCACCGGGGCGGACGTCGCCAAGGCGCTCGCGCTGGGCGCCGACGCCGTCTCGATCGGCGTCGCCGCGCTGATCGCGCTGGGCGACAACTCCCCGCGCTTCGCCGAGGAGTACGCCGAGCTCGGGACGGCCCCCGGCTACTACGACGACTGGCACGAGGGGCGCGATCCCGCCGGCATATCCACGCAGGACGACGAGCTCTCCGCCCGCTTCGACCCCGAGCTCGGCGGCCGCCGGCTCGCGAACTACCTGCGCACGATGGTGCTCGAGACGCAGACGCTCGCGCGCGCGTGCGGGAAGTCGCACGTCCACAACCTCGAGCCCGAGGACCTCGTCGCGCTGACGATCGAGGCCGCCGCGATGGCGCGCGTACCGCTGGCCGGAACCGGTTGGATCCCAGGCTCCGGCGGGCCCTGACCGCCGACGTCCGCCGATGTCCTTCCTCCTCACCTGTCCCAACTGCGGCGCCCGCGAGGTCACCGACTTCGGCTTCGGCGGCGAGGTGACCTTCCGCCCGCGGGCGCGGCCCGAGGCGCGCGAGCTCAACGCCTACGCCTACTTTCGCCGCAACGTCGCCGGTCGCCAGCGCGAGTGGTGGTACCACCGCTCGGGCTGCCGCACGTGGTTCCTGGCCGAGCGCGACACGCGCACCAACGAGGTCGCCTGGACCGCGCTGCCGAACGACGCGCCTGGCGGGGGCGAGGCGTGACCCGCCTCCCCCCGCAGCGCGACGAGCGCATCGACCGCTCCACGATGGTCACGTTCCGCTTCGACGGGCGCAGCGTGACCGGCCACGAGGGCGACACGATCGCCTCGGCCCTATACGCCGCCGGCCGGCGGACCTTCTCGCGCAGCTTCAAGTACCACCGCCGCCGCGGCCTGCTCTGCTGCGCCGGCCAGTGCGCGAACTGCCTCGTCGACGTTAACGGCGCCCCCGGCATCCGTGCGTGCACCGAGCCGGTGCGCGAGGGCCTCGAGGTGAGCCACCAGAACGCGCGCCCGTCGCTGGACTTCGACGTCATGCGGGTCACGGACCTCGTCGGCGGGCCGTTCACCCCGCCGGGCTTCTACTACAAGACCTTCATCCGGCCGCGCCGGCTGTGGCCGCTGTACGAGCGGGTCCTGCGCTCGGCCGCGGGCCTGGGACGCCTGCGCAAGCAGCAGGCCGACCGCGAGTGGCGCACGGAGTACCGCCGCCGCCACGCCGACGTGCTCGTGATCGGCGGCGGCGCGGCCGGGCTGAGCGCCGCGATCCGCGCGGCCGAGCTCGGTGCCGATGTCGTGCTGGCCGAGGAGGGCCCCGAGCCCGGGGGGCGCCTTCTCAGCGAGGGCGGTGGCGCGCGCGCAGGCGAGCTGGCCGCCCGCGCGACCGAGCTCGGCGTGGAGGTCCTGTGCTCCGCGCCGGCGCTGGGCTTCTTCGACGGGCTCGTCCCGGTATGGCAGCACGACACCCTGCACCAGGTCCGCGCGCGGCGGTTCGTCGCCGCGACCGGCACCAGCGAGCAGCCGCTCGTGTTCGCGGGCAATGACCTTCCCGGCGTGATGCTCTCGGGCGGTGCGCTCCGCCTCGCGGCCCGCTACGGGGTGCGCCCCGGGCGCCGCGCCGTCGTCGCGACGACCGGCGAGCGCGGCCTGGAGGCGGCGCTGGCACTGCGCCTCGTGGGCGTCGAGATCGCCGCCGTCGCGGACCTGCGCCCGGCGCCCGCCGGCCCGGCGGTCGACGCGCTGCGCGCGGCCGGCGTCGAGCTGCTCAGCGGCACGACCGTGCTGGCCGCGGAGGGTCGCCGCGAGGTCACCGCGGCGGTGCTCGCCGACGCGGCGGGCGAGCGGACCGTCGCCTGCGACCTGCTCCTGGTCTCCGGCGGCTTCGTCCCGGCCGACTCGCTGCTTGCCCAGGCGGGCGCGCGGCCGCGCTACGACGAGGTCGCGGGATGCTTCCGGCCAGCCGAACTGCCCGAGCACGTGCTCGCCGCAGGCGAGCTGGTCGGGGCGCAGCACGCGCGGGCGGCCGAGTTGTCGGGCTCCGTCGCCGGGGCCGAGGCGGCACACGCCCTGGGGCTGGGCGACCGTGACTCCGTGCGGCGCCTGGAGACCGACCGTGCCGCGCTCGAGCGCGCGCCCGCCCCGGCGGCGCCGGCCGTCGCCGCGCCCGCCGCCACGGGCGAGGGCCGCGGCAAGTGCTTCGTCTGCCCGTGCGAGGACGTCACCTCCAAGGACCTCGCGTACGGGGTGAACGAGGGCTATGACTCCCTCGAGCTCACCAAGCGCTACACGACGGTCACGATGGGCCCCTGCCAGGGGCGGATGTGCCAGCTGGCCTCGGCCAAGGTCCTCGGGCGCGAGACCGGCCGGCCCGTCGCCGACGTCGGCGTCACGACGGCGCGGCCGCCGTGGTCGACGGTGCCGCTCGGCGCGCTGGCCGGGCGGCCCTTCCAGCCGGCGAAGCGCTCGGCCCTGCACGGCCTGCACCGCGACGCCGGCGCCAACGTGATGTGGGCGGGCGACTGGCGGCGCGCCTATGACTACGGCGACCCGCAGGGCGAGGCGCTCTCGGTGCACCGCGCCGCCGGGCTCATCGACGTCTCCTCGCTGGGCAAGCTGCTGGTCCGCGGGCCCGAGGCCGGCGCCTTCCTGGACCGTCTCTACCCCAACCGCTTCTCGAACCTCAAGCCGGGGCGCGTCCGCTACGGCGTGCTCAACACCGACGCGGGCCGGATCTTCGACGACGGCACGATCTGCCGGCTCGACGACGACACCTTCTACGTGACCACGACCTCCTCCGGCGCCGGCGCGGTGGAGGAGTGGTTTGCGTGGTGGCAGGCCGACTGGCGCATGGCCGTGCAGATCACCGACGTCACCCAGGCGCTGGCGGCCATGAACCTCGCCGGCCCGCACGCGCGCGAGATCCTCTCCGGGCTGACCTCCGAGGACTGCTCCAACGACGCGCTCTCCTACCTGGACGGGCGGCCCGTCGACATCGCGGGGGTGCCGTGCCTGATCCTGCGGATCGGGTTCGTGGGGGAGCTCGGCTACGAGCTGCACGTCGCCGCGCCCCACGCCGAGCACCTGTGGAGCACGATCCTCGAGGCGGGCGCGGGCGTGGGCATCCGGCCGTTCGGGCTCGAGCCCCAGCGCATCCTGCGGCTGCAGAAGCTCCACGTCATCGTCGGACAGGACACGGACTCGGAGTCGACGGCACCCGCCGCCGCAATGCCGTGGATCGTCAAGCTCGACAAGGACGAGGACTTCGTCGGGCGGTGGGCGCTCGAGCACGCCGGCGAGCGCGCGCTCGAGACGACGCTCGTCGGCTTCAGCGTCGCCAACGGCGATCTGCCAAGCGAGGGCGCCGCCGTGGTCTCGGGCGGCGGCGTCGCCGGCCGCGTGACGAGCTCGCGCTACAGCCCGCAGCTCGACCGCGTCATCGGCATGGCGTGGGTCCCGGCCGCCCTCGCCCGCGACGGCTCCGAGATCACGATCTCCGAGGACGGACGCCGGCTCACCGGCGAGGTCACGACCCGTCCCTTCTACGACCCCGAGGGCGAGGTGCTGCGCTCGTGAGCCTCGACTTCCTCTCCCCGGACCGCACGCAAGCCGACGCTCGCTTCGCGCCGGTGGCGCGCAGCCCGCTCGAGCGCCAGGCGCGCGAGGCCGGCGCGCGCCTTGAGGAGCGCGACGGCTGGCGGGTGGCGGCGAGCTTCGGTGATCCCGAACACGAGCTCGCGCGCTGCCGCGAGACCGTCGGGTACGCCGACCGCTCGGCGCTGGGCAAGCTCGAGCTGCAGGCCACGGCCGGCGAGCTGCCCTCGCTGGCCGGCGTCTCACTGGAGGCGGCGACCGCGACTCGCATCACCGACGGCTGGTGGTGCCCGCTGACACCCGAGCGCGCGCTGCTGCTCGCCGAGCCGGCGAGCGCGCCCGGGCTGCGCGAGCGCCTCCAGGAGTCGGCGCGCGGCGCAAGCGCGCCCGTCTCGGTGGTCGACCTGACCGCCGGACTCGCCGCCCTGGCCGTCGTCGGCCCGCTGGCCCGCGAGGCGTTCGCGCGGCTCAGCGCGCTCGACCTGCGCCACGCGGTGACGCCGCCCGCGGCCTTCCGGCCCGGCTCGGTGGCCCGGGTGCCGGCGATGATGCTCTGCGAGGCCCCCGACCGCTACCTCCTCCTCTTCGGCGCGGGCCATGCGCAGTACATGTGGACGGCGGTCGCCGACGCGGCGAGCCACCTCGGCGGCGGGCCGGTCGGGATCGAGGCGGTGGCGCAGCGTGCGTGACCTGTTCCGCCGCCGCCGGATGTGGCGCCCCCGCGGCGAGCTCGCGCGCAGCTACGACGTGGTCATCGTCGGTGGCGGCTCGCACGGGCTCGCCACCGCCTACTACCTGCGCCAGCGCGGGATCACCAACGTCGCCGTGCTCGAGAAGGGCTACATCGGCTCGGGCGCGGCGGGTCGCAACACGACGATCCTGCGCTCGAACTACCGCACGCCGGAGGGCGCGCGGTTCTACGACGCGTCGATCAAGCTCTACGAGCGGCTCTCGGCCGAGCTGGACTTCAACCTGCTCTTCTCCCAGCAGGGCCACCTCACGCTCTCCCACACGGATCGCGCGACGTTCGTCATGCACGAGCGCGCCGAGGTCAACCGGCTCCTGGGGATCGACTCGCGCGTGATCTTCCCCGACGAGATCCGCGCGCTGGCCCCCGCCATGCGGGTCTCCGACGACGCCGAGCACCCGATCCAGGCGGCGCTCTATCACCCGCCCGGCGGCATCATCCGCCACGACGCCGTGGTGTGGGGCTTCGCGCGCGGCGC
The DNA here is from genome assembly GCA_035633075.1 of Solirubrobacteraceae bacterium. Taxonomy (GTDB): domain Bacteria; phylum Actinomycetota; class Thermoleophilia; order Solirubrobacterales; family Solirubrobacteraceae; genus DASQFQ01. Next base: position 3,467 of record DASQFQ010000277.1, on the reverse strand, counting down.
CGACGCCGGCGGCGCGGAGATCCATCCCTACACCGAGGTCACCGGGATCGAGCGCTCCAACGGCCGGGTCACCGGCGTGCTCACGACGCGTGGCCACGTCGACACCGGGGTCGTCCTCAACTGCACGGCGGGCTGGAGCACGTTGATCGCCGACATGGCCGGCGTGGCGCTGCCGATCACCACCCACATCCTGCAGGCCTTCGTCACCGAGCCGGTCAAGCCGCTGCTCGACGTGGTCATCGTCTCCTCGCAGATGCACGTCTACATCTCGCAGACCGACCGCGGGGAGTTCCTGATCGGGGCGGAGATCGAGCCCTGGACGACCTACCGGACGCAGGGGACGCTGACCTTCATGCAGGAGGCCTCCCGCCACTCCCTCGAGCTGTTCCCGCAGCTCGAGCGGGCCCGGATGCTGCGCAGCTGGGCGGGCCTCTGCGACATCAGCCCGGACTTCAGCCCCATCCTGGGCCAGACCGAGGTCGAGGGCTTCCACGTGAGCACCGGCTGGGGGACGTACGGGTTCAAGGCGGCGCCCATCGTCGGCCAGACCTTGGCCGAGCTCGTCGACACGGGCTCCACGCCGGCGCTGATCGAGCCGTTCCGGCTCGAGCGCTTCTACGAGGACCGCCTGGTGTCCGAGCTCGCGGCCGCCGCCGTGAGTCACTAGGGAGATCGAGGAGAACGCATGAAGAGCAGCCTGGAGATCGCCCAGGAAGCCGAGCTCGAGCCGATCGAGAGCGTCGCGGAGCGCCTCGGCCTCGAGCGCGACGAGATCGAGCCCTACGGGCGCTACAAGGGCAAGATCCCGCTGTCGGCCATCGACCGCCTGGCCGGCGTGTCCGACGGCAAGCTCGTATGCGTCGCCGGCGTGACGCCGACGCGGGCCGGCGAAGGGAAGACGACCACGGCGGTCTCGCTCGTCCAGGGCCTGGGGGCGATCGGCAAGCGGCCGGTGCTGTGCCTGCGCGAGCCCTCCCTCGGTCCCGTCTTCGGGATCAAGGGCGGCGCGGCCGGGGGCGGCCTGGCTCAGGTGGTGCCGATGGAGGACCTGAACCTGCACTTCACCGGCGACATCCACGCCGTGGGCGCCGCCAACAACCTCGTCGCCGCGGTGCTCGACGCCTCGATCCTGCACGGCAACCGGCACAAGATCGACGCGCTGCGGATCTCATGGCGGCGCGCGGTCGACATGAACGACCGGGCGCTGCGCGAGATCGTCGTCGGCCTCGGGGGACGCCCCAACGGCTATCCGCGCGAGTCTGGCTTCGACATCACCGCCGCCTCCGAGGTCATGGCCATCCTGGCCGTCGCGCGCGACCTCCACGACCTGCGGCGCCGGCTGGGCGCGATCACCGTCGCGCGCTCCTACGACGGCGGCAAGCCGATCACCGCGGAGGACCTCGGCGTGGCCGGCGCCATGACCGTCCTGCTCAAGGAGGCCATCAAGCCGAACCTCGTCCAGACGCTCGAGGGGCAGCCGTGCCTGATGCACGCGGGGCCGTTCGCGAACATCGCGCACGGCAACTCGTCGCTGATCGCCGACCTGCTGGCACTGAAGCTCGGGGACTACGTCGTCACCGAGTCGGGCTTCGGCTCGGACATGGGGATGGAGAAGTTCATGGACATCGTGTGCCGGGTCGGCGGGCTGACCCCGAGCTGCGTGGTGCTCGTGGCGACCGTGCGGGCGCTCAAGCACCACGGCGGCGTGGCGGACGACCCGCGCAGCGACGGCGCCGGGGCGCTGGCGGCGATCGAGACCGGCGCGGAGAACCTGCGCCGCCACCTCGCGATCGTCGGAGAGTTCGGCCTGCCCTGCGTCGTGGCGGTGAACCGTCGCCCCGGGGATACCGACGAGGAGGTCGAACTCGTGCGGACGCTGGCCATGCAGGGCGGCGCGTTCGCCGCCGAGGTCAACGACGGCTTCGCGGCGGGGGGCCCGGGCGCCGCGGACCTGGCCGAGGCCGTCGCCGCCGCCTGCGAGCAGGCGACGTCCTTCGGCTTCCTCTACGACGAGGCCGACACGATCACCGAGAAGATCACGGCGGTGGCCACGCGGATCTACGGCGCGTCGGACATCTACCTCTACCCCGCGGCCGAGGAGAAGATCGCCCAGTACACCCAGGACGGGCTCGACCGGCTGCCGATCTGCATGGCCAAGACCCACCTGTCGCTGTCGAGCGACCCCGAGCTGCTGAACGCGCCCAAGGGCTTCAGGCTGCCGGTGCGCGACCTGCGCGCCTACACCGGCGCCGGCTGGCTCGTCCCGCTGTGCGGCGACATCCAGCAGATGCCCGGGCTCGGGACCACACCGGCGGCGCTCGACGTCGACATCGACGCGGACGGTCGCACGGTCGGCCTGTTCTAGACGCTCCACTAGGCTGCCGCGCGATGCCGTCGCTCGCGGACTCCTCGCTGCGCGAGCTGCTCGAGCGCGTCGCCGCCGGCGGGCCGGGGCCGAGCGGGGGCGCCTGCGCGGCGTGGGCGTGCGCGCTCGCCGCCGGCCTGGTGGAGCTCGCCGCCTGCGTGACGCTGCGCCATCCCGAGTGCGGCGAGGTCCACCCGCGCATGCGCGAGCTGCGCTCGCGTGCGCGCGAGCTGCGCGACCGCGCGAGCGAGCTGGCCGATCGCGACGTCGCGGTCTACGCGGCGGTGCTCGACACGCGGCGTGCGGACGACGGCGGCCTCGACGCCGCGCTCTCCGCCGCCGCCGACGTCCCGCTCGAGGTCGCCGAGACCGCCGCCGAGGTCGCCGCGCTGGCCGGCGAGGTCAGCCGGACCGGTGCCGACACGCTGCGCGGCGACGCCATCGTCGGAGCCCAGCTGGCTGCCGCTGCGGCCCGCTCGGCCGCGGAGCTCGTGACGATCAACCTCGGCGCCGCGCCCGGCGACGGTCGCGTGGACCGCGCGCGGGCGGCGGCCGCGCGGGCGTCCGCTGCGTAGTCCGCTCGACACCGGTTTCCGATCGCGGGCCAGCGGCTATCCATGTAGTAGTGCGCGCAATCATCCTGAGCTGGGAGGCATCATGCATCTGAGCAGAACCGTCGTTCGCGGCGTCGTCGGCCCGCTGTTCGTGGGGCACGGCACGCAGAAGCTATTCGGCTGGTTCGGCGGCCATGGGCTCGAGGGGACCGGCAGCTTCTTCGAGGGGAAGCTGGGATTGCGCCCCGGACGGCGCCACGCCACGGCCGCAGGGGTGGCCGAGACGGCCGGCGGCGCGCTGCTGACGCTCGGCGCGTTCACGCCGCTGGCATCCGGGCTGATCACGGGCACGATGATCACCGCGATTCGCAAGGTCCACGCGAAGAACGGGCCTTGGAGCACGAACGGCGGCTATGAGTACAACGCGGTTCTGCTCGCGACGATGCTCGCCATCACGGAGAGCGGTCCCGGACGCCCCTCGGTCGACGAGGCTTGGTTCCCGCGCCTGAAGGGGACCGGATGGGCGGTCGCGCAGTTCGCCGCCGGGG
>DASQFQ010000276.1:0-8265 GCA_035633075.1 Solirubrobacteraceae bacterium | reverse complement strand
TGCGCGCCGAGGCGATGTCGAACTCGTAGTAGCCGGGGCTGCCACGGCCCAACGAGAAGAGCCGCTTGAAGTCAGCGGGTATCCGGCTGGGCAGCAGGACGCTGAGGTCCGAACCCCGCTTGGCCGCCTTGAGGGGGCGCTCGAGCAGCTTTAGGACGTCGTAGGAACGGGCGGCCGCGGCGTTTGTGCCGGCGGGCAGCAGAAGCGTGGCCAGAAGGAGGAGGGGGACGACCAGGCGGGGCACGGCGTGCCGCATTGTGTCACGGCAGCCCTTCAAGCGCGCGCAATAGGATTGACTGGGCGAGTCGATCAAAGGAAGTGGACCATGCCCGAAGCCGTCATCGTCGATGCCGTCCGGACGCCCATCGGGCGCGCCGTCAAGGGATCGCTGAAGGACGTGCGCGCCGACGACCTGGCCGCGGTGCCGCTGAGGGCGCTCGTGGAGCGCAACCCCGAGGTGGATTTCGCCGAGACCTACGACCTCATGATGGGCTGCGGTTTCCAGGCCGGCGAGCAGGGCTACAACGTGGGCCGCAGCGCGCAGCTGCTGGCCGGCATCGACCATCACGTTCCCGCCACGACCGTCAACCGCTTCTGCGCCTCCTCGCTGCAGACGCTGCGCATGGCCTTCCACGCGATCAAGGCGGGCGAGGGGGACCAGTACATCGCCTGCGGGGTCGAGGCGGTCTCGCGCTTCGGCGACTCGCCGATCCCCTTCCACCCCAAGCTCGACGGCTCGGAGGGATCGGTCTTCAACGTCTACATCCCGATGGGCCTGACCGCCGAGAACGTCGCGGAGCGCTGCAACGTCAGCCGCGAGGCCCAGGACGAGTGGGCCGTCATCTCCCAGAACCGCGCCGTCGCCGCGCGCGAGAACGGGCACTTCGACCGCGAGATCGTCCCCGTCAGGCTCGAGGACGGCACCGAGGTCACCCGCGACGACGGGCCCCGCCCCGGCACCACCTTGGAGAAGCTCGCCGAGCTCAAGCCGGCGTTCCGCCCCGAAGGCACGGTCACGGCGGGCAACGCCTGCCCGCTCAACGACGGCGCGGCGGCGGTGCTCGTGATGTCCGAGGAGCGGGCCAGCGAGCTCGGCTTGGAGCCGCGGGCGCGCATCGTCGCCTCCTCCGTGGCCGCCATCCGGCCCGAGATCATGGGCCTCGGCCCGATCCCCGCGGTCAAGAAGGTGCTCGAGCAGGCAGGCATGACCATCGCGGACATCGACGTCCTCGAGCTCAACGAGGCCTTCGCCGCCCAGGTCGTGCCCTGCCGCGACGAGTGGAGGATCGACCCCGAGAAGCTCAACCCCAACGGCGGCGCCATCGCGCTCGGCCACCCCTTCGGGATGACCGGCGCGCGCATCATGACCACGCTGCTCAACAACCTCGACTCCCTCGACGGGACGGTCGGGTTGGAGACCATGTGCGTGGCCGGGGGGATGGGCCAGGCCATGATCGTGGAACGGCTGGGCTAAGCAGGGGGTGGCGACCGCGAATGCCCTCTGGGGCTCATATGGGGCGATCGGCGCCAAGCGGCGGCAGGATGGGTGCTACCTACCCCGTCACTCGCCCATCACCTTGATGACCAGGCGCTTGTCTCTCCCGCCGTCGAACTCGGCGTAGAAGATCGCCTGCCACGGGCCGAGGTCGAGCCGGCCGTCGGTGACGGGGACGATCACCTGGTGGTGGACCAGCAGGTTCTTGAGATGCGCGTCCCCGTTGTCCTCGCCGCCGCGGTGGTGCCGGTAGTCCCCCGGGTCAGGTGCGAGGGTCTCGGCGACGTCGTTGGCGGGCACCTTCCAGCTCGGCGGCGCGAGCTTGTCGAGCCACTCGAGCGCGTCCTCGAGGATCCCCGGCTCGTCGTCGTTGACCCAGACCCCGGCCGTGATGTGCATCGCCGAGACGAGCACCATGCCGTCGCCGATCCCCGACTCGGCGACGGCCTCGGCGACGTCCTCGGTGATTCGCACGAACTCGCGGCGCTGGGCGGTGTGGAACGTCCGGTAAGCGGTGTGCGTGGTCATCCGGGCATCATGCCCGCATGGACCTGTGCCTCGCGGACCGCACCGCGGTCGTCACCGGCGCCAGCCGCGGCATCGGCGCCGCGATCGCGCGCATGCTCGAGCAGGAGGGAGCGCGGGTGCTGTCGGCCTCGCGCTCAACCGGGATCGACGTCACGGCGCCCGACGCCGCCGAGCGGATCGCCCGCGAGCTGGGCGGCGCGCCCGACATCCTGGTCAACAACGCTGGGACGAGCTTCGCGCGCTCGCTCGACGAGCTGACCGACCGGGAGTGGGGCGAGCAGTGGGAGCTGCACGTCATGGCTTCGATGCGGCTCATGCGGGCCTTCGCCCCGGCGATGGCGGAGCGCGGGTGGGGCCGCATCGTCAACGTCACCTCCTCGGCGGCCAAGCGGCCGTCGCTCACCAACCCCGCGTACTCGGTGACCAAGGCGGCGCAGCAGTCGCTCTCGCGCGTGTTCGCCGACACCTACGCCGACCGCGGCGTCCTGGTCAACGCCGTCGCGCCGGGGCCGGTGTCCTCACCGCTGTGGATGGACCCCGGCGGCTTGGCCGACCAGACCGCGCGGGCGCGCGGCGTCTCGCGCGAGGACGCGCTCGCCGTCCAGGAGGGGCGCGTACCGCTCGGCCGCTTCGCCACCGAGGACGAGATCGCCGCGGTGGTCGTCTTCCTCTGCTCCGAGCGCGCCTCGACGGTCACCGGCGCGGCCTGGTCGGTCGACGGCGGTACGGTGGCGACGATCGTCTAGAAGAGCGCGGGGACGGGCGCGTCGTCGCGCGCGACCATCTCGGCGTAGCGCCCGCTCGTGGCCAGGAGCTCGGCATGGGTGCCGCGCTCGGTGACCTCGCCTGCGGCGAGCACGACGATCTGGTCAGCATCGCGCACCGTGGAGAGGCGGTGCGCGATCACGATCGTCGTCCGACCCTCCGCGAGCCGCTCGAGCGCCTCCTCCACGGCGCGCTCGGTCTGGACGTCGAGGGCGCTCGTGGCCTCATCGAGGACGAGCACCGGCGGGTTGCGCAGCACGGTGCGGGCGATCGCGATGCGCTGCTTCTCCCCGCCGGAGAAGCGGAAGCCCCGCTCGCCGACGACGGTTTCATAGCCCTCCGGCAGTGCGGCGATCGTCTCGTGGATCTGCGCCGCCCGCGCCGCCGCCTCGATCTCCTCGTCGCCGGCCTCGGGCCGGGCGAAGCGCAGGTTCTCGCGCACGGAGGCATGGAAGAGGTAGGTCTCCTGGGAGACGACCCCGACCGCGTCGGCCAGCGAGCCGAAGGACAGCTCGCGCACGTCGACGCCGTCGATGCGCACGCTGCCGCGCTCGGGGTCATACAGGCGCGCGGCGAGGTAGCCCAGCGTGGTCTTGCCCGAGCCCGTCTCCCCGACGATTGCGGTCCGGCTCCCGGCCGGCACCTCGAGATCGACGCCGCGCACCGTCCAGTCGTCGCCGTAGCGGAACCAGACGTCCTCGAAGCGGACGTCGCCCCGCACGCCGCGGATCTCGCGCTCGCCGGGATGAATCTCCACCGAGAGGTCGAGGTACTCAAAGACGCGCTCGAACAGGGCCGTGGAGGTCTGGATGTCGACCACGACGTTCAGCAGCGAGGAGACCGGCCAGAATAGCCGCGTCTGCAGCGTCGTGAAGGCGACGACGGTTCCGATCGAGACCGCGCTGGGGCTCAGGCCGGCGAACAGGTAGACGAGCGCCGGCATGACCGCGAACGAGGTCTGGATCGACGCCATCATCCAGCGGCCGGCCATGCGGCTCTGGACCTCCAGGTCGGCCAGGCGCGCGGACTCGCCGTCGAAGCGGTCGGCCAGCTCGGCGCCGCGGCCCATCGTCTTGCCGAGCAGGATCCCCGACACGCTCAGCGACTCCTGCACGAGCGAGGAGATGTCGGCCATCGCGCCCTGCTTGGTGGCCGTGATCGCCTTGCGCTTGGCGCCGACGCGGCGCGAGAGCCCGACGAAGAACGGCAGCAGGGCGAGCGAGAACAGCGCCAGGCGCCAGTCGAGCAGGAACATCGCCACTATGCTCGCCAGCACCGTGGTGACGTTGGAGACGATCGAGGTCGCGGTGCTGGTCACGACGGTCTGGACCCCGCCGATGTCGTTGGCGATCCGCGACTGGATCTCGCCCGTGCGAGTGCGGGTGAAGAAGGCGAGCGAGAGCCATTGGAGGTGGCGGTAGACCCGCGCGCGCAGGTCGTGCATGACACGCTGGCCCACGACGTTGGAGAGGTAGGTCTGTACCACGCCGAGCACGCCGGTGACGACGGAGATGGCGATCATCCCGCCGACCAGCGCGAGCAGCAGCTCGCGGTCCTTCTCCGGGATGGCCCGGTCGAGCACGTCGCGCAGCAGGAACGGTGAGACCATCCCGAGCACGGCCGAGACGGCGATGAGGCCGAGCACCGCGGCCAGGCGGCCGCGGTAGGGGCGGAAGAGGGCGGCGATGCGGCGGCTCACGTCCGCCCCATCCTCCTCCGTGCGGCCGCGCGCCGCCCGGTCGCGCTCACGCGTACACGGGCGCCGGCTCGAGAGCGCGCTCGAGCACCTCGTCGATGGTCATGACCGGGTGGAAGGTCAGCTGCTCGCGGACGTCCTCGGGCACGTCGTCGAGGTCGCCGCGGTTGCGCTCGGGCAGGATGACCTCGTTCAGGCCCGCCGCGTGGGCGGCGAGTACCTTCTGCTTGAGCCCGCCGATCGGCAGCACGCGGCCCTGCAGCGTCACCTCGCCCGTCATCCCGACCGTGTGCCTGACGGGCCGCCCGGAGAGCAGCGACGCGATCGCGGTGGTCATCGTCACGCCGGCGCTCGGGCCGTCCTTGGGGATGGCGCCCGCCGGGACGTGGACGTGGAAGTCCCGCCCCTCGAAGGCCTCCTCGTCGATCCCGAGCTCCTCAGCGTGGCTTCGCACGTAGGAGAGGGCGATGCGCGCCGACTCCTTCATGACGTCGCCGAGCTGACCGGTGAGGACGAGGCCGTCCTTCCCCTTCATCGAGGTCGCCTCGACGAAGAGGACGTCGCCGCCGACGCCTGTGACCGCCAGGCCGGTGGCCACGCCCGGCACCGCCGTGCGCGCCGCCGCCTCCTGGAAGACCTTCTGGCGCCCGAGCGCGTCGCGAACGTGCTCGACCTCGAGCGCGACCGGCGGCTCGACCATGGCCGACGCGATCTGCGTCGCGGTCTTGCGCAGGATCGTCCCGAGCTCGCGCTCGAGCTGGCGCACGCCCGCCTCGCGGGTGTACTCCGAGACGACCAGGCGAAGCACGTCGTCGGACACGCTGACCTCGTCCTCGCGCAGGCCGTTGCGCTCACGCTGGCGCTTGAAGAGGTAGTCGCGGGCGATCGCCACCTTCTCGGCGACCGTGTAGCCGTCGAAGCGGATGACCTCCATGCGGTCCAGCAGCGGGCCCGGGATCGTCTCGGCGACGTTCGCGGTCGCGATGAACAGGACCTGCGAGAGGTCGAGCTCGACGTCGAGGTAGTGGTCGCGGAAGGAGTGGTTCTGCGCGGGGTCGAGCACCTCGAGCAGCGCCGCCGACGGGTCGCCGCGCCAGTCGGCGCCGACCTTGTCGACTTCATCGAGCATTATCACCGGGTTGATCGTCCCGGCGTCGCGAAGCGCGCGCACCAGGCGGCCCGGGAGCGCTCCGATATAGGTCCGGCGGTGTCCGCGGATCTCGGCCTCATCGCGCACGCCACCCAGCGACATGCGTACGAACTCGCGGCCGGTCGCGCGGGCGATCGACTCGCCGATGGAGGTCTTGCCGGTGCCGGGCGGGCCGATCAGGGTGAGGATGGCGCCGGAATCTGAGTTTCGCCGTCCGGTCGCCGCGAGCGGCGACCTCCCGGCGACGTTACCGTCAATTCCCCGCTCCGCGCGCAGCTTCCGCACGGCGAGGTACTCGGTGATGCGGTCCTTGACGTCCTCGAGGCCGGCGTGGTCGGAGTCCAGAACCTCGCGTGCGTGAACGGGGTCGAGCTTCTCGTCGGAGCGCTTGCTCCACGGCACCGCGATCAGCCAGTCGAGGTAGGTGCGGATCATGCTCGCCTCGCCCGACTGCTCGCCCATGCGCTCGAGCCGGCCAAGCTCCTTGTCGGCCTGCTCGCGCACCTCGCCGGGCATCCCGGCCTCGTCGATCTTGGCCCGGTACTCCTCCACCACGGAGGCCGAGTCCTCGCCCAGCTCACGCTGGATGGACTCCATCTGCTTGCGCAGGAAGTACTCGCGCTGCTGCTTGTCGGCGCCCGACTGCACGTCCTCGCGGATCCGCCGGCGGATCTGCAGCTCGGCCAGGCGCTCGCGCTGGAGCTTGAGGGCAAGCGCGAGGCGCTCGGTGACGTCGAGCGTCTCGAGGATCTCGACCTTGCTCTCAAAGGACAGGTCGGGCGAGTAGCCGGAGGTGTCGGCGAGCGCGCCCGGCTCGGCGATGGCCCGCAGGAACGCGGCCACGCGCCCGTCGTCGCCGCGCAGGTCGAGGATCTCCTCGACCACGGCGCGGTACTCGCGCTCGAGCTCGCGGGTGCGCCCGTCGACCGGCACGGTGTCCGGGTGCTCCTCGACCTCCACCCGCAGGCGCCCGGAGGCGTCGGTCTGCGCCGCCCCGGCGACGCCGCGGGCGGTGCCCGAGAGCGCGACGGCGCGACCGCCGCCGGGCAGACGCACGGTCTCGGTGACGTCGGCGATGGTGCCGACCTTGGCGAAGTCCGTGCCGTGCCGCGGCACGAGCAGGACGCGCTCCTCGTCGCCCACGTCCACCGGCAGGGTGACGTCCATGGTGGGGAAGACGACGGTGTCGTCGAGCGGGATGAGCAGGAGAGAGGTCATCGGCAGGCTTGCCCTTCCATAGCCACTTACGAATAGTGGGTACAGTGTAGCGGGCGGATCTCAGTGGGGAGGCCTGAGATCTGGGCGTAGCCGGCCGCGCTGGGCCTACCGCGGCGGCATCCGCAGCCCGCCGTCGAGCCGGATGACCTCGCCGTTGAGCATCGGGTTCTCGACGATGTGGACGGCGAGCGCCGCATACTCCTCGGGGGTTCCAAGCCGATTGGGATGGGGGACCTGCGCGCCCAGCGCCTGGCGCGCCTCCTCGGGCAGGGCGGCGAGCAGCGGCGTGTCGAACAGCCCTGGGGCGATCGTGCATACGCGGACGCGGGCGGAGGCCAGGTCGCGCGCCGCGGGCAATGTCAGTCCGACCACGCCGCCCTTGGAGGCGGCGTAGGCGATCTGGCCGATCTGGCCGTCGTAGGCGGCGATCGACGCGGTATTGAGGATCACGCCGCACTCCGCGCCGTCGTCGGGCTCGTTGGTGAGCATCGCCGCTGCGGCCAGGCGCAGCACGTTGAAGGTGCCGATCAGGTTGACCGTCACCGTGACCCGGAAGGGCTCGAACCGGTGAGGGCCACGCTTGCCCGCCACCTTCTCCGCCCAGCCGACCCCGGCGCAGCAGACCGAGATGCGCAGCTCGCCGCCCTCTTGGGCCGCGGAGACCGCCGCCTCGACCTGGTCGGGGTCGGTCACGTCGCAGGCGGCGAACGCCGCGCGCTCGCCCAGCTCGGCCGCCAGCGCCTCGCCCCTCTCGGCGTTGAGGTCGGCGATGGTGACGCGGGCGCCGGCGCCGTGCAGGCACCGGGCTGTGGCGGCGCCGAGGCCTGAGGCGCCCCCGGCGACGAGCGCGTTGGCTCCCTGGACCTGCATGGCGCGAGACGCTACAGGCTGTAGCGCAGGTAGAGCTCGCCCTCGTGGTGGCACACCCAGCGCAGCGTCAGGCGGGCGGGTTCGGGCAGCGCGCCTCCAGCGAGGATCCCGGGAGCGCCGTCGTCGGCCGTGAGCAGAGGGGAGAGCGTGAGGAAGAGCTCGTCGACCACGCCCGCGGCGAGCAGGGCACGGTTGAGGGTCGGGCCGCCCTCGCACAGCAGCGAGCGCACGCCGCGCCGGCGCAGGTCCGCCATTGCGGCGGCGAGGCTCGCCTCCTCGAGCCGGACGAGCTCTACCGGCGCGGCGACGTCCGGAGGGGCGCCGGCGCCGGCGTCCGTGTACACGAGCACGGGCTGCTCCGGGACGGCGAACAGCCCGGCGTCCCAAGGCAGGTTCATGCTCCGCGAGACGAGGACGGCCCCGGGGTCGTCGGCGAGGCCGGCGGCGCGCCGCCGCGCGCGGCGCTCCTCCGACCCCACGAGCCGCCCGTAGCCCTCCGCACGGACCGTGGCGCCCCCGACGAGCACCGCGTCGGCGATCGTG
>DASQFQ010000275.1:0-4198 GCA_035633075.1 Solirubrobacteraceae bacterium | reverse complement strand
ACACCGGTGCCGGCCCGCGGACCTTCGACGACCGGGGCGCCTACGAATACGGGTCGGAGGGGGGCTAGCCCGGTCGCCGCACTCTCGCCGGTGAGCTCCCCTTCCGTGGGGTCGGCGCCAGCCACCATTCCACAGCTCGGGCGCGCCCATCCCCCTCAATCCGTCTCGATGAGCGGCTCGAGGCGCATCTGGGCTGAACGATAGGCTCGCCGGAGAATTAGTGCGCCGCGGCTGATCATCGAGCTGATCCGGACCTTCCTCGTTCGTGGCGTGGTCGCCTGGATCCGCGACCGCCACGCCGCCGTCGCGTACTGGCGGTGCCTCGTCCGTGCGCCGCTCGATGCCGCTGACCAACGAGGTTTCGCGGGCGAGGTGGCTCGTGTTCCGTTCGATAGCCTGGTTCCCGCACCCGAGTCGGTGCCGGTCACCCTGATCGCCCACCGATACGTCCTCGGTGGGCTGGGCCCGGCGGAGCTGATCGTGCTGTGCCGGCTCGCGCGCAGCGCCGATCCGAAGACGATCTTCGAGTTCGGAACGTTCCTAGGCGCCACGACGCTGCAGCTCGCGGCGAACACGACGGCGGAGGTCTACACGCTCGATCTCCCCCCGCGCGGTCATCCCGCGCATGTCGAGACCGACTACTGGGGCCAGCCGGACGAGCCGGGAGAGTGGTACCGGGATTCACCCCATGTGAGCCGGATCCAGCAGCTCTATGGGAACTCGCAGACCTATGACTTCTCCGATTACGCGGGGAAGATCGACTTCGTCTTCGTGGACGCCTCACATCGCTACCAGCCGGCCATCAAGGACACGCAGACGGCGCTCGAGCTGGTTGCGCCCGGCGGCCTCGTCGTCTGGCACGACTATGGCTACCGCGCCGAAGGCGTTCGGCGGGTCCTGAACGACCTGAGCAAGACGCGCAGGCTGCGGCACATCGCCGGCACGAGCCTCGTGGTCTACTCGGCCGACGGCTAGCGCCGCTTCGGGCCATCGCCGCGATCTACATGCACTACAGCTGACCGGAGCTGATTCGCTCCAGGAGCAGCTGCTTCTGCACGGCGAACTCCTCGTCGGTGAGCGCGCCGGCGAGCCGCAGCTCGTTGAGCCTCGCGAGCTTGGCGAACGGATCGGGGTGCGGGGCGAAGGTCTCGGGCGGCGGCAGCGTCGGGCCCCCGGCCCGGCCCGCGAGTGCGAACAGTCCCCGCACACCGGGTGCCGCCTCGCTGGTCATCGCGGTGCCGATGGCGAACGTGTCGTGATCCTCGGGGTCGAACCACACTGGATAGCGGTCGCCCGCGCGGGGGATCTCGACGCGCGAGACGTGACCGTCTTGGCGGCCTCGAAGGCGGGCGTCCCGTCCTGGGGCTCGATGCGGAAGAGCAGCTTCACGCGCGATTTGGTGTTGAGCGTCAAGTTGGCGTCCTCGACGGCGGTGACGGTGCCAATCGCCTGGGAGCCGTGCTCGACCAGCCGGGTGGCCTTGAGCCGGCGGACGAGGGCCCACGGCGCGACGAGCAGGGGCGCGAGCGCCACCGCGGCGAAGATGCCGCCGAGGGGGAACAGGAACGCACGCTGTTCGGCGCCCTGGTCGGAGAATCCGGCGACGATCGAGGTCACGCCCACCGCCAGGAACGTCCCGATGAAGGTCAGCGCGCCTCCGCCGGCGACAGTGGCGACGATGGCCACCGGCAGCCCAGCCGCCACGCCGATGAAGTACTTGCTCGAGCCCGCAGGGCAGGACGCATTGCCGCCCCCGCAGGAGCCGATGAGCAGCAGGTGATACAGGCCCCACGAGAACGCACCGAGCCCGGCGAGCGCCACCAGGAAGGGGATCGGCTTGACCACCGCCTTCACGGCGAGACTCTAGCTTCGCGTCAGGGAATGTGCACGTCGGAGATCGCGCGCGCGATGACGAGCCGCTGGATCTCCGAGGTGCCCTCGAAGATCGTGTAGATCTTCGCGTCGCGGTGCCAGCGCTCGACGGGATACTCGCGCGTGTACCCGTTGCCCCCGAGGATCTGGATCGCGCGCTCGGTGGCCCATACCGCGACCTCGCCGGCCTTGAGCTTGCTCATCGACCCCTCGGCGGCCGTGAAGGGCTTGCCCGCCCGCCCCATCCAGGACGCGCGCCACACCAACAGCCGCGCGGCGTCGATCTCGAGCTTCATGTCCACCAGCGTGAAGGCGATCGCCTGGTTGGCGATGATCGGGCGGCCGAACTGCGAGCGCTCCTGGGCGTAGTCGAGCGCGTACTCATAGGCTGCCCGGGCGATGCCGATGGCCTGCGCGCCGACCGTCGGCCGACTCGCCTCGAAGGTCTGCATCGCGTCCTGGCGCTTGCCGCTGCGGCCCTCGCGCGCTCGGGCGAGGCGCTCGTCGAGCTTCTCCTTGCCGCCGAGCAGGCAGCGGCCGGGGACGCGGCACCCGTCGAGGAAGACATCAGCGGTGTGGGAGGCACGCAGCCCGTGCTTCTTGACCTTGGTCCCCATCTCCAGGCCCGGCGTGCCGGGCGGGACGACGAAGGCCGCCTGCCCGCGCGAGCCCAGCTCGCGGTCCACCGACGCCACCACGACGTGGACGGCCGCGATCCCGCCGTTGGTCGCCCACGCCTTCTGGCCGTCGAGCACCCACTCGTCGCCGGCCTCGTCGTAGCGGGCGCGCGTGCGCAGCGAGGACACGTCGGAGCCGGCGTCGGGCTCGGACACGCAGAAGGCGGCGACCTTCGGCTCTCCGGGGGTGCCGAAGCACTGCGGTATCCACTCACCCATCTGCTCGGGGGTCCCCGACGAGAAGATGCCCGCGACGGCGAGCGAGGTGCCCATGATCGCCATGCCGATCCCGGCGTCGCCCCAGAACAGCTCCTCGTTGACGATCGCCAGGGTGAGGCCGGAGGGGTCGGCGTAGAACTGGGCGAGCGCCTCGAAGCCGTAGAGCCCGATCTTCGCTGCCTCGGCGATGACCGGCCAGGGGGTCTCTTCGCGCTCGTCCCACTCGGCCGCGGCCGGGCGGACGACGTCGGCGGCGAAGCCGTGGACCCAGTCGCGGATGTCGCACTGGTCGTCGGCGAGCTCGAGCGAGAAGGGCAGCGGCCCGTCGGGCTCGGGGAGCTCGACGGCGGGGGCGCCCGCGCGGTCAGGGGCGGTCACGGTCGGAGCAGGATAGGCCCCACCGGCCGGCCGGGCCCTGCGACTAGTACTTGAAGCCCATGGTGTCCCTCCTCGATCGACTGCCGAGAGAGACATCGGCCCCGCGCGCCTCGGGGTTGAGCCCTGGGCGGAGCTCGTGGCCGTTTCCGCAACGTCTGGGCCCGTTACGGCGGCCGCAGCTCGCCGCCGTGCGGCGTCCTCGGAGATCCCGCATGGCGCCGCCATTCGGGACTCCTGCGTCCTTGCCTGGCGGCGCCTGCGCCGCGCCGTATCCCGGCCAACGCCACGAGAAGAACCACTAGGCGAACATGCGTCCAGGCCGCGCGTACTCCCGCACGCGCCGCTCGAAGGCGAGCTCGGTCTCGAAGTCGGCGTCGTCGCCGTGGCGGAAGGCCAGGCCCTTGCTCTCGAGCAGCGCGACGAAGAGCTCGACCAGCTCGGGGTCGAGCTGGCTGCCGGCGACGCGGCGCAGCTCGGCGAGCGCGTCGTCCGAGCTCAGGGGGCGGCGGTAGGAGTCGCGCGCCGTCATCACGTCGTAGGCGTCGGCGATCGAGATCATGCGCGACACGACGGGGATCTCCTCCCCCCTCAGGCCGCGCGGGTAGCCGCGACCGTCCCAGCGCTCGTGATGGCAGAGGATGATCTCGGCGACCGGCCCGTAGGCCTCCATGCGCCGCACCACCCGCGCGCCGGCCTCGGGATGGCGCCGCACGATCGCCCAGTGCTCCTCCTCGAGCGGCGCCTCGGCGAGCAGGATCGCGTCCGGGAAGGAGAACTTGCCGATGTCGTGCAGCAGCCCGGCGGTGTGCGCTAGCTCCTGCCACTCCTTCGACGCCTTGTACTCCTGGGCCAGCGCGCGCGCGAAGCGCGCGACCGCGGCGGAATGGCGCGCCGTCATCCGGTCGCGCAGTGCGAGCGTCTCCACCAGGGAGGTGAGCACCCCGAGCTGCATCGCCGCGAGCTCCTCCGCGCGCCGCTGAGAGAGCAGCAGCGCGCGCAGCAGGTACTGGAAGACGACCAGCACGAGCGCAAACAGGGCGAGCGCGGCAAGG
>DASQFQ010000274.1:0-12216 GCA_035633075.1 Solirubrobacteraceae bacterium | reverse complement strand
TCGACCTACGCGACCTTCTGGATCCGCCAGGCCATCCAGCGCGGCCTCGCCAACAAGGCGCGCACGATCCGGATCCCCGTGCACATCGGCCAACG
Organism: Solirubrobacteraceae bacterium; assembly: GCA_035633075.1. Taxonomy (GTDB): domain Bacteria; phylum Actinomycetota; class Thermoleophilia; order Solirubrobacterales; family Solirubrobacteraceae; genus DASQFQ01. The sequence continues at coordinate 12,121 of DASQFQ010000274.1, read as the reverse complement.
CGAGCGCAAGATCGTCCGCGCCGAGCGCGACCTCTCTGCCAGGCTCGGGCGTGAGCCGACGGACGACGAGATCGCCCAGGCCGCCGAGCTTCCGCTCGACCAGGTCGAGGAGGTGCGCGATGCCGCCCGCACGGTCACGAGCCTCGATCGTCCGATCGGCGAGGAGGGTGACACCGCGCTCGGGGACGTGCTGGAGGGCGGCTCCCCGCCGGTGGACCAGGAGGTCGAGGTGAGCCTCAGCCAGGAGCTCCTGCGACGGATGATCGACGAGCTGCCGGAAACCGAGCGCAACGTGATCCGGCTGCGCTTCGGGCTGGACGGGGACGACCCCCAGCCGCTGCGCGAGACCGGGCGCCGCCTGGGCCTGTCCGCGGAGCGGGTGCGCCAGATCGAGTCGCGCGCGCTCAAGCGGCTCGCCATGCGCCGCGAGCTGGAGGCGCTTCGAGAGGTCGCATGACCCTCTCGAACCAACTCGGCGACTGAAGGAGCGCTAGGAGACCGGAACGTCCGGTGTGCGCACGATGCCGATCGCCCCGATCGCGAAATGAAGGCCGGGAGCGAAGCGCGCCGGCCTCCCGTCGCCGTCGGGCGAGTAGCGCTCGCGCTCGTCGAGCAGCTCCAGGACCGCCCGGCAGACCGGGGCCTGCCGGGCGTCGTCACCCACGTCGCACGCCAGCCGGACGAGCGCGAGTGTCTCTGCCGGCTCCACGCCGTGGAACATCTGGCCGAGGGCGCTCATCAGGAACGAGTACACGCGGTCGAGCAGGGGATCGCGCGCAAGGCCGTCCGACCCCGGCGCCGGGCCGAGGTCGAGCGGCTCCTCGCCGTTCACGAGCCGGAGCGCCTGGCCGCCCACGACGGCGCGCGCCTGCTCGGCGTCGAGGCCCACCTGCAGCGCGTTGCGGAGCGTCATGACCATCGCCCACGCCGGGGCGCCGTAGGGCGCGTCGCTCGCCATCAGGACCTGGCCCGGAGGCACGAGCGCCATCAGCGCCTGGACGTCGCTCGGGGACCACCACGAGGTGTCGAAGAAGAGGTTGGGGTGGTCGGGCGTCACGCGCCAGATCCAGGCCAGGTCGGAGATGCCGGCATGCGCCAGGATCAGGCGCATGCCCGGGTGCCGCGAGCACGCCTCGACGGCGTGCCGGCCGAGCGCCGGGATGCCGCGGCCCGCGTGCACGAGCACGGGCAGGCGCCGCTCGCTCGCCAGCGCGAACACCGGTTCGAGACCGGGGTGGTCGAGCGTGAACCGCTCAGATCTGGGGTGGAGCTTGATCCCGCGCGCCCCCCGGCCCAGCGCGCGCTCCGCCTCGGCGAGCGGCTCGTCGTGCGGGTCGAGGCGGCAGAAGGGGAACAGGCGGCCATCTGTGGCCGCGGCCTCCTCGATCACCATGTCGTTGGCGGCGGGATAGCCCTCCGGCTCGTGCATCGGGAATACGACCGCGTGGGCGTCGATCCGCTCCAGCGCGCCGTTCAGCTCGGCGCGGCCGCACGAGTAGCCGTCCGGGTCGTTGAAGCCGATGTGCGTGTGTACGTCGAGCGGCTCGATGCCGGGCACGAGATCGCGCAGGCGCTCGAGCCACGGAAGCATGCCGGAGTCGGGGATCACGGCGGGTGAGGTTACTCGCGGCCGCCTTGCGCAAGCGCAGGGCGGTGCCCGGCGCGCAGCGACTTGCCTTGCGCAAGCGCCGGGCGGTGCCTGGCGCGCAGCGACCGCCGTTGCGCAAGCGCCGGGCGGTGCCCGGCGCGCAGCGACCTAGTTCGTCTGGAGCACGAAGTGGCTGGGCTCGCCGTTCTCGCGAACGAGCGAGAGCTGACCGACGATCGGGACCAGGAGGCCCTGGGCGTGCACGTACCCGGTGTCGATCTCCACCGACTCGGAGCGTCCCTCGAGCATGTCCTTCATCTGCTGGCGGTGCTTGTCGAGGTTCGCGCGGTCCATGACCGGCGGCCAGACGGCCTGCTGGAACTCGGCCTCGTTGTAGCCGACGAGGTCTGAGAAGGCCTGGTTGAGCTCCCGGAAGCGCCCGTCGAGACCGATCCTTGCCTTCGGCTCCTTCACGTCGTCGAAGCCCGGCAGCTGCTCTCGCGGCGGCGCCGTGGTGCGGTTGCCGAAGAGCGGCCGGTGCGCGCCCTCGCGTGAGGCCGCCGAAGCTGCGGCCGGATGCGTCTCGAAGCGGCTGAGTACGCGCCGCTCCTCGGGGTGCCCGTTGGAGCCCGCGCCGGCGCCGGCCTCGTCGGCCGCCTGGCGCGCCACGCCGGCCGCCTGCTTCGCGGCGGCTGCGGCCTCGCGGGCGCGCTCGGCCTCGCGCTCCGCCGCGGCTGCCGCGTCGGCGAGCCTGCGGGCCGTCTCCTCGACGGCGCCCGCCTGCTCGCCCGCGCGCGCGGCGTGGCGGTCCGCCGTGCCCGCGGCCTCGTTGGCCCGGGTGAGGTGACGCTCGACGGCCGTGACCGCCGCCTCGGCGCGGTCGGCGTGGCGCTCCACCCCGGCGGCCCGCTCCTCGACCCGGGCGATCTTCGCCTCGATCTCGCCGGCCACCTCGGCGCCGCGCTGGACGGCGGCCTGCGCGTGGCTGCCGGCAGCCTCCACACGCTCCGCGGTGCGCTCCACCGCGGCGGCGGTCTGCTCGGCGCGCTCGATGTTGCGTTCCACCGCGGTCGCGGCCTCGCCGGCGCGCCCGATGTCCTTCTCGATCCGGCCGGCCAGCTCATCCCCGCGGGCGATCGCCGTCTCGGCGCGCTCCGCCGCCTGCTCGGCGCGCTCCGCGCCCGCCTGCTGGTCGGAGGCGGCCTGGACGACGCGCTCCACGTCGGCCCGGGCGCCGGCGGCGGCCTGCTCGGCACGCCCCGCGTGGGCCTCGACCGCGCTCACCGCGGTCTCCGCACTGCTGGCGTGCGCCTGCGCGGCGGACACCGCCTCGCCGGCGCGGGTCGCGTGGGCCTCCACGGCCCCCACGATCTCGCGTGCCTGGGTGGCGTGGGTCTCGACTGCCGCGAGGGCCTCCTCGGCCTGCTTGGCGCGGGCGCTGACGGCCTCCGCGGTCGTGCGGGCGCCGGCGAGCTCGCCCTCGATGCCGGCCAGTGACTCCTCGGCGCGCCCGGCGCGCTTCTCGACGCCGGCGATGCCCTCCGCGGCGCGCACGGCCTGCGCTTCCGCCGCGCTCGCGGCCTCGTCGGCGCGGCTCGCGCGGGCCTCCGCCTCGCCGGAGGCATCCGACGCCCGCGTGGAGTGGCTCCGCGCGGCATCGGCGGCCTGCTCCGCGCGCGCCGTCAGGCGCTCCACGGCGGCCAGCGCGTCATGGGAAAGGGTGGCGCCCTCCGGCAGGTCTCCAGAGCTCGCCGCGCCGTCGGCCCGCAACCGGGCCAGCTCCTGGCGCAGCTCGCCGAGCAGCTCGCGCGACTCGTCGGCGCGCTGGTGCTCGTCTCCGGCCGCGCGCTCGAGGGCCTCGAGCTTCGCGTGGGTCTCGGCCAGGTCGCCGGCGAGTAGGCGCTGTTCCTCGATGCGCTCGCCAGCGAGCGACTCCAGCTTCGCGCGCATCGACTCCAGCTCGGTGCGCAGGCGCTCCTGCTGCTCGGCCTGGTCTCGCGCCTCAGCGAGCTCGGCCGCGAGGCGATCGTCGCGCTCCGACACGGCGCCCAGTCGCTCGTCCCGCTCGACAGCGCCGTCGGCAAGGGCGCTCGCGAGCTGGTCAACCCGGGCGCGGGTCTCCTCGAGCGCGGTGCTCAGATCGGCCTCGCGCGCGTTGCCGTCCAGCGAGCGCTCGAGCTGCTCGACCCGGGCGCGCGTGTCCGCCAGCCCCTCGCGCAGCTCCGGTGAGCCCTCGCTCGCGGGGGCGCCCTCGAGCGCCGCCACCTTGGCGCGCATCTCCTCGAGCTCGCCGAGCAGGCCCGGGTCGGGCCCGCGGGCCAGCTCGCGCGCGAGCGCTTCGACTCGGTCGTGCATGTCTGCGAGCGCCGTGCCTAGCTCCTGGCCCGCCTCGGCACGCTCGCGAGACTCGCCGAGCGGGGCCTCGAGCTGCTCGACCCTCGAGCGCATGTCGCGCAGCTCCGACTCGAGCCGGCGACGCTCGTCGCCCGCTCCGCGGTCCCTGTCCAGCTCGGCCTCCAGCGCCTCGACCTTCTCGCGCGTCGCGCGCAGCTCGGACACTGTGGCGCGCGTCTCCTCGAGCTGGGCGCTCAGGCGCTCGTGGGCCTGCGGCGTCCCGCCCAGCTCGCGCTCGAGGCGCTCCGCGAGGGCGCGTGTCTCCTCCACGGCCGTCCGCGTGCGGTCGCGCTCCTCGCGCGCCTCCTCGACCTGCGCGCGCATCTCGTCGAGCACACGGCGGGTGTCCGCCAGGTCATTGCCGAGCTCGGCGATCCGAGCGCTCGCCGCGGCCACCTCTCCGCGGGCCACCTCGGCCTCCTCGCGCGCCTCCTCGAGCTCCGCCGTGGTTCCCTCGAGCGCCCGCTCCAGGTCGTCCGAGCGGCCGAGAGCCGCCTCGACGGCGTCGGCGATCTGCCCGGCCGCCGCGGCCGTGGCGGCCCGGCCGGTGTCGTCCTCGTCATCGTCCGGCTCGGACGCCGGCGGGGGCTCGATCAGCGGCCTGAAGGCGACGATCGTGCCGGCGGCGAGGTCCTCCTCGTCGAGGCGGGCCTCGCTGCGCATGGCGGCGTTGATCCAGTCGACCACCGTGCGGTGGCTGCGCTGAAGCTGCTGAAGGGCGTTGCCGCGCGGCGCCGCGATCTCGAGCGCCTCCAGGAAGCCGTTGAAATCGAGGCTCTGGCTCATCCCCACCGGGACGAGCGTGAGCTTCACCTCGAGCTCGGTGCCGTCCTTGCGCCTGGCGACGGTCTGGACCACGCCGCCGTGCTGGGGCACGTCGCCGGCGAGCGCGAGGGTGTCGACCAGCGGGCGGCCCAGCATGCGCGCGCTCGGCCAGCCGAACAGCTCCTCGGCGGGCCGGCTCCAGCGCGTGACCGCCCCGTCCCTGTCCGTCAGAACGAAGCGGGCATCCACGAGCTGGCGCAGCAGCTCCTCTACGGCCTCCGCCTGGGCGGTCGTCGACTCGTGCTCGGACACCTCCTATCCCGGTCGGCGCGCGGGATCGCAATCCCGACCGCGGGACGGCCGCTATGGCCTATTCGTCCAGGGATGCCAGTCAGTCCAGGCCGTGCTCCAGGGCGCCCTTCACGCCGGCGTCCAGGGCGTTCAGGCGGTAGAGCGCGAGCGCCTCGGCCGAGCGGAAGCGCCTGCCCGGGAGGGAGTCCGGCCCGTGGTGGGCCAGGATGCAGTGGGAGAGGGGGTGGAGCTTCGCCTCCGGAAAGCCCTCGAGCCGCCGCGCGCACTCCGCGACGAGCTGCTGGCCGAGCGTCACGTGGCCCACCAGCGCGCCCGCCTCGCTGAGCGCGATCTCGGCCCTGAGCTCGAACTCGAGCGTCTTCCCGGCGTCGTGCAGGAGCGCGGCGCACAGGAGCAGGTCGGAGTTGAGCCGGGGGTGCAGCGCACAGGTCTCGAAGGCGAGCGTGGCCACGGCCACCGTGTGCTCGAGCAGCCCGCCCAGGTAGGCGTGGTGGCCCGAGCGCGTGCAGGGCGCGCGCCGGAGGTCGGCGCGGAAGGCCTCGTCGCCCAGGAACGAGTCGAGCAAACCGCGCAGGTCGGGGTCGTACACCTCGCGCCCCAGGTGCTCCAGGAAGCCCTCCAGCTCCTCCATGTCGCGGTATGCGACGGGCAGGAACTCGGCCGGGTCGCTCGCTCCATCCTGTGCGCGCCTGATCGTCTTCAGCTCCACCTGGAGCGCGTCGCGGAAGCGCTCCACACGCCCCCTCACGGCCACCAGGTCGCCACGCTCGAACTGCCCGGCCAGGAAATCGGCGTCGCGGAAGGCGCGGCCGGGGATGGCGCCCGTGCGGTCGCGCAGCTCGACCGCCAGGTAGGGCGAGCCGTTCCTGGCCGTCAGGCGGTCCTTGCGGGTGCACGCGAAGACGCCGTCGACCTCGCCGCCGGCTCTCAGCTCAACGATCGTCACGGCATCAATCGTGATCGCGGGCTCGGACGTCGGGTACGGTGAGATGGATGAGCGATGTGATCTGGCGGGAGCGCCCCGAGTTGCGTGCACCGGTGATGGTGTGCGCGTTCAAGGGCTGGAACGACGCCGGCGAGGCCGCGTCGGCCGCGCTCTCGTACATCCGCGACTCGTTCGACGCGCGGGACGTCGCCGACATCGACCCTGAGGACTTCTACGACTTCACGGCCGTGAGGCCGACGGTCAGGCTGGTGGAGGGCAGCACACGCGAGCTCGAGTGGCCGGAGAACTCCTTCTCCGTCGCCCCTGTGCCCGGCGCGGAGGGCGACCTGGTGATGCTCCAGGGGGTCGAGCCCTCGCTGCGCTGGCGGCGCTTCACGGAGGACGTCGTCACGACCGCGCGCGACCTGGGCGTGCGCATGGTGATCACGCTCGGCGCCCTGCTCGCGGACGTGCCGCACAGCCGCCCCGTGGCCGTCACCGGGATCGCCTCCGACGACGTGCTCGTCGAGCGGCTCGGCTTCGAGCCGCCGAGCTACGAGGGTCCCACTGGCATCGTCGGCGTGCTCCAGCACGCGTGCGCGGAGGCCGGCCTGCCGGCGGTGAGCCTGTGGGCCTCGGTGCCGCACTACGTGGCGGCCTCGCCGAACCCGAAGGTCGCCCTGGCGCTCGTCAGGGCCTTCGAGGGCACCGCGGGGGTCGCGGTGGACGCCGGCGAGCTCGAGACCGCGGCTGACGACTACGAGCGCCAGGTGAGCGCCGCCGTGGCCAGCGACCCGGAGGTCAAGGCCTTCGTCGAGCGTCTGGAGACCGCGATGGACGAGGTGCAGGCCGAGAACCCGCCGGACGAGGAGCGGCTGCCCTCCGCCGACACCATCGCCAGCGATTTCCAGCGCTTTCTGCGTCAGCGCGGGCCCGAGGACCCTGGACAGTCGTCGTAGTTTGCGCCGCGGCACCAGCGGGCACAAACGAGGCTATGACGATTGGAACGTCGATATTCCTCATCGCGCTCGGCGCGATCCTGAAGTACGCGGTCACGGCCAGCGTGGCCGGTATCAAGATCGAGACCGTGGGGCTCATCCTCATGATCGCCGGCGCGATCGGCCTGGTGATCGGGCTGTTCCTGCTCATGCAGGCGCGCAGGGACCCAGGCGCGTACGACGACCGCCCGGTGGAGCGTTAGCGGCCTGCTACTTCTCCGCCGCCGGGCAGATGATGCGGTAGTCGCAGAAGCGGCAGATCTCGGGGGACGGCGTCGGCTCGAAGCGCTGCTTGAGGATGTCGCCGGCTATCTCGGAGACGGTGGCCCTCACGCGGTCGAGCTCCTCGTCGGAGTGCGCCACGGGCACCTTCTCGCCGGTGAGGACGTAGAAGTAGCTCTGCGCAGAGGTCGCGAGCCCCCAGGACTCGCGCGCGCCCATCTGGTAGACGGACAGCTGGACGTCCTCGCGCAGCTCCTGCTCGGTCTTCGCCCTGCCCGTCTTGTAGTCGATCAGCTCGAAGGAGCCGTCGGGATGCCGGTCCACGCGATCCACGCGCCCGCGCAGTAGGTGCGGGCCGATGCGGAACGCGAACGAGCGCTCGAACCAGACCGCCTCGGACTCCGAGCGCTGGTCCTCGCGCCAGTAGCTCTCGAGCGCCGCCACCGCGCGCTCGCGGAACTGCTGCTCGTCGTCCGAGTCGCCGAAGCCCGAGCGGCGCCAGGACGCCTCGAACAGCTCCATCAGCGCCGCCAGCGAGCCGCCGCCCTGCGAGTGGAAGCGCTCCAGCACCTGGTGGACCACGATCCCGAAGCGCTGGTGGATCGTCGGCTCCTGCGGGATCCGGAAGACGCGGGCGAACTTGTACTTCAGCGGGCAGATGCGGTACGTGTCGATGTCCGACGCCGACAGCATCAGGCCGCGGCCGCGGCGCGGGATGAAGGGATCCAGCGACGGCTCGGCGCCGTTCCGGGCGCTGGCCGGGCGCTCGGCGGGGTCGCGCTCGGTGTCCCGCAGCCAGCCGTCGAGCGCCGACTGCTCGAGGATCTCGCGCTGCTCGGGCGTGGCGCACTGGACCAGGATCTCGTTCACAGCGGGCAGCGCCGCGTCGAGCGACTGCCCCTCCTTCGCCCGCTCGATCAGGGCCGCGACCTTGATCAGCTCCAGGTAGCGGGACACCGCCTGGTCCACGTCCAGGTAGGTGTCGAGTCGCATCTCGCCGAGCCGGCCGCCCATCCTCGCCACCGTGTCGAGCAGCTCGTCGCGCATGATCCGGAAGGTCGAGTGGAGCCCCTCGGCCGGCCCGAACAGCTCCTCCTCGAAGACCTCCTCCTCCACGGCGACGGCCGCCATTGCCTCCTCGTAGAACGGCGACGGCCGCGGGGTGGTGCCCGGCTGGCCCGCCTCGGCCCAGGCGAGCACGAGCCCCTTGCGCGCGCGTGTCATCGCCAGGTGGAGGAGGCGGCGCATCTCCGCCTCGTGGGCCTCGCGGTCGTGCCCACCGGGCAGGCGCTCCTTCAGGAGCTCGCCGGGCACGCCGTCCGCGTCGGGGCGGAAGGGCCCGGGCATGCGGGCGGCCGACAGCCCGAGCACGAAGACGTGGTCGAACTCGAGGCCCTTCGCGGCCTGCATCGTCATCACCTGCACCGCCGGGGCCGTGGGCGTGGCGGCGGCCTCCTCCTCCCGCAGCCCCGACTCGGCCACCGCGGCGAGGTAGCGGGTGAAGTCGCGCGCCGTGGCGTGCGGCTCGCGGCGCATGTAGGCGCTGGCCAGCTCGGACAGCTTGGCGATGTTGCGGAGCCGCTCGACCGTGTCCGCGTGGGTGGCGAACACCTGCTGGCGGCGCAGGCCGATGCGCTCGATCAGGCGCAGCACGAATGCGTCCGGGCGGCGGTCCTCGAACGCGCCCGAGGCCGAGCGGTAGAGGCGCAGGAACGCGCGGGCGCGGTCGCGACCCTCCTCTGAGAGCTGCGGCCCCTCGAGCGCGGCCGCCACGGCCGAGGGCATGTCGAGCTTGCGCCGGCGCGCGAGCTGCGTAAGGCGCGCCACGTCCACGGAGCGCAGCTCGATCGGGGGGCGGCTGAGGGCGCGCACGACCGCGCCCGAGTCGTTCGGGTCGGCGAGCGCGCGCAGCCATGCGAGCACGTCGCGCACCTCGGCGCGCTGGAAGTAGGCGGCCGCGCCGCAGGTGCGGGCGGGCAGCGCGCGCTCCTCGAGCGCCGAGGCCGGCACGGCGCCCTCGCTCTGCACGGAGTGGACCAGCACGCAGATCTGCTCGGGCGCCACCCCCGAGGAGATCAGCTGCTCGACCTCCGCCGCCATGGCCTGGGCCTGGGCGCGCTCTGAGCGGCAGCGCCAGAAGCGCACGCGCCCGCCGCCGGCGCCCGTCAGCCTGCGCCCCGCCCCCTCCGGGATCGGGGCCACCACCGCGCCGGCGGCGTCGAGGATGCGCCGTCCGGAGCGGTAGTTGCGCTCCAGGCGGACCACCCTGGCCTCCGGCAGCTCCTGCAGGAAGCGGTCGTCGGAGCCCACGACGGTCACCTGGCGGTGCTCCTCGATCAGCAGCCGAAGCAGCATCCCCTGCGCGAAGTTCGTGTCCTGGTACTCGTCCACGAGTACGTGCTGGAAGCGGCTCGCCACGCGCTCGCGCACGTGCGGGCGCTCGTGCAGCAGCTGGAAGGCGCGCAGGATCAGATCGCCGAAGTCGAGCGCGCCGCGCTCGGAGAGCAGCCGGTCGTGGTCGGCGTAGAGGCCCGCGAACTCGAGCTCGCGGGCGGCGCGGGCGCGGGCGGGGTCGCCCTCCGCGGCGGCTGCCAGGCGCTCGGCGTGGCCCCGGTAGTCCTCCGCGGAGGTCATCTCGTCCTTCAGCCGGTCGATGCGCGACACGAAGCTGGCCAGCAGCGGAGCGGGGTTGCCGCGGATCTCGTGAGCGCGCAGCGACAGGTCGTCGATCCGCTCGAGCAGGAGCGCGAGCCGGTCCGCCGGCGTGACCGGCGACAGGAAGGGATCCACGCCGGCCTCGAGCGCCTCGTCCTGGAGCAGGCGCAGGCAGAAGGAATGGAAGGTCTCGACGTGCAGCTCCTCGTAGGGCGACTCGAGCAGCGTCTCGAGCCGCTCGCGCATCTCCGCCGCCGCGGGCGCCGAGAGGGTGAGCGCGAGGATCCGCTCGGCCGGCACGCCCTGCTCCACGAGCCACGCGAACCGGCACGTGAGCGTGCGCGTCTTGCCGGTCCCGGTCCCGGCCACCACGACGAGCGGGCCGTCCGCGTGGGTGACGGCCGCCTCCTGCGCGCGGTTCAGGCCGTCGAGGGCTACGGGCATCGCGGCCTAGGATACGCCGCAGCGTGTCCCTGCCCGACAGCACCGATTGGCTCGCCTTCTGCCGCCGCGCGGCAGGCGCAGCGAGGGACGCGGTTCACGCCTACGCCACCACGGCGGAGCGCGCGGTGGAGACGGGTCGCGGCGAGGGCGGCGACACGGCCTACGTGATCGACCGCGCGGCCGAGGACGCGATCTTCGCCGAGATCGACGCGCTCGGGGTGCCGCTCGTGGCGGTCTCGGAGGAGCGCGGCGAGCTGGAGATCGGCGGAGGCGGGCGGCTGCGGGTCGTGGTCGATCCCGTGGACGGATCGCTCAACGCCAAGCGGGGGCTGCCGTTCGCCTGTGTCTCGATCGCGGTCGCGTCCGGGTCGCGCATGGGTGACGTCGAGGTGGGCTGGGTGGCCGAGCTCGACCCGCGCATATCGGAGCGTGACGAGCCGCGCCTCGGCCGCGACTGGTGGGCGGTCCGCGGCGAGGGCGCGTTCCGCGACGGCGAGCGGCTCCCGCCCCTCCGGCCAGGCCCGCTCGAGGTGCTCGGGGTCGAGACCGCGCGGCCCTCGCTCGTTGCCGCCGCCAGCGCGGCCATCGAGGCCGTCGAGGCGCGCCGCATCCGCGTGCTCGGCTCGGTGGCCATGACGCTGTGCCTGGTGGCCGCCGGCCAGCTCGACGCGATGCTCTCGCTGCGCCCGATCCGCTCGGTGGACGCCGCGGCCGCCCAGCTGCTCGTGAAGGAGGCGGGCGGAGCGGTGGCCTTCCCCGCCGACGACCAGCTCACCCTGGAGATGCGTTCCCCCGTGCTGGCGGCCCGCGACGAGAAGCTCCTCGAGCGCCTGCGCACCACCTTCGCCTGAGCCCGCCCCCTTCCCGGCGACCACTCTGTTGCGGTTAACCCTGAAATACAGGGCAAACCTCAACAAGGTCGTCAGGCGGCCGCCGATTCGAACTGTCCGAACCGGACCGCCAGACGATCGGGGTCGGGGTGCTCTGCGGCGAGTCGCGGCTTTCGGATGGCCGTGCCGTGGAAGCCCTGAAGCCCCTCGCGAAGCATGGGTCCGTCGTGCTCATCACGCAGTCGGCGTGCGATGTGAACCGTGCCTGTCGGATCGATCCCGAGGAGATTCCGGTCGTAGGCCAGGTGATGGATGGCGCACAGCGCCAGACCATTCACGACCGCGGCGATCCCCTCGGGCGAGGGATCGGCAACGATGTGGGCCGCCTGCACGAGCTCGCGTTCACGCAACGCGCAGATGGTGCACCGATGCTGGTAGGCGCGCAGGACGTCGTGCCGGAATCGCTGCTGGTGGAGCCGCGTCTTGACAAGGCGCAGCGCGTAGACGCGTGCGTCCGCGGGTGACACCGGTCCGCCGGGCTGAACGTCCACGAGTGGGACGCCCACCTCGAGCAGCACACACCGCTCAGCGGCGTCGTTGTCCGCCACGAACACCGGGGCGATCGGAAAGTACCGAGATGGAGAGATGCCCTTGAAGTAGATGAGCGGCGTGCGCAGCTCATGGGCTGCCCTGAGCGCCCTGTTGTCCGCCTGCTCGATGCTGCCCGCGCGGTAGTGGTAGAGGATCAGCCCTGTGTCGACGTCGACCTCGTCGGCATACGGCGCCGGCTTGCCCTCCCGCGGCGGGGTCGTGAAGAGGCTGAGCGCCGCGGGTCCGCGCATCTGCTTCGCGCGATGGATCCCCTTCTGGAACGAGCTGAAGCTCACTTGCTCGCCGCGGAACATGAACCCACTCCGAAGAGCGTCGCGGGGCACGAAGTCACCGTGCGCTTCTCGCAACTCGAGCACGTGCGTGATGGCTGCCTGTC
>DASQFQ010000273.1:0-10028 GCA_035633075.1 Solirubrobacteraceae bacterium | reverse complement strand
CGCGGGGCGGGGGCACCGGGCCGGCCAGGCCGGCGGCGGCGCCGACTGCCTCGGGACTCGAGTCGTACCGGCTCGAGTCCTCGCCCACGCCTGGGGCGAGCAGCTGGAGGTCGAAGCCCTCCTTGCGCCCCCGCAGGTCGAGGTAGATGATCGTCAGCACGGCCGCGAACAGCGGCAGCGTGATCAGCGAGGAGGCGATGTTGACGATCGTGAACAGCACGGCCGCCACAACCTCGCTGTCGATTGCCGCCACCAGGGTGGCCCCCACGACCAGCCCGAGGATCCCGCTGATCACCGCGATGATCAGATACATCACGAGCAGGGCGGCGAACGTCGCCCACCAGCGACCCCTTATGAGGCGGAACGAGCGCCCCAGCGCGGCGGCCGGCCCGAGCCCCTCCGACAGCAGGGCGGGGTAGCCCAGGGACCAGGCGACCGACAGCCAGACGCCCGGGATGACCAGCAGGATGGTGGCGCCGATCACCCCGAGGAAGTACAGGATGCTGAGGCCGAGCAGCGGGAGCACGCGCGTGGCGGCGAGGGAGAGCGAGGCCTGCCAGGTCGGCGTCTGGCCGAGGTAGGTGCTCCACACCGCACGGAAGCAGGCCGCCGCGGCGAGTGTGAAAAGCACGAGGTTGAGCGTGGTGGAGACCAGCAAGCCCGCGACCTCCGTGCCCGAGGTCCCCGTCGTCGAGGTGTCGTCGAGGTTGAAGGCGTCGTCGCTCGTCGACGCCCTGATCAGGCTACCGATGACGTTGAGCGGCGCGGCGACCGCCAGGACGCAGATCGCCAGCGTGCCGAAGCTCTGGCGCACCACCTTGAACGCGGCGTCGAGCACCTCCCCGACGCTGAGCGGTCGCAGCTGTGGCGCGTACTGCGTGGTGGACAGCGGCTTTCTCCCCCGAGTCGAGCGGTCCGAGTCGCCGCCACCCTAGTGGCTGTGCGCCAGCCCGTGCTCCAACGCCGCCTTGACGCCGGCGTCGAGGGCATTGAGCCGGTGCAACGCCAGCGCCTCGGGTGAGCCGAAGCGGCGCCCCGGGGCCGCTTCGGGACCGTGATGGCACAGCACGCAGTGCGCGAGCGCGAGCCGCCGGGCCTCGCCTATCGCACCCGCCCGCTCGTCCAGGAGGCGCTGGCCGAGCACGAGGTGGCCGAGCAGCCGGCCCTCCTCGGAGAGACCGATCTCGGCGCCGTAGGTGAACTCGCGCGTCTTGCCGAGGTCGTGGACGATCGCGGCGCACAGCAGCAGGTCGGAGTTCAGCCGCGGGTGCAGCGCCGCCGCGTCGAGCGCCAGCGTCGCCACCGCGACCGTGTGCTCGAGCAGCCCGCCGAGGTAGGCGTGGTGGCCGGCGCGCGTGCAGGGCGCGCGCCGCCACGCCTCGCGCAGCTCGCGGTCGCCGAGCAGGCGGTCGAGCAGGGCGCGGTACTCCGCGTCGTGGACCTCGCGCGCCAGGTGCTCGAGGAAGCCGTCGAGCTCGTCGAGGTCGCGGTAGGCGACGGGGAGGAACGCCGCGGGGTCCGCCGCCTCGGCGCGCTCGATGTTGCGGACCTCGACCTGCAGCTGGTCGCGGAAGCGCTCGACGCGTCCGTGGACGCGCACCAGGTCGCCGCGCTCGAAGCGCCCGGCGAGCACGTCGACGTCCTTGAACGCCCGGCCCGAGAGCGCCCCGGTGCGGTCGCGCAGCTCGAGCGCGAGGTAGGGCGTGCCGGTCCGCGCGAGCAGTCGGTCCTTGCGCGAGCAGGCATAGACGCCGGTGACCTCGTCCCCCGCCCGCAGCGATGTGATCGTCGCCATGCCTCGATCATGGCCGGACGGGCGGACGGGACCCGCTACCGTGAAATGCATGCAGCCGCTGCGCTGGGAGCGCCGACCCGACGGCCTTCGGGCGCCCGCCCTGGTGTGCGCGTTCAAGGGCTGGAACGACGCGGGGGAGTCGGCCACCGCCGCGCTGAGCTTCATCGGCACCGCGCTGCTGGCGGAGCGCTTCGCGACGATCGACCCCGAGGAGTTCGTCGACTTCCAAGCCACGCGCCCCACGGTGCGGCTGCGCGAGGGGCTGACGCGCGAGATCGACTGGCCGGAGTTCGAGGTCTACGAGGCGCGCATCCCGCGCGCGCCGCGCGACCTGATCCTGCTCAGCGGCCCCGAGCCCGCGATCCGCTGGCGAACGTTCTGCGCGACCGTGATCGACCTCGCCGAGGCCCTCGGCGCGCAGCTGGTGGTGACGCTGGGCGCGCTGCTCGCCGATGTACCGCACTCACGCCCTGTGTCGATCACCGGCATCGCCTCCGACGAGACGCTCGTGGACCGCCTCGGTCTGGGCCGCTCGAGCTACGAGGGCCCGACCGGGATCGTCGGCTGCCTGCAGGCGGAGTGCTCGCGGGCGGGCATGCCCGCGGCCTCACTTTGGGCGGCGGTGCCCCACTACGTCGCCGTGGTGCCGAACCCCAAGGGCGCGCTCGCGCTGCTGCGCAAGCTCGAGGGGCTCGTGGGCGTCACCGTCGACGGCTCCGAGCTCGAGGACGCGGCGGTGGAGTACGAGCGCCAGGTGTCGCGCGCCGTGGAGATGGACCCCGACGTCCAGGCCTTCGTCGAGCGCCTGGAGCGTGCTGCCGACGAGGAGGACGCGATGCCCGACCCGGGCGACCTGCCCTCAGGCGACGTGCTCGCCCGGGAGTTCCAGCGGTTCCTGAGGCAGAGAGGGGATATTTAGCGCTCAGCCGCCGGGCACGCGATCCGGTAATCGCAGATCGAGCAGGCCGCGTAGGACGGCGTCGGCTCGAAGCCCTGACCGAGGATGCCATCGGCGACGTTCAGGACGGTCTCGGTGATCCAGTCGCGGTCCTCCTCGTCGCGCTCCACGGGCACCTTCTCGTCGTCGAGCACGTAGTAGTAGGCCTGTTGCGCGGCATCGAGCTGCCAGGACTCTCGGGCGCCGACCGCGTAGAGCGACAGCTGGACGTCCTCCTTGAGCTGGGTGGCGCTCTTAGGCCGGCCCGTCTTGTAGTCGATGAGCTCGTAGCCGCCGCCCGGCAGGCGGTCGACGCGGTCCACGCGCCCACGCAGGACGTGCGGGCCCAGCTTGAACTGGAAGGAGCGCTCGAACCACACGGGCTCGGCCTCCTCGCCCTGGTATCGCTCGTGGTAGCGGACCAACGCGTGGCCGGCCTTCACGCGCAGCTGGCGCTCCTCCTCAGATTCCCCGAACCCGCCGCGGCGCCAGCCCGCCTCGAGCAGGCCGAGGAGCTCGGGCAGCGACCGCGACGCCGCGCCGCCGGCGTGAAAGCGCTCGAGCACCTGGTGGACGAGGATGCCGAAGCGCTGGTTGAGCGTCGGCTCGCTCGGGATTCGGAACACCCGCGCGAACTTGTACTTCAGCGGGCAGGTCCGGTAAGTCTCGATGTCGGACGCCGATAGCATCAGCCCTTCGCCGCGCCGCGGCAGGAACGACTCCAGGGATGGCTCGGTGCGTGCCGCCACCGCCCGTGTGCGCAGGCGCTCGTCGAGCTCGGCGTCGAGCAGGTACTCGTCGAGCGCGGAGGTCTCGAAGATCTCGCGCTGCTCGGAGGTGGCCGCCTGAAGCAGCCGCGCGTTGACCTCGGGGAGCGCCTCGGCGACCGACTGGCCCTCGGGCGGAGGCTGCGTGGTGCGCTCGATCAGCGCGGCCAGCTTGATCAGCTCGAGGTAGCGAACGACGGCGTGGGAGACGTCGAGATCGGTGTCGAAGCGCAGCTCGCCCAACCGGCCGCCGACCTGGGAGACCGTGGTCAGCAGCTCGTCGCGCAGCAGCCGGAAGGTGGACTGCAGCGTCTCGGCGGGCCCGAACAGCTCCTCCTCCCGGACCTCCCATTCGGCTCCGACGGCGGTGAGGGCCTCCTCGACGAAGGGCGATGGCAGCTGGGCGGACCCGCGCTCGCTGCGAGCACCCGTCGCGACGCCCGCGCTCAACGGCGCAGTCGTCGTCTCCGGATAGGCGAGCACCAGCCGCTGGCGCGCGCGCGTCATGGCGACGTGCAGCAGCCGGCGCATCTCCGCGGCGTGCGCGGCCTTGGAGTCGGGCGGGAGCGCCTCCTTGATCAGCGCGTCGGGGATCGGCTCCAGCGAGCGGCGGCGCGCCCCCGGCATGCGCGCCGCCATCAGCCCGAGCACGTACACATGCTCGAACTCCAGGCCCTTGGCCGCGTGCATGGTCATCACCTGGACGCCGCGCGGGCGGTCGCCGGCCACGGCCTCCTCCTCGCGCAATCCCGCCTCGGCCACCGCGGCGATCGAGCGCGCGAACTCCCGCGCCGTCGCCTGCGGTGCACGGCGCACGTAGGCGGCGGCCAGCTCGCCGAACTTCGCGAGGTTCACGAGCCGCTCGACCACCTCGGTCGAGGCGGCGAACAGGAGCTGGCGTCGCAGGCCCAGGCGCTCGATGAGGCGGTGCACGTAGAGGTCCGGCCGCGCGGAGTCGAGCGCCCCCGACGCTGCCCGGTAGAGCCTGAAGAACGTGCGGATGCGCTCCCGCGCCTCCGGTGGGATCTGCGGGGACTCGAGCGCCGCGCCGAGCGCGGCGACCATGTCGAGCTTGCGCCGGCGGGCGATCTGCGTGCAGCGGGCGACGTCGATCGCGCGCAGCTCGACGGGCGTGCGCGCGAGGGCGCGCACGACGGCGCCCGCGTCGCCGGGGTCGACGAGCAGCCGCAGCCACGCGAGTAGGTCGCGGACCTCGGCGCGCTGGAAGAAGGCGGCGGCGCCGGTCAGCCGGTAGGGCACGGCGCGCTCCTCGAGCGCCACCGCGACGGCCTGCCCCTCGCTCCGGACCGAGCGTACGAGCACGCAGACCTGCTCGGCGGCCGCCTCCTCGCGCGCGATCAACCGCTCCACCTCCGCCGCCACCGCCTGGGCCTGCGCGCGCTCGCTGGCGCAGCGCCAGAAGCCGACCTCGCCAGGTGGCCGGCCGGGCTGGGCGCGCAGCGTCTTGTCGACGCGGTCGGCGTTGGGGGACACGACCGCGTGCGCGGCGGTGAGGATCCGTGCCCCGGAGCGGAAGTTGTCCTGCAGGCGCACGAGCTTGGCCTGCGGCCACTCCGCGCGGAAGTCCTCGAGGTTCTTCGTCGAGGCGCCGCGGAAGCGGTAGATGGCCTGGTCGTCGTCGCCGACCGCCGTGACGTTGCCGTGATCGGCGACCAGCAGCCGCAGCAGCAGGCCTTGGGCGAAATTCGTGTCCTGGAACTCGTCGACGAGCACGTGGTGGTAGCGCGCGGTCAGCCGCGCACGCACGTGCGGCTTGGAGCGCAGCAGCCGGAAGGCATGCAGGACGAGGTCGCCGAAGTCGAGCGTTCCCGCCTCGCTCAACATCCGGTCGTGCGCGGCGAAGATGGCGGCGAACTCGCGCTCGCGCACGGCGTCCTCGCCCAGCGTGGCCGCCCACGCCGCGTAGTCCTCGGGCGAGATCAGCTCGTCCTTGAGGCGGTCGATGCGCTGCACCAGCGAGCCCAGGACCGCGCTCGGGTTGCCGCGCAGGTCGTGAGACGCCAGCGGCAGCTCGTCGATGCGCTCGAGCAGCATCGCCAGGCGGTCTGCGGGGGTCACGGGCGTGGCGAAGGGATCGACGCCGGCCTCGAGTGCCTCGTCGTGCAGCAGCCGCGCGCAAAAGGCGTGAAACGTCGTGACCGAGAGCTCCTCGAAGGGGGTGCCGACGCGATCCTCGATGCGCTCGCGAAGCTCGTCGGCCGCCGCGGTGGAGAACGTCAGCGCGAGGATCGACTCCACCGGCACGCCTCCCTCGCGCGCCAGCCACGCGACTCGCTCCACGAGCACCGTCGTCTTGCCGGTGCCGGCGCCGGCGATCACGAGCAAGGGGCCGCCCGGATGGGTGACGGCCTCCTGCTGGTCAGCGGTGAGCGACACCACCGTAGGATAGGCCCGGCATGGCCATCTCAACGCGGACGCGGGACGCCGACTGGCTAGGCGCCTCTCGCAGGGCGGCCGACGGCCTGCGCGCGATCCTCAAGGACAGCCCGACCACCGCACAGCGAGCGCGCGAGGTGGGCACCCGCGGGCACGGGGGGGACCTTACGCTGCTGATCGACGAGGCCGCCGAGGAGGCGGTGTTCGCCCAGCTCGAGCACCTGCACGACGCCGGTGCGCGCTTCACGGCCATCAGCGAGGAGCGCGGCAGCGTGGACTTCGGCGATCCCGGAGTGTTGGTGGTCATCGATCCAATCGACGGGTCCGTCAACGCCAAGCGCCGGCTGCCGCACCACTCGATCTCCATCGCCGTCGCCGATGGGCCCACGATGGCCGACGTGTTCTTCGGCTTCGTCCACGACTTCGGGCCGGGGGAGGAGTGGGTCGCGCGCCGCGGCGAGGGCGCTTGGCGGGACGGCGAGCGCCTCTCGACGGAGTCGGGAGAGCGCCGGCTGCCCGACGGCAAGCTCGAGGTGCTCGGGATCGAGTCGGCCGACCCGCGCTGGGTGGCCGAGGTCGCCGACGGGCTTGCCGCGTCGGCCTACCGCCTGCGCGCCCTCGGCACGATCGCGGTCTCGCTGTGCCAGCTCGCGGCGGCGCGGTTCGACGGGATGATCACGCTCAAAGGCTGCCGCGCCGTGGACGCCGCGGCCGGCCAGCTCATCGTCCGCGAGGGCGGCGGGTTCATCGCCTTCCCGGTCTTCGACGATCCGCTGGGCGCGCCCCTCGACCTCGAGCCGCACTCGCCGATCATCGGCGCTCGGACCTTGCAGGGTCTCGCGGAGCTCGCCCGGGTACCCAGGCTCCCATGATCGACTGGAGGCTCGCCACCAACGTCGCCGGCGCGGTCGCCGGCATGCAGACCCCGCCGCCATCCGAGCCCTTCGAGCGGGTGGCCGGGCCGACCGAGGAGAGCGAGCGGCTCGTGAGCGCCTACACCGGGCTGCGGGCCGCCTCGCCGATCCCGCCGCCGGAGCCGGTGAACCGGACGGTCTGGATCGAGAGCAACCTCGCGTCCCTGCGCACGGTGCTCGACCCCGTCGCCGCGCGGTTGGGAAGTGGCCTCGGGCCCTTCGGGGCACCGGTGGGTGCGGCCGCCGGGGTGGTTCTGGCCCTCGAGGTGGGCGCGATCTCCGGGCTGCTCGCCCAGCGGGTCCTCGGCCAGTACGAGTTCGCCATCCTCGAGCCGGAGGCTCCCGCCCGGCTGCTCTTCGTCGCGCCCAACCTCGCCCATGCCGCGGGGACGCTCGACGCCGAGGCCGACGAGCTGCTGCGGTGGGTCGCGCTGCACGAGGTGACCCACGCCCTGCAGTTCGGCGGCGTGCCGTGGCTGCGCGAGCACCTGGCCGGCATGGTGCGCGAGCTGCTCGCCGCGCTCGACGTGGACCCCCGCCGGATGATGCGCCTGCCCGACGCGGCCGACCTGCGCGCACTCGTCGAGATGGCTCGCGAGGGGGACCTGACCACGCTCGTCGTCGGTCCCGAGCGGCGGGCGCACCTCGACCGCATGCAGGCCTTCATGGCGGTGCTCGAGGGCTACGCCGAGCACGTGATGGACGCCGTGGGCGCCGACCTGCTGCCCGACCTGCCGCGCCTGCGCGAGGCGCTCGACCGCCGCCGCCGCGACCGCTCCGGGCTCCTGCGGGTGTTCGAGCGCCTGCTCGGCCTCGAGCTCAAGCTGCGCCAGTACCAGCAGGGCAAGGCGTTCTGCGACGCGGTTGTCACCGCGGGTGGGATCTCGGCGCTCAACCGCGTGTGGGAGGCGCCGGAGCGCCTGCCCACGCTCGCCGAGATCGTCGATCCCGTCGGCTGGCTGGCGCGCACGACCCCCGCCGATGCCGCCTAGCCACTGGCCCTGCCGGCCGTCCGGACCGGGCGAACACCTGTTCTCTCTGTTACAAAGTCCGGCGGATTTTGCGGCCATCCGGGCCGAGATGATCACCATCCTGTAACAATCCCTCGGGGTGGGGTTCACAAACGTGTGTTCGCTGGTATTCTTCCCTCCAGCGAGTTAGAACTAATATTGTTACCCTGGGATCGAAGAGAGGGGCACCAACACATGGCCACCACCCAGAACACCAACACCAGGTCCACCGGCACCGCGAAGCGGAGCGCCGCCCGCAAGAGCGGCGCCACCAGGAGCCGGTCCACCACCCGCACGACTGCGCGCCCCACCGCCGCCAAGTCGCCGGCGAAGTCGACCGGTCGTCGTACCCGCAGCACCGCGAAGCGCCAGACGCGTTCGGCCGCCCAGGCCAACGTCAAGGCCGCCGAGGTGACCGCGAGGCAGGGCCGCAGCCTCGCCGAGCGTGCTGCGCTCGTCTCCGTGGGCGTCGCCCTCGAGACGCGTGACCGCGTCGCGACGGTCGCCACCGACGTCGTCGGCACGCTCACGTCGCGCACCAGCGCCGAACGCAAGCTGCGCAAGCGCCAGCGTGAGGTTTCGACCCGCCTGCGCCGCTTCGAGCGCCGCGGCCAGACCGAGACCCGCAAGGCCCGCACGCGCGCCGAGCGCCTGGTCCGCCGGACCGACCGCCGCCTCCAGCGCGAGGTCAACGCGGTCGAGCGTGAGACCGACCGCCGCGACAATGTCGTGACCGACCAGGTCTCGACGGTCTCCGACCGCGTCGAGACCGCCGTCCAGGCGGGCGTCGCCGCGGGCGAGCGCGTCGTCAGCCAGGCCCGCAGGCAGCTGGCGTAGGTAGGGAAACGGACTTCCCGGAAACGGACTTCCCCCGGCCGGTCTGCGAGGAGAGGACCGGGCCCGGGAGAGGCTGCCGGCCATATACCTCGCCGGCAGAGAAGCACCCTCTCCTCCCTCAACCGTCGGGGCGCCAGCAGTCAGGGCGCCCCGACGGTCGTTAACCGCCTGCCACAATGCAATCCATGCCCACCGAGAACCAGATCCTCGAGGCGCTGAAGGTCGTCATCGACCCCGAGCTGCGGCGCGACATCGTCGAGCTCGAGATGGTCCGGTCCATCGACGTCAAGGACGGCGGAGTCGTCGACGTGACCATCTCGCTGACGACCCCCGGCTGCCCGATCAAGAGTCACTTCCAGAACGCGGTCGTCGGCGCCGTCACCGGCGTCGAGGGCGTCACTCGCTGCAACGTCGGCTTCGACGTTCTCTCCGACACCGAGAAGGGCGCGCTCCAGCGCAAGCTCGGGCGCCACGTGCTTCCCGAGGGCGCACTGGCCCAGGTCTCCAACGTGATCTGCGTCGGCTCGGGCAAGGGCGGCGTGGGCAAGTCCTCGATGACGGTCAACCTCGCCGCCGCGCTGGCCGCGGAGGGCAAGCGCGTCGGCGTGCTCGACGCCGACGTATGGGGCTACTCGATCCCGCGCATGCTCGGCCTCGGCGCCGAGCGCCCGAAGGTCAACGGCGAGCGCAAGATCCTGCCGCTCGACGCCCACGGCCTGAAGGTCATGTCGATCGGCTTCTTCGTGAAGGAGAACGAGGCCGTCGTATGGCGCGGCCCGATGCTCCACAAGGCGCTCCAGCAGTTCCTCGAGGACGTCGCGTGGGGCGAGCTCGACTACCTGCTGATCGACCTGCCCCCGGGCACCGGCGACGTCTCGATGACGCTCGCCCAGCTCCTGCCGCAGGCCAAGTTCCTGATCGTCACCACCCCGCAGGCCGCCGCGCAGACCGTCGCGCGCCGCTCGGCCGAGATGGCCGACAAGGTCTCGCTGGAGATCGCGGGCGTGATCGAGAACATGGCCGGCTTCACGAGCCCGTCCGGCGAGCGCTTCGCGATCTTCGGCGAGGGCGGTGGCGGCCGGCTGGCGGAGGAGCTCCAGGTTCCGCTGCTCGGCACCGTGCCGCTCACGATGGCGCTGCGCGAGCAGTCCGACGAGGGCACCCCGCTCGTGTTCGCCGATCCCGACGACCCCGCCGCCCAGGGCGTGCGCCAGGCGGCGCGCGGCCTCGTGGCGCTGTCGCCGGTCGAGCTCCCGGTGATGCAGCAGGAGCCCGCGCCGGCGGCCGCGGCGGCGGCCGCGCCTCAGCCGGTCGGCATGTCCTTGCCGATGGCCTGAGCGCGCAGCGCCTCCTCGAGGCGCCGCCGGGCCC
>DASQFQ010000272.1:0-10162 GCA_035633075.1 Solirubrobacteraceae bacterium | reverse complement strand
TCCATCTGACGACCGCGGGCACGACGCTGGTCTGGAACAGCACGAGCTACAGCTCGCTGGCGTCGTTCCAGGCCGCCACGGGCCAGGAATCGCACGGCCTCGAGGGCGACCCCAAGTGGACGAGCCCGGCCACCGGCGACTTCCGCCTCACCAGCGGCTCGCCGGCCATCGACTCGGCCAACTCCGGCGTGCCGGGCCAGCCCAGCGCCGACGCCGACGGCAACGGCAGGATCGACGATCCGGCCACTGCCAACACCGGTGCCGGCCCGCGGACCTTCGACGACCGGGGCGCCTACGAATACGGGACGGCGGTGGGCTAGCCCACCGATCGCCGCACTCTCGGTCGGCGGCAGCGGGGCTCAGAGTGACCGGCGGCACGTGCACTGTCGCCGTCCGCCGCGCGTCGAGTCGAACAGGACGACGCGAGGTAGCGCTTGCCGGACGGTTGATGTGATCCAACCGCAAGGCGCGCTGCGCACACACGTGCATCAGGCAGCAGCTGCGGGGAGCGCCGAGGTCCACTGGCTTGTGAGCGTCCCTCGGGAGGTCGCCATGGAGTTCGAGTGCAGTCCTCGTTGGTCGACGACATCCGGGCCGTGCCACGTGGCGGCTTCGCGATGATGTCATGAGCGCTCTGCTGGAAGTCGCCGCCGACACCGGGTCCTCAGAGGGCGGCCGGCATGACGCGTCGCAGCGGCGTGTGGCAGCGATGGCGTTGGCGCGACTCTCGGACGAGGCGCTCGTCGGGCTCGCCGCAGGTTCGGAGGAGCTCGCGCTCGCCGAGTTGTACGGTCGCTACGGGACGGTCGCGTATGGGCTGGCACGGCGGGTCGTGGGTGACACGTCCCTGGCGGAGGACGCGGTCCAGGAGGGCTTCTTGGCGGTGTGGTGCTCGGCCGGCCGCTTCGCGCCCGAGCGCGGCTACGCGCGAACGTGGATCCTCACGCTCGTGCACCGCCGCGCGGTCGACCTCGTCCGTGGTTCGAGGGGTCGTAAGCACCACCCGCTCGAGCTCGCTGCGAATGTAGCCGAGGACCCCGGCGACGCGGCGCTGTCACTCATCGAGGAGCGCGAGCGCGTCCGCCGGGCGCTGCGCGGGCTGCCGCAGGACTTCCGCGAGCCGCTGGTGCTCGCCTACTACGAGGGGATGACGCAGCGGGAGCTCGCCGAGAGGCTCGGCCAGCCGCTCGGCACGATCAAGAGCCGTATGTCGCGCGGGCACGCCCGCCTGCGCGAAGCGCTCGCGAACGACGAGGCGACCTGCTGACCCTCCGCACCGGGATTTCGGCGATGCGGGTGCCGTACGGGAACCGGGAGGAACCCGACTCGCGAACTATCAGGGCAGGCAATCGGCACGGGACGAAAGGAGTCCGGTCCATGGAAGCCTTCCCAGCACGGAAGACGGTCGCGCTGGCTGCGCTCGCGCTCGCGGCCGTGGCGGCTGTCCTTCTGGCGGCGCTCGTCCCCGGCGCGAGTCCGGGTCCCGCGGGGGCCTCGAGCCATTCCGAGGCACCGCTGATCGGAGAGGACCCGCGTGCCGACAACACGGACGTGTACGCGTTCGTGAGCCCCGACCGCCCCGACACGGTCACGATCATCGCCAACTACATCCCGCTGGAGGCGCCGGCCAGCGGCCCGAACTTCTACAGCTTCGACGACACCGTCCTCTACGCGATCAACATCGACAACGACGGCGACTCCAAGGAGGACCTCAGCTACCAGTTCCGCTTCACGACGCAGACGCGCAACGGCGGCACGTTCCTCTACGACGATGGGCCGATCACGTCAGTCGACGACCCGAATTGGAACAGGCCGCAGACCTACAGCATCACCCGCGTCGGTGGCAGCACCGGCGGCGACGACGACGATGACGACGACGGGAACGGGACGGTTCTTGGGAGCGGCCTCCCGACCCCGCCCGTCAACGTCGGCCCGCGCTCGACGCCGGACTACGCGGGGCTGGCCGCCCAGGCGGTGAGCACGCTGCCGGGAGGGATCAAGCTCTTTGCGGGCCAGCGCGACGACCCGTTCTTCGTTGACCTCGGGTCAGTGTTCGACCTGCTCGGGCTGCGCCCGTTCAACCCCGCGCACATCATCCCGCTCGCCGCCGAGCAGGGGGTGGATGCGGTCGCCCGCTACAACACCCACGCGATCGCCATGCAGGTGCCGATCAGCCAGCTGACGACGCCGGGGCACCCGACGATCGGGATCTACGCGAGCGCCAGCCGGCAGAAAGTACGGGTCCTGCGCAAGGACGGGACCAGGAGCCACAGGGACGGCTGGGTGCAGGTCTCGCGGCTGGGCGAGCCGCTGATCAACGAGGTCGTCATCCCGCTCGCCAAGAAGGACCTCTGGAACCGCGAGGACCCGAAGAACGACGAGCAGTTCCTCGGGTTCTACCGGAGCCCCGAGGTCGCGCGCCTGGAGAACGCGCTCTACCCGGTTCTGGACGACATCCGCGAGACCGGGCGCGACGACCTCGTGCAGATTCTGCTGACCGGCGTGCCGTCGCTCAACTTCACCGGGCCGCGGAAGGCAGACCTCCTACGGCTGAACACGAGCATCAAACCGTCTGCCGCCGTGGGGGCGGGGAACCGCCTCGGCGTACTCGCGGGCGACCTCGCCGGCTTCCCCAACGGCCGGCGGCTCGAGGACGACGTCGTCGACATCGAGGTGCGAGCGATCGCCGAGGGCTACGGCGCGTTCCTCAACGGGCTGCTCGGGCTTCCGAACAAGACGCCGAACAACACGCTCGGCGACGGGGTGGACGCCAACGACAAGTCCCTCCTGAGGGAGTTCCCCTACGCGGCGGCCCCGCATCAGGGCTACGAGGTGCCCTAGCGAGCGAGACGGCCGGATCCGGACTCCCCACCCATCGCCGGCCCCGGAGCCCCCGGCGCGAGACGCGGCATGAGGCGAGCGAGGATCCGAGTGGCGGCGGCGGCGGCGGTCGTCGCCTCGCTGGCGCTGCTCCTCGGCGGCGCGCTCCGCGAGCCGCCGCCCTCGGTTCCACCGGGCCCGGGGCGGCCCGCCGGTGCCGAGTCGCTGCGAGCCGGCTTCTCGCCGGGCGACACGCCCGCCGTCGTCCGGCGCCTGCAGGCCTCCGTCCGCGCCACGCCGAGCGACGCTGGGGCGCTGGGGCTGCTCGGGCTGGCCTACCAGCAGCGCGCGCGAGAGACCGGCGACCCCAGCTACTACACCAAGTCGGAGGGCGTGCTGCGGCGGGCGCTCGCCTTCGATTCCGCGGACCTCTCCGCGACCAGCGGGCTCGGCTCGCTAGCGCTCGCCCGCCACCGCTTCCGCGAGGCGCTGGCGCTCGGACGCCGGGCCCGAGCGCTCTCGCCGACAACGGCTCGCCACCACGGCGTCGTGGGCGACGCGCTCGCCGAGCTCGGCCGGTACCGCGAGGCCTTCGAGGCGTTTGACCGCATGGGCGAGCTCAGGCCGGGCCTAGCTGCCTACGCCCGCATCGCTCACGCGCGCTGGCTCCTGGGGCGCACCGATCAGGCGATCTCCGCGATGCGGCTCGCTCTCCACGGCGCGACGGGGCGGCCCGAGCCCGAGGCATGGACGCGCGTGCAGCTCGGCAAGCTCCTCTTCTCGCGCGGTGCCGTGGCGGCGGCCGACGCCCAGTACCGCGCCGCGCTGGCGGTCTTCCCCGGCTACGCTCCCGCGCTCGACGCCCGCGCGCTCGCCGCGTGGGCGCGGGGGCGGACGAGCGCGGCGATCGCGCTCGAGCGGCGAGCCGTCGACGCCATCCCGCTACCCCAGCACATCGCCCAGCTCGGCGACCTCTACCGCGCGGCCGGCGACGTGCGCCGGGCGCGCGCGCAGTATGCGCTGATCCGCGCGATCGAGCGGCTACTCGCCGCCAACGGCGTCAGGACGGAGCTCGAGACGGCGCTCTTTGACGCGGACCACGGCGCCCGCCCGCGCGAGACGCTCGCGCTGGCCCGCCGGGCCCGCCGGGCCACGCCGTCGATCGAGGGCGACGACGTGCTGGCGTGGGCGCTCGAGCGGGCAGGCCGCTGCCGCGAGGGGCTGCGCCACTCCCGCCGAGCGCTCAGGCTCGGGACGCGCGACGCGCTCAAGCTCTTCCATCGCGGGATGATCGAGCGCTGCCTCGGCCATCGCGCGGCGGCGCGGCGCTGGTTCCGCCGCGCGCTCGCGCTCAATCCGAGCTTCTCGGTGCGCTGGGCGCCGGTCGCGCGGAGGCTCGCGTGAAGCGGCTGCTGTTCCTCGCGGCGCTCGCGGCGATGCTGCTCGCAGCCGCCGCCGCGGAGGCGCATCCGCTCGGCAACTTCACGATCAACCAATACAGCCGGATCGAGCTCTCGGGCGATCGCACATACGTCCTCTACGTGCTCGACATGGCCGAGATCCCGACCTTCCAGGCGCAGCAGGCGGGCGTGAACCCGGATGCCTACGCGGGCCGGATCGCCGCGAACCTGCGCCTGATCCTCGGCGGAAGGCGCGGCCGGCTCGTGCCCGTGCGCCGTCTTCTCGCCTTCCCAAAGGGCGCGGGCGGGCTGCGCACGATGCGGCTCGAGGTGGTCTTCGCGGGCCCAATCGTGCGAGCGAACACCGAGCTCGACTACCGCGACGGCAACTATGCCGGGCGCATCGGCTGGAAGGAGATCGTCGTGCGCGCGCGGCGAGGGGCGCGCCTCTCGAGCTCCACTGCCCCGGCTGCGTCGCGCAGCGACGAGCTTCGAGCCTACCCCGAAGACCTTCTCCAGAGCCCCCTCGACGTCACCTCGGCGACCGCAACCGTGGAGCCGGGCCCCGGGCCGGGGCCGCCACCGGCGCTGGCGGGCGGCACTGCACCGCCAGCGCCCGAGCGCGCGGCCGAGTCGGGCTTCGCAAGCCTCCTCGGGCGCGGCGACCTCGGCCTGATGGCCGTGCTGGCCTCGCTCGGCGTTGCCTTCGCGTGGGGCGCCGCCCATGCACTCTCGCCGGGACACGGCAAGGCGATCGTGACTGCCTACCTGGTCGGTCAGCGCGGCACGCCCCGCCACGCCGTGCTGCTCGGGCTGATCGTCACCGCGGCGCACACCGTCAGCGTCTTCGCGCTCGGCCTGGTCACGCTGACCCTCTCGGAGTTCGTCGTCCCTGAGCGGCTCTACCCGTGGCTCAACCTCGTCGCCGGGCTGCTCGTCGTGGCGATCGGCGGGTCCGTGCTGCGAGCCCGCTGGCGGCATCGGCGCGAGCACCGCCACGGCCACCTCCATCACCACGAGCACGAGCCGCTCACCGGCCGAGGGCTGCTCGCGGTCGGGGTGTCCGGCGGCCTCCTGCCCTGTCCCTCGGCGCTCGTCGTCCTGCTCGCCGCGATCTCGCTGCACCGCGTCGGGTTCGGGCTGCTGCTGATCGTGGCCTTCAGCGCCGGCCTCGCCCTCACGATCACCGTCATCGGCCTCGTCGCCGTGCGCGCCCGCCAGACGTTCGGGCGCCTGCGCCTCGATGGGCGCGTGGTGCGCCTGCTGCCGGTCGGGAGCGCCCTCGTCATCGTCACCGCCGGCATCGCCATCGCGGCGCGGGCGCTCCCGGAGGTCGCGTAGCGATGTTCGGCATCGACGAGCGGATCGCCCATGCCTCCGACGGGACGACGCTCGCCCTCGTGCTCGCCGTCGCCGTCCTGCTCGGCCTCCGCCACGCGACCGATCCCGACCACCTCGTGGCGGTCGCGACGCTGATCGCCGCGGACCAGAGCCCGGCCGCGGGCCGGGCCGGCCGCCTGGGCGCCTCGTGGGGGCTCGGCCATGCGACAAGCCTGCTCGCCCTCGGCCTGCCCATAGTCCTCCTTGGGGCCTCCGTGCCCGAGCGCGTGGAACAAACCGCCGAATCGGCGATCGGCCTCACCATCGTTGCGCTTGCGGCCTGGCTGCTGGTCCGCTGGCACCGCGGACTGCTCCACGTCCACGACGGACCGACGCCCATGCCGCGTCGCCCGCATGCGGCCGCCCACGCGCCCGCGCACCACGGCGCGGCCGCCCGCTCGCCGTTGCAGGCCTACATGATCGGCTTCGCCCACGGCGTGGGCGGCAGCGCCGGCGTGGCCGTCCTGCTACTCGCGGGGATCCGCAACGATGCTCTCGCCGTCCTGGCGCTGGCGCTCTTCGCCCTCTGCACCGCCATCTCGATGGCGCTCGTCTCGACCGGGTTCGGCGTCACGCTCGCAACCGCGGCGGCCCAGCGGTCGTTCGCGCGGCTTGCGCCGATCCTCGGCGTCGGAAGCCTGGCCTTCGGGGCGTGGTACACGCTCGGCGCCCTCGGGCTAGGGCCCTGAAATCAGCTGTCTCCCCCTCCGGGCACACGGGACATCGCCGGCCTCCGCGCCCGCCTCAACCACACGGACCGTGACCAGGGCGCTTCCAACCGCCCGAGGCCGTCGATCTGGCGCGCACAGGACTGGCTCCCGATGCGCGGGTAAGGGAGGATCCGCAGATGCTCGGGGACCTGGCGGCGGGCGCCGCGCTCCTCACGGGAGGTCTCGCGTGCGCCGGCGCGGCGCTGCTGCGCCCAGGCGAGCGTCGCGCTCGCGTGGTCCTCGCCGCCGCGCTCGCCGCCGCCGCCGTCGCCGAGCTGGCCGCTGCCGACGGCCTCGGCGTCGCGGCGTGCGCTCTCGCAGCGGCGGGAATCGGCCTGCTCGTCCTCGACCGCTCCGCGCCGATCGACCGCCTGTCGTGGCTCGACGCGGCGATGGGCGCGTCCGCGACCGCGGGACTGGCCGCGACGCTCGGCGCGCGCGCCGCCGAAACGGTGGCTGCAGGCGGGGTCGCGGGCAGCCTGGCGCTCAGCCGCTGGCGCCCCGGCCGGGCGGTTGTGCTCGCCGCCGCAGGTCTCGCCGCTCTGGGCGCGGGGCCCGCGCTCGCGCCGCTCGCCGCGTTCGCGATCGGCGCCGCGGCGTGGCTGCGCGAATCGGCGCCCGAGCCCGGACCGGAGTTCAGCCCGATCGTCCTCGCGGCGATCCTGACCTTCGCCACCGTTGCCCTCACGCTCCTGGCCGCGGGGCAGTTCGCGTCGCTCGCCGACGTCACCGTCGCACTCGCCATCGTCACGGTGCTCAGCGGGATGGCGCGCGCCGGCCTGACCGTCGTCGAGCGGCTGCGAGAGAGCCGCGAGCAGGCGGTGACGGACGACCTCACCGGCCTCGGCAACCGCCGCCACCTCGTCGACCGGCTCCACGCCACCATCGAGGGGGCGACGGAGGCCGGCGACGAGGTCGCCTTGCTCGTAATCGACCTCGACGGCTTCAAGGAGCTCAACGACACGCTCGGCCACCATGCCGGCGACGAGGTTCTGCGCCAGGTCGGCCCCCGGCTCAAGCAGCTCCTGCGCACCGACGACACGCTCGCCCGCCTCGGCGGCGACGAGTTCGCCGTCGTCCTCAGGCCGGGCGACGAGGCCTCGGCCAGCACCGCGGGACTCCGCCTGCGCGCGGCCCTCGAGCGCTCGTTCGAGGTCGGCGGGATCCGGGTGCACGTCGACGCCAGCGTGGGGATCGCGCTCTTCCCCGAGCACTCCCTCGACGCCATGGGGCTGCTCCAGCGCGCCGACGTCGCAATGTACGAGGCCAAGCGGATGCGCACCGGCCACGAGGTGTACCTGGCTGGCCGCGACCACCACAGCCGCCAGCGCCTCGCCCTCGTCGGCGAGGTCCACGGCGCGCTCGAGGCCGGCGAGCTCGTCCTGAACTACCAGCCGAAGGCCGAGCTCCGGACGGGCGCAGTCCGCGGCGTCGAGGCGCTCGTCCGGTGGGAGCACCCGGAGCGCGGCCTGCTCGGCCCGATCCACTTCCTACCCCTCGTCGAGCAGAGCGGTCTCACGCGCGCCCTGACCGCCTTCGTGCTCGACCGTGCGCTCGAGGAGATCGGCGAGGTCCGCCACCACGGCTTCGACCTGAGCGTCGCCGTCAACCTCGGCCCGGCCGACCTGCTCGACCTCGGGCTGCCCTCGGAGGTCGAGCGCCTGCTGCGCCACCACCGCTTCGGCCCCGAGCACCTGCAGATCGAGGTCTCCGAGGACGTCGTCATGGTCGACGTCGAGCGGACGGTCGCCGTGCTCGTCGGCCTGCGCGCAATCGGCGTGTCCACGGCCCTGGACGACTTCGGGGCCGGACACGCCGGCCTCGGGCACCTCAAGCAGCTCCCGGTCGACGTGCTCAAGATCGACCGCTCGTTCGTCATGCGTATCACCCAGGACGAGCGCGACGCCGCGATCGTGCACTCGCTCGTTGACCTCGGCCGGCGCCTGGGCGTGCGGGTCATCGCCGAGGGCGTCGACACCCTGGGCAGCTGGTCGCTGTTGTCTCAGTGGGGCTGCGACGAGGCGCAGGGCCACTTCCTCAGCCGCCCGATGCCGGCGCCGGAGCTGGCGGATTGGCTCATGCGGCTCTCGCGGCGGGCGGGTGGCGTCGCGGAGCCGCAGCTGTGGGCCGCGGTGCGGGACTAGCCTCCGCGAGGTCCTTCGGGCGCGGGCCGGGTGCGACAAAGAAGCGGGATGCGCGTCATGACGCACACCGGGTCACGCGGCGTCACTTCCGCTTGTCGCCTCCACGAAGGGCGCCTCGAGGTCGCGGCTATGCGTGATGTGTTGGCCGGGTTCCACAGCAACGTCCCGTACCGTGATACCGGCCTGCTTCGGGATGCGCGACCGCCGCGCGGTGCGCGGCTGCCGCGCGGTGCGCGGCTCGAAGCCGGTGAGGCCGCGGGCGAGGGCAAGGGCCGTCACGCCGATGACCAGGCCGGCCAGATCGTCGACCACGTAGTGCCAGCCCAGGTAGATGGTGGCGATGGTGGTAAGTGCGAACAGAATCCATATTCCGATCCGCAGGCGCCGGCCGAGCCCCAGCATATGCGCCGCAACAGCTGCTGTGAAGATGATCGAGGTGTGCAGGGAGCCGAAGGCCCCGATGCTCTGATACGCGTCCGCAGCGGCCGGGTCGCGAAGGAACTCGAGACGCTGGTCGAGCAGGACGTCTTGCAGGTGAGACGCCTCCGAAGCGGGCAGGTCCTCGAAGCGGGCCGGGTCCGCGTAGATCGGTCCCAGGGCGGGGAGCAGGAAGTAGCTCGCGGCGCCCAGCCCCCAGTTGATCGACAGGGCGATGGCGTAGAAGATGCCGCCCTGCGGGCCGCGGGAGAACACCAGGGCGAGTGCGAGCGAGATCGGCACAAAAAAGATGAAGGCGACGTACACGACCGACAGGACCTGCGTCTGCATCCCGGTGCCCAGCAAGGAGTGCAGCAGCGCGGCCGGATCGTTGCCGCCGAACAGGTCGCGATCGAAATCCGCCAATTGGCGGTCGACGAGCTCACCGGGCCTGAGCAGCGGAACGATGCTCTTGAGGTTTCGATACGCCAGATACGACACGTAGAAACCGACCAGCGCGCTGCCCACCGCCACCCCGCGATACCAGCTCCAGCGCTCGCGCCGGACGCTTCGCATCGCCGCGCGCGACGGCGTGAGCGTCCGCGACCGACGGCCGGCGCGGACCACAATGTCGAGCCCCACCAACGCCACCACCAGACACCCCACCCACACCAAGCGCCGCCCGACCATGTGGTCCGGGTCGCGGAACGGCACTCCCGCCGCATGCGTCGCCAGCAGCGCCGTGAGGAGCGTGACGATGGCTACCACCGGTCCGGCCACCACGTTCCGCCGCGTGGGGAACTCACGGGCGCCCGGATCCGCCGAGGAGGTCACGCCGCGTTCGCGTTCACGGGGTAGTCACACGACAGGAATTTCGCGCACGGGCGCAAACAGGACAAGCCTCCTCTGCTCCTATCCGACGGGCCGCCGGAGGGGGAGCCCGGACGGGCGCTGCGGGTCACCCGGGGAAGGGGCAAGAGCAATGAGGGTCTCCCTGGACCGTAGGAAGAGGGCGAACGCCAAGAGCACCGCGGCACCCGGCATCTGAAGGGCGAACGGCTCGAATTCGGGACCGCGATCGGCCGCAGTGTAGTCGACCTCGGACGGGTCGAGCAGCCCGGTTGCGGGCTGTCCATCCTTGCGAACGGGGTGTCCCTCGCGCGGTTGAACACGAGCTACTCACCGCGCACCGCGATGTTGCGCGCGAGCAGCACCCGATGCCGAGACACACGCGGGGCGGGACTAGACTCGCCGCGGTGTCTGGAACTGAGCTGTCGGTGATCGTGCTCTG
>DASQFQ010000271.1:0-2606 GCA_035633075.1 Solirubrobacteraceae bacterium | reverse complement strand
CCGCTCCCCCGACGGGCCGAAGCCGGCCTCCGACGCACGTACGAGCGTGGCGATGCCGGAACGCCGCCGCGGCGGGGTCCAATCGCTCGACCGCGCCCTCGACGTCCTGGAGGCGCTCGCCGCCAGTCGCGAGCTGGGCGTGTCGGAGGTCGCGGCCCGCACCGGCCTGGTGGTGAGCACCGCGCACCGCCTCCTGGCCGGTCTCACGCACCGCGGCTACGTTGCGCAGAACCCGGCGAACGGCCGGTACCAGCTCGGCTTCAAGGTCCTCGAGTTGACCGGCGGCCTCGAAGTGCGCACGTCGCCGCTGCGCGCCGCCGCTCGCCCGCACCTCGAGCGGGTCCAGCAGGCGACCTCGGAGACCACGAACCTCGTCATCCTCGACGCCGACCGGGTGATCTACGTCGACCAGGTAGAGGGCTCGCACAGCGTGCGGATGTTCACCCAGCTCGGCAGGTCCGCGCTCGCTCACACCACGGGATCGGGCAAGGCGATCCTCACCTACCGGCCTCCAGAGGTGATCGCGAAGCTCTACCCCCGCGCGCGCGAGCCGCTCGAGCGGCTGACGCCGCGCACCCTGACGACCCTCGAGGCGCTGCGCGACGACTTCGTGCGCATCCGCCGGCGCGGCTACGCCCTCGACAGCGAGGAGCACGAGATCGGCGTGAGCTGCGTGGCCACTCCCGTGTTCGACAGCACCGGGTTCGCATGCGGCGCGATCAGCATCTCCGGGCCCACGGCACGGATGGACCAGGCGGACACGCGCGTGCTCGGCCGGCTCCTGCACCGGCACGCCGCCGACATCTCCGCCGCGCTCGGGTACCGCGAGACACCCGGCAGCGCCCGTTCCAGCGCGGTTTAGCGGACGCCCATGTGGATACCATCCCTCCACCGAGCTAGAAGAAAGTGAGCGACCCCGTGGCGATCTCCGTGGAGGCCACTGCAGAGACCCGTACCGTCACGCTGTCGATCGACGGCCAGGACGTCACGGCGCCCGAAGGCACCACCATCTGGGACGCCGCGAAGGGCATCGGCATCGACATCCCCGCGCTCTGCCACGACGAGCGCTACGACCCCGTCGGGATGTGCCGGACGTGCGTGGTCGACGTGGGCTCGCGCGTCTATGCCGCGGCCTGCGTGCGCCCCGTGGAGGACGGGATGGAGGTGAAGACCGCCACCGACGACATTGAGCGCAACCGGGCGATGCTCACCCAGATGCTGATGTCGGACCAGCCGCCGACCGACGAGGACCCCAAGCAGACGACCACCGCCGACAACGAGCTGCTCGAGCTCGCGGACCGCTACGAGGTGGTACGCGTGGACGGCCTCCCGGTCGGGAGCGGGCGCGGCGAGGACCTCTCGAACCCGGTCACCGCCGTCAACCACGACGCCTGCACCCTCTGCGACCGCTGCGTCCGCGCCTGCGACGACATCCAGGGCAACGACGTGATCGGCCGCTCGGGCAAGGGCTACACCAGCCGCATCGCCTTCGACCTCAACGACCCGATGGGCGAGTCGACGTGCGTGACGTGCGGCGAGTGCGTCGCCGCCTGTCCCACCGGCGCGCTCGTCAACAAGCCGATCCGCGACGTCCCGATCCGCCCGCGGGAGGAGCTGAAGAGCGTCGACACGGTGTGCCCGTACTGCGGCGTGGGCTGCGCGTTGACCTACCACGTCGACGAGGAGCGCAACGCGATCGCGTTCGCCGATGGGCGCGAGCAGCCGGGCTCGCAGAAGCGCCTGTGCGTGAAGGGCCGCTACGGCTGGGACTACGCCTCCTCGCCCCAGCGACTAACAATGCCGCTGATCCGGCGCGAGGACAGCTACCCCAAGGGCCCGCTGTCGGTCGACGTGCGCGGCGAGGGCAAGGGCCGGCACAAGCCGGGCGGCCTCGTCGATTACGGCGAGGTCATGCCCTACTTCCGCGAGGCCACCTGGGAGGAGGCGCTCGACCTCGTCGCGGGGCGGCTGAAGGGGATCCACTCCGAGCACGGCCCCCAGTCGATCGCCGGCTTCGGCTCGGCGAAGTGCTCCAACGAGGAGGCCTACCTCTTCCAGAAGCTGCTCCGCGCGGGCTTCGGCACCAACAACGTCGACCACTGCACGCGGCTGTGCCACGCGTCGAGCGTCGCCGCCCTGTTCGAGGGTGTCGGCTCGGGCGCGGTGTCCACGACCTACGGGGACATCATCAACTCCGACGTGGCCATCCTGGCCGGCACGAACACGACCGCCAACCACCCGGTCGCGTCGTCGTTCTTCAAGCAGGCGCGCCGGCGCGGCACGAAGGTCGTGGTGGTCGACGTGCGTCGCGAGCGGATCGCCGACCACGCGGACATCTTCTGCCAGATCAAGCCGGGCACCGACGTCGCCTTCTACAACGGCGTGATGCACGAGATCATCCGCCAGGGGCTCGTGGATCGGGAGTTCGTCGCCGACCGCACCACGAACTACTCCGAGCTGGCCAAGACAGTCAAGGAGTATCCGCCCGAGCGCGCGGCGCAGATGTGCGGCATCGACGCCGACATGATCCGCGAGGTCGCGCGGCTGTGGGGCGAGGCCGGCGCCGCGGTCGTGTTCTGGGGGATGGGCATCTCCCAGCACACGAC
>DASQFQ010000270.1:0-2599 GCA_035633075.1 Solirubrobacteraceae bacterium | reverse complement strand
GCCTAACGGTGTGGTCATCGACTTCCCCCGCCGATGCGGGCCGAAGGCGACGCCGCAGCACCACCCCGCCACGACGACGTCAGACAAGGATGCCGAGGCGACGATCTACCGCGAGATGGCGGTTATCCTCGAGGCGCGTCTGCCGGACCTCAGCGAGGCGAGCACCGCCAAGCCGCACCTCGAGCGCGCTCTGCGGACTCTGCGTCTACAGCTGGGATGGGCGTCCTGATGGACGTCCTCGTGATCTGGGGACTGCCCTTGTGGGTGCTGGTCGCCGTCGGCCTCTCCTGCGCGCTCGGCTGGGCGCAGGCGTACACCTTCGGGCGCGAGCGGACCGAGGCGCGCCGCCACGAGCAGCGCCCGCGGGATATCTGGTCGCTCCACGAAGAGGAGAAGGACCGATGATGGCCGACGACGACATAATCGGTGTCGGGATGCCCGCGGAGGGTCCCCCGCAGCCGTGCGACCGTTGCGGCTCATTGGAACACATGGGCGCCGCCCAGACGCCGACCCTCGGGACCGTCTGCTTCGACTGCTTGACCGATGACGACCAAGCAGAGCTGCTGCGGGACATCGCGCGCGAGGACCATGCGAGTAGGAACTGATGGCCAGCACCCCTAGTCTCCGCAGCAACCTCCGCCTCGCCTGAAGGACCACCTCAACCACCGCCTCCCCGTCCGACACTCCCCGCATTTGTGCGGGGAGTGTTAGCTCGCATCTCGTCTGTGACCCCGCGGGTGGCGAAGTGCTCCGCGGCGTTCTAAGGGCCCGGGAGCCCGAGGGGGGCGTCTGGGTGGGGGTAGGCGCCCGAATTAGGACACGGTGGCTCCCACGGCCTCTCACAGCGGCATTATGGTAAATGTGACTTGTACCGCCGGCGGGGAGGCGCACAAGGGACCGTGGTCCGGACCAAAGGGCTAGGTGCCGGCGACGGGTCAGTTGCGGCCGCACCCACGTGTGCGCGTTGGGTACCCATTCGGTACCCGCTGGCTGTCAGATAGGCGCGCTACGCCCGCTGTTAGAGCCATACCTCTTGGGGATGATCCGCCGGATCCTGAGTGCAGCGGTCTCATCACGGCCAGGCGGCCTGCTTGCTCGCCAGCTCGATCGCTCGCACGACGCCGCGGGCCTTCGCGCGAGACTCCTCGTACTCGTAGGCTGGCTGCGCGTCGGCGACGGTCCCGCCGCCCGCCTGCACGTATGCGATCCCGTCCTTGACCACGACGGTCCGGATGCAGATGCAGGTGTCGAGGTCGCCCGCGTAGGAGAGCCAGCCGACCGCCCCGCCGTAGGCGCCGCGCTTGACCGGCTCGAGCTCGTCGATGATCTGCATGGCGCGCACCTTCGGCGCGCCCGACAGCGTTCCCGCCGGCAGGACGGCGCGCAGGGCGTCGGTGGCGCTGACCTCCTCGCGCAGCTGGCCGGCCACCGAGGAGACGATGTGGATGACGTGCGAGTAGGTCTCGACCCCCATGAAGGACTCGACCTGCACGCTGCCGTACTCGCACACCCGCCCGAGGTCGTTGCGGCCGAGGTCGACGAGCATCACGTGCTCGGCGCGCTCCTTCTCATCGGCCAGCAGCTCCGCGGCGATCGCCTGGTCCGCGCCGGCGTCGCCCCCGCGCGGCCGTGTGCCGGCGATCGGCCGCGTCGAGGCCCGCCGCCCCTCCACCGTGAGCAGCGGCTCGGGCGAGGCGCCGACGATCTGGAAGTCCTCGAAGTCCAGGAAGTACATGTAGGGGGACGGGTTCACGGCGCGCAGCCCGCGGTAGATCGAGAACGCCTCGACCGGCGAGGGCGCCGACCAGCGCTGCGAGGGCACCACCTGCAAGGCGTCGCCGGCGTGGACGTACTCGACGATGCGGGCCACCATCGCCTCGAAGTCCTCGCGCGGCATGTTGGACTCGAAGGCCGGCTCGGGGCGCTCGGGGAGCTGTGCCGGGCGCGGCAGGGGGCCGGCCAGGCGCGCGCGCACCTCCGCGATCCGCTCCAGCGCGCGCTCATGCCCGTCCGGCTCCTCGCGGTAGGCGTTGGCGAGGATGGTCACCGTGTGCTTGAGGTGGTCGAACGCCACCAGCATGTCGGAGAGCATCAGCGCGAGGTCGGGCAGCCCGACGGGGTCGGGGTTGGGTTCGCCCAGCGGCTCGACTGCCCGCACGCAGTCGTAGCCGAAGAAGCCCACCGCCCCGCCGGTGAAGGGCGGGCCGTCGGCGAGCGGCGCCTGGCGGTGGCGCGAGACCTCGGCCGCCGCGAGCGCGTAGGGGTCGCCGCAGTCGGCCAGGTTCCAGCGAACCACCCTGCGCGGGTTGAAGCCGATGAACGACCAGCGCCCGACCCGCTGGCCCTGCTCGGCGGACTCGAGCAGGAAGGCGGGGCCCGCGCCGCGGAGCTTGAGGAACGCCGAGACCGGGGTCTCGCAGTCCTCGATGAAGGTCTCGGTGACCGGGATGACGTTGTAGTCAGCGGCGACGGCCATCAGTGGCTCGTCTCGTGACGGGGCGCTCGAAAGGGCGATCGGCGGCGCCGCCAGGCAAGGACGCAGGATCGGAGCAATGCTGGTGGCATTGCCCGATCCGAGGACGCCGCATGGCGGTGATCG
>DASQFQ010000269.1:0-17263 GCA_035633075.1 Solirubrobacteraceae bacterium | reverse complement strand
CGGCAAGCAGCACTCGCCGCCGGAGATCAGCGCGATGATCCTCCAGAAGCTCAAGGCCGACGCCGAGGCCTACCTCGGCGAGACCGTCGACGCGGCAGTCATCACCGTCCCGGCCTACTTCAACGACGACCAGCGCCAGGCCACCAAGGACGCCGGTCGCATCGCCGGCCTCGACGTCAAGCGCATCATCAACGAGCCGACTGCGGCGTCGCTGGCCTACGGGCTCGACAAGGAGGCCGACCAGACCATCCTGGTGTTCGACCTCGGCGGCGGCACCTTCGACGTGTCCGTGCTCGAGATCGGCGACGGCGTGTTCGAGGTCAAGTCGACCGCGGGTGACAACCACCTCGGCGGCGACAACTTCGACAAGGCGATCGTCGACTGGCTCGCCGCGGAGTTCAAGCGCGACCAGGGCATCGACCTCACGCAGGACAAGATGGCCCTACAGCGCCTCTACGAGGCGGCCGAGAAGGCCAAGATCGAGCTGTCGAGCGCGCAGGAGACGCAGATCAACCTGCCGTTCATCACCGCCGACGCCTCGGGCCCCAAGCATCTCGACCTGCGGCTCACGCGCGCCAAGCTCAACGAGCTGACCGCGACGCTGATCGAGCGCGTCGTCGGCCCGGTGCGCCAGGCCATGGACGACGCCAAGGACAAGGGCGTCTCCGCAATCGAGCACATCGTCCTCGTGGGCGGCATGACCCGCATGCCTGCGATCCAGGACAAGGTCAAGGAGCTGACCGGCAAGGAGCCGCACCGCGGCGTCAACCCGGACGAGGTCGTGGCCGTGGGCGCCGCCATCCAGGCCGGCGTGCTCGGCGGCGAGGTCAAGGACGTCCTGCTGCTCGACGTCACCCCGCTCACGCTCGGCATCGAAACCAAGGGCGGCGTGATGACCAAGCTCATCGAGCGCAACACCACGATCCCGACCCGCAAGTCCGAGGTCTTCTCGACCGCCGAGGACAACCAGCCGAGCGTGGAGATCCACGTCCTGCAGGGCGAGCGCGAGATGGCGGCCTACAACAAGTCGCTGGGCAAGTTCCAGCTCACCGGCATCCCGCCCGCCCCGCGCGGCATCCCGCAGATCGAGGTCGGCTTCGACATCGACGCCAACGGCATCGTCAACGTCTCCGCCAAGGACCTCGGCACCGGCAAGGAGCAGAAGATCGAGATCAAGGCGGGCTCCGGACTCGCCGACGAGGAGATCAAGCGGATGGTGCAGGACGCCGAGGCGCACGCCGAGGAGGACAAGCGCCTGCGCGAGCTGGCGGAGGCCCGCAACGCCGCCGAGAACGCCGCGTACCAGGCCGAGCGTCAGGTCAAGGACCTGGGCGACAACGTCGACGAGGCGTCGAAGGCCGAGATCGAGGCCGCGATCAAGGACGTACGCGACGCCCTGACCTCCGAGGACGCGGAGGACATCCGCGCCAGGACCGAGCGCCTGCAGACCGCGTTCCACAAGGTCTCCGAGGCGATGTACGAGCGCGCTCAGGCCCAACAGGCGGCGTCGTCCGCGAACGGCGCGCCCGCCGATGGCGCCGGGGATGGCGCGGGCGAGGGCGAAGACGAGGTCGTCGACGCCGAGGTGGTCGACGAGCAGCGCTGATGGCCGAGCGCGAGACCCACACCGACGAGCAGTCCGCCCCGGCTATGCCCGGGGCGGACGAGCCCTCCGCGGAGGCCCAGGCGACGGCGGCCGAGCAGCCGCTGCCCGCTCCGGCCGCGGAGGAGGAGACCTCGCCGCCGGAGGAGGTCGGCGTTGACTCCCTCGCCGCCGCCGAGGCAAGGGCCGCCGAGTATCTGGCGCTCGCCCAGCGAACTCAGGCGGACTTCGAGAACTTCCGCAAGCGCTCGGCGCGCGAGGCGGCCAGCGCGGCCGACCGCGGGGTGAGCCGGCTGGCCAAGGAGCTGCTGCCCGCGCTCGACCACCTCGAGCTCGCGCTGCGCGCGGCTGAGGCGAACGTAGGGCAGAGCCCGGATCCGGAGGGTCGAGACAGGGGCGGCGGCGAGATGCTCGACGGCATCCGCCTTGTGCAGCAGGAGCTCATCGGCGCGCTGTCGCGCGTCGGCATCCAGGCGTACTCGCCCAAGGGCGATCCTTTCGACCCCTCCGAGCACGAGGCGATGGCGTCCCAACCCGTCGAGGGCGCCGAGCCCGGCACGGTGGCCGAGGTCTACCAGCAGGGCTACCGGCTCAACGGCGCGGTGCTGCGGCCCGCCCGCGTCGTGGTGGCCGCGTAGGAGCCGGCCGTGGCTACGACGACGGACTACTACAAGACCCTGGGCGTCGACCGCAAGGCCTCCCAGGACGAGATCAAGAGGGCCTACCGCAAGCTGGCCCGCAAGTACCACCCGGACACGAACTCCGATCGGGGAGCCGAGGATCGCTTCAAGCAGATCTCCGAGGCCTACGACGTCCTGTCCGACGCGGAGAAGCGCAAGCGCTACGACCGCGGCGGCTCGATCTTCGGCGGGGCCAACCCGTTCGGGGGTGGCGGAGGCGGAGGCGCGGGTGGCGGGAACGCCGCCGGGGGGGACTTCGGCTCCTTCTCCGACATCCTCTCCGGCATCTTCAGTACGACCGGGGGGCGCGGCGCGCGCACCCGCCCGGTCGCCGAGCGCGGGCGCGACCTCGAGACGACCGTGTCGCTCTCCTTCGACCAGGCCGTCCAGGGCGCGCAAGTGCCCGTGTCGGTGACCACTCATGCGCCCTGCACGACCTGCCGCGGCAGCGGCGCGCGGCCGGGCACCAGCCCGGTGGTGTGCCCGGTGTGCCAGGGTCGCGGCGTCGAGTCCCAGGGCCAGGGTTTGTTCTCCATCACGCGGCCGTGCCCGCGCTGCGGCGGCTCGGGCACCGTCATCGAGCAGCCCTGCCCGACCTGCGGCGGCGAGGGGCGCACGCGCGAGCTCAAGAAGTACCGCGTGAACATCCCGGCGGGCGTGAGGGACGGCTCGCGGATCCGCCTCCCCGGCAAGGGCGAGGCGGGGCTGCGCGGCGGGCCTCCGGGAGACCTGTTCGTGGTCTGCCGCGTCGAGGCGTCGCCGATCTTCCGGCGGCGCGGCGACAACCTCGAGGTCGAGGTCCCCATCACCGTCGCCGAGGCGATCGGGGGCGCCGACGTGGAGGTGCCGACCCTGCACGGCACCAAGAAGCTCCGAGTGCCGGGCGGCACGCGCCACGGGACCGTGCAGCGCCTGCGCGGCGAGGGGCCGCCGGTGCTCGGCGGCCGCGGCCGCGGCGACATGCGCTACCGCTTCGTGATCGACGTCCCCAAGGACCTCTCGAGCGAGCAGCGCGAGGCCGTCGAGGAGCTCTCCAAGGTCATGAACGGCAACCCGCGCGAGGCGCTGCTGCGCGACGCGCGCCGGAAGGCGTCGTGAGCGCCCGGCGCATCCGGCGGGCCGACGCGCTCGACCACGATCGCGGCGTGTTCATGATCTCGGTGGCGGCGGAGCTTGCCGGCATGCATCCCCAGACCCTGCGTATGTACGAGAGCCGCGGGCTGATCGCCCCCAAGCGCTCGCCCAAGGGCACCCGGCTGTACTCACAGGAGGACGTCGACCGCCTGCGGCGCATCCAGGAGATGACGGCCGAGCTGGGGATGAACCTCGCCGGGGTGGAGAAGGTCTTCCAGCTCGAGGCGCAGCTCGAGCGCATGGGGCGGCGCCTGGAGGCCCTCGAGCAGCTCTCCGACGAGCTGCGCCGGCAGACGGCCGAGGAGATCGAGAGTGTGCGCCGGTCCTTCCGGGCCGAGGTCGTCCGCTACGAGGCGACCGGGACCGAGCTCGTGCCGGTGCGCATCCGCCGCCGGCGCTGAGTGGCGAGGGCCCGCGTGCCGCTGTGACGCTCACGTCCGCGGGGCGCTTGTCGATGCAGACAGGATGAACCTCGGATGGCTGGCTGCGATTGCCCCGCGCACCCTCAAGACGCGCCTGATCCTCGTCGTGCTCGTCGCCTTCGCGGGGCTGGCGTTCGTGATGGACCGCTACGTGAACCAGCGGCTCGAACAGGGTTATTCACGCTCCGGTCAGGCGATCGTGACGGCTATTGCCACGACGTTCTCCGACGATTTCGACGAGGGCCTGCTGCGGCGCCCCGCGGAGCTCGAGCGACGCCTCGACCGTCTGCAGGATCTCAATCCGGGCATCCGAAAGGTGAACGTCTACACAGCGGATGGGGGCGGGCGTCACGTGGCCAGCACCGACGCCGGGGACCTCACCAAACCTGTCGGAGCCCACGACCTCGAGCCCATCCGGACCGGGAAGTCGGTCTATGAGGAAGAGCGCGAGGGCGAGACACACCTCGGCGAGCTCAACTTCGCCCTGCGTGAGCCCGGTCGCGCCCGGGTCGCATCCCTGGGCCTCCACTACGACCTCCTGCCGCTCGACGCGGCCCTCGAGCGCGATCGCCGATTCGTCACTCTTTTGACCGCGGGCCTCGCGCTGGTCTTCGCTCTCGCCCTGTTGCTGGTCCTTCGCCTGGCAGTCCTGCGCCCGCTCGGGCGCCTTTCTGACGCCGCGCAGCGCATTGGCGCCGGCGAGGCGAACGTCCGGCTGGGCTGGCGGCGCCAAGACGAGCTGGGCCAGGTCGCCGCCGAGTTCGACGGCATGGCCGCGGAGCTCGAGCGCACGCACCGGCACGTGGAAGCGCTCGCCCTGACAGATCCGCTGACCGGGCTGCTC
This sequence comes from Solirubrobacteraceae bacterium, assembly GCA_035633075.1. Lineage (GTDB taxonomy): Bacteria > Actinomycetota > Thermoleophilia > Solirubrobacterales > Solirubrobacteraceae > DASQFQ01. Next base: position 12,580 of record DASQFQ010000269.1, on the reverse strand, counting down.
AACCATCGGTCGTTCCGCGAAAGCGTCGAGGATGGGCTGGCGCGCGCCACCCGCGAGGAGCGGACGCTGAGCGTCCTCGCGATCGACGTCGATGACTTCAAGGGCATCAACGACGTGCACGGGCATGCGGCCGGCGACCAGACGCTACGCGAGGTGGCCGCTTGCATCGTGGCCGAGCTGCGACCGGGCGACGTCTGCGGGCGCGTAGGTGGCGACGAGTTCGCCGTCATGCTCGACGGCACGAGCGCCCCCACCGCCGCGACCGTCGCCGAGCGGCTGCGGGCAAGCGTGGCCTCTCTCCGGCTGGGCGCGAACACCTCCACGGCGGTGAGTATCGGGATCTCCCGGGGCGCCGCGTGGCGCCCCCTGGCTCGGTCAGTCGTCTCCGCCGCCGTGGCCGCGGTTACGACCGTGGCGGTGGCCGTCTTCCTCGCCACCATGGTGCTCGGCCTCGTCGTCGGCCCCGCGGCCGCGGCCGCGGCGGTGGCTGTGGTCGTCGCCGCTGCGGTGCTCGAGCTCGGTCTCGCGGCCGCGGCGGTGGCCGTGGTCGTCGCCGCTGCGGTGCTCGAGCTGGGCCTCGCGGCCGCGGTCGTCGCGGGAGCGCGTGCGCGTTCGCTCGCGACCACGTTGGCGGTGTACGGCCTCGCCGGCGGCGGGCGTCTGCGTGGCGGCCGGGGTGGCGGCCGCGGGGGTTGTTGGGCTGGTGGGCGTGTCGTCGCTCGAGGCGAGTGCCGCGGCGGCGAGGACGCCGATCGCCAGGGCCGTGACCCCGGCGGCGATCTGCTTGCGTGGAGTTCTCATGCACAGCAGGATGCGCAGGGGCTGGGCAAGCCCCCTCCAAGCGCTGGTTAAGGCGGGGGAAAACCTGGGGGGGTGATCTACATTCAGGGTGTGGCCATCCCCGAGCACCCCCGCATCCTCTTCGTCGAGGACGAGCCCTCGATCTCCGAGCCGTTCTCTCGCGCGATGACGCGGGAGGGCTTCGAGCCCGTGGTCGCGGGGACGGCCGCGCGGGCGCTGGAGCTCGCCGAGCGGCTCGAGCCCGACCTCGTCCTGCTCGACCTCCACCTCCCAGACGGCGACGGCCGCGACGTGTGCCGGACGTTGCGCAGTCGATCCTCGGTGCCGATCATCATCCTCACCGCCCGCGGCACGGAGACCGACCGCATCGTCGGGCTGGAGCTGGGCGCCGACGACTACGTGGTGAAGCCTTTCAGCGGAGCGGAGCTGATCGCCCGCATGCGCGCCGTCCTGCGGCGCTCCGGGCCGGCGGCGGCCGAGGACACGCCCGAGCCGGTCATCATCGGCGAGCTCGAGGTCGACATCGCCGCGCGCCGCGCCTCCCTGCGCGGCGACGAGCTCCCGCTGAGCCGCAAGGAGTTCGACCTGCTCGCCGAGCTGGTGAGCAACGCCGGCCGCGTCGTGAAGCGCGAGGAGCTGATGGACAGGGTCTGGGACGAGAACTGGTTCGGCTCGACGAAGACGCTCGACGTGCACGTCCGCTGGCTGCGCCAGAAGCTCGGGGAGACCGCCGAGACCGCGGAGTACCTGCAGACGGTGCGCGGCGTGGGTTTCCGGTTCCGCGCGCCGGAGGAGCAGCGGCCGTAACCCTGCGCACCCGCCTGCTGCTGGCGCTCGCCTACGTGCTGCTGCTGGCGATCGTCGCGCTCGAGGTGCCGCTCGCGCTCAACCTGCGCGATCGCGTCAACGCCGAGGTGCGCTCGCAGGCGCTCAGCGAGGCCGAGGTGGTGGCCGCCACCGCGGCGGGGCAGCTCGGTCGCGAGAGCGCCGGGAGGCTGCGCGAGCTCGCCGCCGTGGCCGGCGGCCGGTCGCGCGGGCGGGTCGTGATCGTCGACGCGCGGGGGACGCTGCTCGCCGACTCGACAGGGGAGGACACGCTCGGCGCCTCCTACGCCAGCCGCCCGGAGATCGCCTCCGCCCTGCGCGGGCGCTCTACGCAGGAGATCCGCGAGAGCGCCACGCTGCGCCAGCGGATCCTCGCCACCGCGGTGCCGGTGCTGCGGCGCGGCGTCCCGGAGGGCGCCGTGCGCGTCACCCAGAGCGTCGACGCCGTCCGCCGGGCCACGCGCGCCTCGATCCTCGGGCTCGTCGCGATCGGCGGGCTCGTGCTCCTGCTGGGCCTCGCCGCCGGCGCCCTCATCGCCCGCCAGATCGCCGGGCCGCTGCGCCGGCTCGACGAGGCCGCTGCACGGGTGAGCCACGGCGACCTGTCGGTCCGCGCCCGCGTGGAGGGCAGTGCCGAGCAGCGCTCGCTCGCCGAGACCTTCAACCTGATGACCGAGCGCCTGGAGCGACTCGTCGCGGGCCAGCGCGAGTTCGTGGCCGACGCGTCGCACCAGCTTCGCACCCCACTCAGCGGCCTGCGCCTGCGGCTCGAGGAGGCCCGCGCGGTCGCGCGCGAGCCCGCCGCCCAGGAGGAGATCGACGCGGGCCTGAAGGAGGTCGACCGGCTCGCGGCGATGGTGGGCGAACTGCTGGTGCTCTCCCAGGCGGGAGAGGTCGACGCGCCCGCGGAGCGGGTCGATCTCGTCGACGCCGCGCGCCGGGCGGCGGCGCGCTGGGATGGTCGCGGGGTGACCGCGCTGGCCGGCGCGCCGGTGCCGCCCGTGCGCTGCGCCCCGGCGGACCTCGATCGCGCGCTCGACGCGCTGGTCGAGAACGGGCTGCACTACGGGAGCGGCGAGGTCACTATTGTCGCCCGCCCAGGCGCCGTCGACGTCCTCGACGACGGCCCCGGCCTGGCACCCGAGGAGCTGGCCGAGGTCTTCGAGCGCTTCCACCGCGGCCGGGTCGGGCGCTCGGGTGTCCCGGGCACGGGGCTCGGCCTGCCCATCGCGCGCGAGCTCATCCGGCGCTGGGGGGGGGACGTCCGGCTCGCCAACCGGGATGGCGGCGGCGCAGTGGCGACCGTCGTCCTCCCGTTTGACGGCGCTTAACCCGCGCCGGGGTACGGTGCTCGGCGTGCACCGCTTCGCCTGGATCCTCGCCGCCCTCGCCGGGCTCGTGCTGACCGCGGGCGTGACCTACGCGGCGAGTCGCCTATCGACCCAGCGCGTCGGGCTGTCCTCCGAGCCCATCAGCGCCGGCCGGTCGCTGGCGCCGTCGGCCACTCCCACCCCCCGGCGAACGGCGACTCCGGCGTCTCGCGCCAAGCGCGCCCGCAAGCGCACCCGGGCTCGGGCGACGCCCACAGCCGTCCCGACCGCGGTCCCCACCGCGGTGCCGACCGCCGTTCCCACGACCGAAGCCGGCGACGACCACGGAGGCGGCGGCGGACGCGGCCGAGGCCGCGGGCGCGGACGCGACGACTGACCGAGCCTTTACCCGCCTGTCGGCGGCCGGCTATGATCTCAGTCAACAAGACTAAGATTTCTGCCCAGCGAGAGACCACCCCGCTATGCAAGCCGACCGCTTCACCACCAAGTCCCAGGAGGCACTTGCCGCCGCCACGGCGCTGGCCGCCTCCAGGCGCAACACCGAGACGACCCCCGAGCACCTGCTGGCCGTCCTGCTCGAGCAGGCGGACGGCGTCGTCCTGCCCGTGCTGCGCAAGCTTGGCGCCGAGCCGGGTGCGATCCGCACCGACGTCAACGCCGCACTCGACGGGCTCGCAACCCTCAGCGGCGACGCCGCCGAGCCGACGATCTCCCGCGAGCTGCTGGGCGTCCTGCGTGCCGCCGAGCGGGAGGCTGGTCGGCTGCGCGACGAGTACATCTCCACCGAGCACCTGCTCCTCTCCCTCGCCGCCTACGGCGGCCCGGCGGGCGACGCGCTGCGCGCCCACGGAGCGCGCAAGGAGGCGCTCGACAAGGCGGTCGAGGAGGTCCGCGGCCCGCACCGCGTGACCAACCAGGACCCCGAGGCCAGCTACCAGGCGCTCGAGAAGTACGGCAACGACCTCACCCGCGCCGCCGAGGAGGGCAGGCTCGATCCCGTCATCGGCCGCGACGACGAGATCCGCCGCGTCATCCAGGTCCTCTCGCGTCGCACCAAGAACAACCCTGTCCTGATCGGGGAGCCCGGCGTCGGCAAGACCGCCATCGCCGAGGGCCTCGCCCAGCGCATCGTGTCCGGTGACGTGCCCGAGCAGCTCCGCGACCGCCGCGTCGTCGGCCTCGACATCGGCTCGCTCGTCGCGGGCTCCAAGTACCGCGGCGAGTTCGAGGAGCGCCTCAAGGCGGTCCTCAAGGAGATCGCCGAGGCCGACGGCCAGATCATCCTGTTCATGGACGAGCTGCACACGATCGTCGGCGCCGGCGCCGCCGAGGGCGCCGTCGACGCCGCGAACCTGCTCAAGCCGATGCTGGCGCGCGGCGAGCTGCGCGCGGTGGGCGCGACCACGCTCGACGAGTACAGGAAGCACATCGAGAAGGACGCCGCGCTCGAGCGACGCTTCCAGCCGATCTTCATCGGCGAGCCGTCCGTCGAGGACACGATCGCGATCCTGCGCGGGCTCAAGGAGCGCTACGAGGCCCACCATGGCGTGCGGATCAACGACTCCGCCCTGATCGCCGCCGCGATGCTCTCGCACCGCTACATCGCCGATCGCTTCCTGCCCGACAAGGCCATCGACCTCATCGACGAGGCGGCCTCGCGCATCTCCATCGAGCTGTCGTCGGTGCCGACCGAGATCGACGAGGTCGAGCGCCGCATCAAGCAGCTCGAGATCGAGCAGGTCGCCGTAGCGAAGGACGACACCGCCTCCGGGCGTCGCGCCGAGATCGAGCGCGAGCTCGCCGAGCTGCGCGAGCAGGCGTCGGGCATGCGCGCGCAGTGGGAGCGCGAGAAGGAGCAGGCCGAGGGACTGGGCAAGCTCACCGAGCGCCTCGACCAGGCGCGGCGCGAGCTCGAGCGCGCCGAGCGCGAGCTCGACTATCAGCGCGCCGCCGAGCTTCGCCACGGCGAGATCCCCGAGCTCGAGCGCAAGCTCGCCGAGGCCGACTCGCAGGCGCCCACCCAGGAGCCCCCCGTCTACCTGCGCGAGCACGTCGACGCCGACGACGTCGCCGAGGTCGTGGCCAAGTGGACCGGCATCCCCGTCTCGCGCCTGATGGAGACCGAGATGGCCAAGCTGCTGGCGATGGAGGACCGCCTGCACCAGCGTGTCATCGGCCAGGACGTCGCGGTCGAGGCCGTCTCCAACGCGCTGCGCCGCTCGCGCGCCGGCCTGTCTGACCCCGACCGGCCGATCGGCACCTTCCTCTTCCTGGGCCCGACGGGCGTGGGCAAGACGGAGCTGGCGCGCGCGCTTGCCGAGTACATGTTCGACTCCCAGGACGCGATGGTCCGCATCGACATGTCGGAGTACATGGAGAAGCACGCCGTCGCGCGCCTGGTCGGAGCCCCTCCGGGCTACGTGGGCTATGAGGAGGGCGGCCAGCTCACCGAGGCGGTCCGCCGCCGTCCGTACTCCGTGATCCTGCTCGACGAGATCGAGAAGGCGCACACCGACGTCTTCAACATCCTGCTGCAGGTGATGGACGACGGGCGCCTCACCGACGGCCAGGGGCGCACGGTGGACTTCCGCAACTGCGTGCTGATCATGACCTCGAACATCCCGGGCGGCCGGGCCGGCGCCGAGGCGACCTTCAAGCCGGAGTTCATCAACCGCCTGGACGACATCATCGAGTTCGACTCGCTCTCCGAGGAGCAGCTGCGCGAGATCGTGGACATCCAGGTCACCCGCCTGATCTCCCGAGTCGCCGAGCGCGGCGTGGACGTCGAGCTCACGGACGCAGCCCGTGGCCTGCTCGGCAAGCTCGGCTACGACCCGATCTACGGCGCCCGCCCGCTCAAGCGCGTCATCCAGAAGTACCTCGTCGACCCGCTGGCGCGTGGCCTGCTGCAGGGCGACTACGAGGCGGGCGACCGCGTGGTGGTCGACGCGCAGGACGGCGCGCTGAGCTTCAGCAAGGCTGCCGCCGTCGCCGAGCCGGTCGCCCTCTAGCTGGCGGGCCCCCTAGCGCACCCGGAACACGCGCTGGACCACGATCGAAACCCGCACGAACACGCTCGCCGGCGCGCGGCTGTAGCGCTTCTGCTGGTCAACCTGCAGGGTCCAGGACCCCGTGCGAGGATGGCGGACCGGAATCTGCCGGTGGCGCACGGTGAAGGTCCCGCACGGGCCATTGGGCCGCCCGAAGGCCACGGTCTTGCGGACCCTGCCGCCGAACACGTAGTGGGCGTAGACGCCGCTCGCGCCGGTGAAGCCGCGCCCACGGAAGAGGATGCGGCGCGAGGGCCGGGAGCGGCGGGGCTGGATACCCAGGTTCAGCGCCGTGACCCGCGGGCTCAGCGTGGCCGTGCTCGCCGGGTTGCCCTGCTCGGAGGCGGTGATCGGGAAGCCGCGCTCCCCCTTGGGCTGGTAGGGCGCCTGCAGCACCTGGGCGGGCAGGTTGCCGGCCGGGTCGACCTGGGCGCCGGCGAGCGCCACCGAGCCGTCCACCGACAGGTCCACCTTCGAGTTCGGCGTGAAGCCCTCGCCGCTGACGTCCACGGCCTCGCGGGTGGCCGACGTGACCGACACGTAGCACGGTTTGACCGGCGACAGCGTGGCGGGGAAGGCCGCGCCCGGGAGCGCAAAGAGCAGAAGCGCCGCGCCGCCGACAGCGCGCGCCGCGGGGTGGCGGGTCATGCGAGAAGTATCCATCCACGCCGGACAACACGGCACGGCAGGAGAAGGATCGGGTAGAACCGCCGAGACCACGACACCTTGAGGAGGATCCGTGCCGACCTGGATCATGCTCTCGACCCTCACCCCGGAGGGCGTACAGACCGTCAGGAACAACCCCCAGCGCATCCGCGAGGTCAACCAGGAGATCGAGCAGCTCGGCGCCACGGTGAAGGCCCAGTGGGCCACGCTCGGGCACTTCGACTTCGTCAACGTCGTCGAGGCCCCCGACGAGAAGACGATGGCCCGCGTCTCGCTGGAGCTCGGCGCCCGCGGCACCGCCCACTACGAGTCGCTGGCAGCGATCCCGATCGACGACTTCATCTCGTCTTTGTGAAGGTGCTCGTCGTCGGCTCGGGCGGGCGCGAGCACGCGATCGTCCGGGCCCTGGCGCGATCCCCGCAGCAGCCGGAGCTCCTGTCCGCGCCCGGCAACGCCGGGATCCGGGCCGAGACGCGCCAGCTGCGGTCCGACCCGGCGGACGCCGAGGGCTTCGCCGCCGCCGCGGCGCGCGAGGGAGTGGACCTCGTCGTCGTAGGCCCGGAGACGCCGCTGGTCGACGGCCTGGCCGACGCCCTTCGCCACGCGGGCGTGCGCTGCTTCGGCCCGGGGCGCGAGGCGGCGCGGCTCGAAGGCTCCAAGGCGTTCGCCAAGGAGATCATGGAGGCGGCGGGGGTGTCGACGGCACGCCACTGGGTGGTGCGCACCGTGCAGGAGGGCCTGGACGCGATCAGCTCCTACCCCGCGGTGATCAAGTCCGACGGGCTGGCGGCGGGCAAGGGGGTCGTCATCGCCGCCGACGAGGCGGAGGCCCACAGGGCGCTCGTGGCCATGCTCGAGCAGCGGCGCTTCGGCAACCATCCCGTCGTCGTCGAGGAGTTCCTGGAGGGCGACGAGCTCTCCGTGCTGGCGCTCTGTGACGGCGAGCGCGCCCTGCCGCTCGCGCCCGCGCGCGACTTCAAGCGCATCGGAGACGGAGACACGGGCCCCAACACGGGCGGGATGGGGGCCTTCTCGCCCGTTCCCGAGATCGGCGACGACCTGCTCGCCGAGATCGTGGCCACGGTCCACAGCCCGGTCCTGGACGAGCTGCGCGACCGCGGCAACCCGCTGACGGGGGTGCTCTACGCGGGGCTGATGCTCACGCGCACCGGCGTGCGCGTGCTCGAGTTCAACGTGCGCTTCGGCGATCCCGAGACCCAGGTCGTCCTGCCGCGCCTGCGCTCGGACCTGCTGGAGCTGCTCCTGCGCGCCACCGAGCCCGGCGGGCTCGCGGGCGCTTCGCTGGAGTGGGACGAGCGCGCCGCCGTCACGGTTGTGCTCGCGTCTGGGGGGTACCCCGAGTCCTCCTCGTCGGGAGACGTCATCCGCGGGCTCGACCGGATCCCGCGCGGGGTCGAGATCACCCACGCGGGGACGGCGGAGGCCGACGCCGACGTGGTGACGGCCGGGGGGCGGGTACTCAACGTCACGGCGCTCGCGCCGGACGTCCGAGCTGCCCGGGATGCCGCGTATGCTGCCGCCGACATGATCGAGTTCGACGGGCGCCAGCTGCGGCGCGACATCGCGGCGTGACCAAGCAGCCCGCGCCGGCCCCGGCGGACATCGCCACCGAAGCTCAGATGGAGGCCGAGTTCGCGGGCATGGAGGCCGGTGCGCCGCGTGTCGGCATCCTCATGGGCTCCAAGAGCGACATGCCGGCGATGGAGGCGGCCGCGCAGGAGCTCGACGAGCGCGACATCCGCCACGAGGTGCGCGTGATGTCGGCCCACCGGGAGCCCGACCTCGTCGCCGACTACTCGCGCAACGCCAAGATGCGCGGCCTGCGCGTGATCATCGCCGGCGCTGGCCTCTCCGCGGCGCTCCCGGGCGTCGTCGCCGCCCACACCGACCTGCCGGTCATCGGCGTCCCGCTGACGTCGCCGAGGTCGATCGCCGGGGGCCTCGACGCCCTGCTCTCGATCGTGCAGATGCCCCCGGGCGTGCCCGTGGCCTGCGTCGGGGTGGACAGCGCGCGCAACGCCGCCGTGCTCGCCGCGCGCATCCTCGACGCCTAGTCGCGATCGTAGGATGAAGGCGTGATCGCCCGCTACACCCGCCCCGAGCTCGGCGCTGTGTGGACGGACGAGGCCAGGATGGGGGCGTGGCGCGACGTCGAGGTCGCCGCCGCCGAGGCGCTGGAGGAAGGGCCCACCGGCGAGGACCTCGCTGCCATCCGCGCGGCGACCTTCACGGTCGAGGCGGTCCGTGAGCGCGAGGCGGTCACCGATCACGACGTCGCCGCCTTCGTCGACGTCCTCGCGGCCTCGGCGGGGCCCGCCGGGCGCTGGATCCACTACGGGCTGACCTCCTCCGACGTCCTCGACACTGCCCTGGCCCTCCAGCTGCGCCGCGCCGGCGAGCCGATCCTCGAGGGGGCGCGCGCATATGCGGTCGCGCTCGCCGAGAGGGCGCGCGAGTTCGCCGACACGATGTGCGCGGGGCGCACCCACGGCGTGCACGCCGAGCCGACGACCTTCGGACTCAAGCTCGCGGGTTTCGCCTTCGAGGCGCAGCGCAACTCGGAGCGCCTCGAACGTGCCTTCGAGCAGGTCGCCGTGGGCGCGATCTCGGGCGCGGTCGGTACGTACGCCTCCCACGACCCCGCCTACGAGGCACGCGTGCTCGGGCCGCTGGGACTCGCCGCCGAGCCCGTCTCGACCCAGGTCGTCGCCCGCGACCGTCACGCCGAGCTGCTGGGGGCGATCGCGCTCGGCGGCGCCGGCCTCGAGCGCTTCGCCACGGAGATCCGCCATCTCCAGCGCACGGAGGTGGGCGAGGTCGAGGAGCCGTTCCGCGCCGGCCAGAAGGGCTCCTCGGCGATGCCCCACAAGCGCAACCCGATCGTCTGCGAGCGCATCACCGGCCTCGCCCGCGTCCTGCGCGGCTATGCCCAGGCGGCCACCGAGAACGTCGCCCTCTGGCACGAGCGCGACATCTCGCACTCCGGGGCCGAGCGGGTGATCCTGCCGGACGCCACGATCCTGCTCGACTACATGCAGCACCTCGCGACCCACGTCGTGCGCGGGATGACCGTCCACGCCGAGCGCATGGAGCGCAACCTCGGGCTGACCTGCGGCGCCCTCTTCTCCCAGCGGGTGCTGCTCGCGCTCGTGCAGGGCGGCATGGCCCGCGACGACGCCTATCGGATCGTCCAGCGCGCCGCGCAGCAGGCGTGGGACACCCAGACGCCGCTGCGCGAGCTGCTGGCCGCCGAGCCCTCGGCGGCCGGGCTCGACCTCGACGCCCTGTTCGACTACGCGCACTTCACCCGCCACGTGCCCGAGGTGCTCGCCCGCCTCGACGCGATCGTGCAGCTGACGGCATGACCGAGGCGCTGCTCATGCGCGCGGACACCGAGCGCTCCGCGGACATGTTCCACGCGATCCCGATCGACATCCTCGACCCGTTCCTCTACGTGGAGGCCGGCGAGCGCAAGGTGGTCGTCAACGGCGTGCTGGAGCGCGACCGCATCGAGGGCCTCGGCCTCGGGATCGAGGTGCTCGACCCGTTCTCGCTCGGCCTCGACGAGCTGCTGGACCGCGGGGTCGACTTCATCGAGGCCGAGATCGAGGTCGACCTGCGCGCGTGCCGGGAGCTCGGCGTGCGGCACGCCGTCGTCCCGCCCGACTTCCCGCTGGCCTGGGCCGAGCACCTGCGCGCGGGCGGGGTCGAGGTCACGGTGGACGCGCCGCGGTTCGACCTGCGCCGCCGCGTCAAGACCGACGCCGAGCTGGCGGGAATCCGGCGCGCTCAGGTCGCTGCAGAATCGGCGATGGCGACCGCGGCGCGGCTGCTGCGGGAGCTGCCCGACGGACTCTCGTGCGAGACGGTGCGCGCCGCGATGCAGGCCGCCTGCGCCGAGCACGACTGCCAGCTACCCGACACGGTGATCGTCGCGCGCGGGGAGCAGTCGGCGCTCGGCCACGAGCAGGGCTCGGGCCCGATCGCGCGCGGGGACATCGTGCTCGTGGACATCTGGCCGCGCGACCGTGCGTCGCGCTGCTGGGCGGACATGACGCGCACCTTCGTCGCCGGAGGCGCCGAACCGCCCGCCGAGCTGCGCGAGTACTGGGAGCTGTGCCGCGCGGCGCTGGACGCGGTGCGTCCCGTGCTGCGCCCGGGCGCGGTCTGCCGCGACGTGCACGCGCTCTCGTGCGAGCCCTTCGAGGCGGCGGGGCAGCCGACCGTGCGCACCAAGGAGCCCAACACGTCGCTCGACCGCGGCTACTACCACGGCCTCGGCCACGGGGTCGGGCTCGAGGTCCACGAGCGCCCGAACCTCGGGCGCTCCGACGAGAGACTGCTCGCCGGCGACGTCGTCACCATCGAGCCGGGCTGCTATCGGCCGGGCTTCGGCGGGGCGCGCCTGGAGGATCTCGTGCTGATCACCGACGACGGCGCCGAGGTCCTCACGGACTTTCCCTACGACCTCGAGCCCTAGCCCGACCGACCGCCGAGGCCATTGCTAGCCTCGGCCTGTGAGCACCTCGACGCCCGATCTGCCGCTCCTCGTCAGGGGCAAGGTGCGCGAGGTGTACGACCTCGGGGAGGACCTCCTCATGGTCGCTTCGGACCGCATTTCGACCTACGACGTGGTCCATCCCACGTCCATCCCCGACAAGGGCAAGGTCCTCACCGGCCTGTCGGTGCTGTGGTTCGCCCTGACGGACCAGATAGTGCCCAACCACTTCGTCTCGGCCACCGACGGCGTGCCCGCGGACCTGCGGGGGCGCGCGCTGCGCGTCAAGCGGCTGCGGATGCTCCCCGTCGAGTGCGTGGTGCGCGGCTACCTGTCGGGCTCCGGCTGGAAGGACTACCAGCGGACCGGGTCGGTCTCGGGTATCGCGCTCCCCGATGGCCTGCGCGAGTCCGACCGGCTGCCCGAGCCGGTCTACACGCCGTCGACGAAGGCCGATGAGGGCCACGACGAGGCGATCGACTTCGAGCGCACGGTCGAGCTGATCGGCGATCGCGGGGTCGCCGAGCGGGTGGGCGACGCGTCGCTGGCCGTCTACGGCGCGGTGGCCGACCACGCGCGCGAGCGCGGCGTGATCCTCGCCGACACCAAGTTCGAGCTCGGGCTCGACGCGGCCGGGGCGCTGGTCCTGGGCGACGAGGTCTGCACGCCGGACTCCTCGCGCTTCTGGCCCGCTGACGGCTACGAGCCCGGCCGGCCCCAGCCGTCCTTCGACAAGCAATACGTGCGCGACTGGGCGGCGGGCACGGGCTGGGACAAGACGCCGCCTGCGCCGGCGATCCCGGACGACGTGGTCGCCCAGACGCGCGAGCGCTACGTGCGCGCCTACGAGCTGCTGGCGGGCGAGCCCTTCGAGGCGTGGCTGCAGCGGGCGGCCGGATGAGGGCGCGGGTGCTGATCCGCCCCAAGCGGGGGATCCTCGACCCGCAGGGCCAGACCGTCGAGCGCGCGCTCCCCGCGCTGGGCTTCGAGGGGGTGGCCAACGTCCATGTCGGCCGCTTGATCGAGCTCGACGTCGAGGACCCGTCGCGCCTCCCGGAGATGTGCGAGCGGCTGCTGGCCAACCCGCTCATCGAGGACTACGAGATCCAGGCCTGATGCGGTTCGGCGTCGTCCGCTTCCCCGGCTCCTGCGACGAGGTGGACGCGCTGCACGCCGCCGAACGCGTCGGCGAGGCAGAGTTGCTGTGGCACGCCGACCGTGACCTGCGCGGGGCCGACGCCGTCATTGTCCCCGGGGGGTTCTCCTACGGCGACTACCTGCGCGTGGGCGCCATCGCGCGCTTCGCGCCCGTGATGGAGGAGGTCGAGCGCTTCGCGCGCGCCGGCGGCCCGGTGCTCGGCATATGCAACGGCTTCCAGGTGCTCTGC
>DASQFQ010000268.1:0-16847 GCA_035633075.1 Solirubrobacteraceae bacterium | reverse complement strand
CCAAGGCGTGCGAGCTCGGGTGCGCGAAGCGCCGGGCGATGCGTACATTTCATCCTCGTAGCACCGGGGCGTAGCTCAGCCTGGTCAGAGCGCCGCGTTTGGGGCGCGGAGGAACGCCGGTTCGAATCCGGCCGCCCCGATCATCACTGCCTGGAGGTCGTGCTCCCCGAATGGGGGCGCGACCCCATTCACGGATTTTGCGGACGCTCCGATACAGAGAGCACAGGTTCGCCTCCCGAAACGGCAACCGTCCGCGAGGGCGGGACGCAAGGCCATGGCGCTCCAACGGAGCCAGCCAGGCCACCGAAGGAATCCTCAGGGGCTTCGGGTCGGACGGACCACGCCCGTAGCGCCAGAGCCGGGAGGCCCTGCCATGTTCCGTTTCACCCTTCGCCGCAAGGCACCGCTGCTCGCGTTCGCCCTCGGGTGCGTTGCGCTTCTCGCCCCTGCCGGTGCGCAGGCCCAGGGCTGCGTCGACACCCATCTGCGGCCGACCCGCGAGAACCTCGATGCCGTCCGACAGGCGGTGCTCTGCCTGCATAACCGCGAGCGGGGGCGTCACGGCCTGCCGGCCCTGCGCGAGAACGCCAAGCTCCGGGGGGCAGCGGCGCAGCACTCGGGCCACATGGTCGACGCCCACTTCTTCGACCACACCTCGCCGGGCGGCGGCACCATGATCGACCGCATCCGCCAAACGGGGTACATGAGCAGCGCTCGCGGCTGGTCGGTCGGCGAGAACATCGCCTGGGCGACCGGGCGGCTCGCCAGCGCCGGCGAGATCACCGACGAGTGGATGAGGTCCTCCGGCCACCGGGCCAACATCCTCCGCAACCAGTTTCGCGAGATCGGCATCGGCGTCGAGATCGGGGTCCCCGTCCGGGGTAGCCGATCGGGCGCCACCTACACCGCCGACTTCGGTTTCCGGCGCTAGAGCGCCCCCGTCCGTCCAGGCGTGGCACACAACGCTCAAGCAGGGGGCCACCGCACCGATACCCAAGGCACAGGTTCGCCTCCCGACAAGGCAAACCGTCCGTAAGGGCGGGACGCAAAGCCACGGGGCTCCCAAGGGAGTCAGCCGGGCTACCGAAGGAACAGCTCAGGAGCTTCGGGTCGAGCGCGCCATCCGACCCGAACGCCCAGGGCATCGCCCGGGAGGCCTCCTTGTTCCACTTCAGTTCCCGCCACACGGCCTCAGTGTTGTCGCTCGCCCTTGCGGGCCTCGCCCTGGTGCTCCCCGCCGGCGCGCAGGCCGATGGCGCCTGCCAGAACACCGACGCGCGGCCGACGGCGGAGAATCTCGACGAGGTCCGCGGCGCCGTGCTGTGCCTGCAGAACCAGGAGCGCGCCGGGCACGACCTGGCGGCCCTGCGCGAGAACCCGAGGCTGCGCGTGGCCGCGTCGCGCCACACCGACAACATGGTCCAGGCGCGCTTCTTCGAGCACACCACGCCGTCCGGCACCACCATGGTCCAGCGCATCCGCAAGGCCGGCTACCTCAACGGCAGCCGCGCCTGGTCGATCGGCGAGAACATCGCCTGGGGCACCGGGCGGCTCGCCACGGCTGCGGAGATCCACGCTGCCTGGATGAGGTCCCCCGGCCACCGCGCCAACATCCTGCGGGGCGAGTACCGCGAGATCGGCATCGGCGTCGAGCTTGGCGTCCCGGTCCAGCTCTCCGTCTCGCAACTCGGCGCGACCTTCACCACGGACTTCGGCTTCCGGCGCTAGCCCCGGACACACCCGCGGCGGCGTGTAGCCTCCGCCGCCGCGTGGCCGACGTCTCCCCCCTGCATGCCCTGCACTACGCCCTCAACCGGGTCGGGGGCCTGCAGCCCGTGGTGGCCCCGCCCTACGACGTGATCGACGCCGCCCAGCGCGCCGAGCTGGCCGCACGCTCGCCCTACAACGTCGTCGAGATCGACCTGCCCCAAGGCGACGGAGACCGCTACGCCCACGCCTCCCGGCGGTTCGAGGCCTGGCAGCGCGACGGCGTGATCACACGCGACCCTGAGCCCGCGCTGTGGGCACTCGCACAGGGCTACACCGGCCCCGACGGGCGCTCCTACACGCGCCGCGGCATCTTCGCGCGGGTCCGGGTGGAGGACTACGGGCCCGGCCGGATCCGCCCGCACGAGCGCACCCATCCGGGCCCCAGGGAGGACCGCCTGCGCCTCACCCGCGCCACCCGGGCCAATCTCTCCCCCATCTTCTCGCTCTACGACGACCCCGGCGGGGCGGCGTGGAGCGCGATCTCGCCGCACACCGAGCGCGCGCCGTGGGCGCAGCTCACCGACGACGACGGCACCGAGCACCGGCTCTGGCGCGTCGGCGACGCGGACGCCGCCGCGGCCGTCGGGGCGACGCTGCGTGACACCGAGCTGCTGATCGCCGACGGTCACCACCGCTACGAGACCGCGCGCGTCTACGCCGAGGAGATGGGCGGCGAGGGCGCGCACCGACACGTGCTGATGTGCCTCGTCGCCCTGCAGGACCCCGGCCTCACGGTCTTCCCCACCCACCGTCTTCTCACCGGGCTCTCCGAGGCCAGGCGGGAGGCGCTGAGGGAGGCGATCGCGCGCGACTGGGAGGTGGAGGAGGTGCCGCCGGAGCACCTGCAGCCCGTGGGCGACGGCCGCCTGCGCGTGGGCTACCTCGACGCCGGCCACCGCCGCCCGCAGATGCTCACGCTGCGCGATCCCGCGATCGCCGACGCCGCCCTGTCCGGCAAGCCCGAGCCCTACCGCCGGCTCGACACCGCGGTCCTGGAGGCGCTGATCCTCCAGGGCGCGCTCGGGATGACCGAGGACGACATCTCCCGTCTGGACGGGCTGGAGTACGCGCGCTCCACCGAACAGGCCCGCGAGCGGGTGCAGGCCGGTGCGGCGGAGGCCGCGTTCTTCATGGCCCCGACCCCCGTGGAGCGGGTGCGCGACGTCGCCGCCGCCGGCGAGACCATGCCCCCGAAGTCGACCTACTTCTACCCCAAGGTGCTCACGGGCATGGTCTTCCACCCACTCACCTAGCATGGGCACCATGAGAGCCGTCGCTCGCCGCAAGCAGAAGTACGCCCACGACCTCGCCGTGCGAGAGCACCACCTGACCGCCGACGAGTCCACCGAGCACGGCGGCGAGGACGCGGGTCCCAGCCCGCAGGAGCTGCTGGCAGCGTCGCTGGCCTCCTGCACGGCGATCACGGTGGAGATGTACGCCCTACGCAAGGGCTGGAACGTCGACGGCATGGAGGTCGACTGCGACTACACGCCGGCCGAGCGCGGCGCGCCCACGACCTTCAAGCTCGTGATGCGCATGCCCGCCAGCCTCTCCGAGGAGCAGGTCGAGCGCCTGCGGGTGATCGCCGCCAAGTGCCCGGTGCACCGGACGCTCGAGGGCGAGGTCAGCTTCCAAGAGCGGATCGAGCTGGCCTGAGGACACGCGGCTCCCTCGCCGAGGTGTTGCGCGGCGCCCTGCTGGCGTCGGACGCTGCCCTCGCGATCGAGGTGCACGGTCGTACCGACGCCGCTGTGCTGGTCCCGCTCTATCTCGACGCGGGCAAGATCCATGCCGTGTTCACCAGGCGCCGCGACCACCTGCGGCGCCATCCGGGCGAGATCTCGTTTCCCGGGGGCCGGCGCGACCCCGGCGACGCCGACCTCGCCGCGACGGCGCTGCGGGAGGCCCATGAGGAGATCGGCCTGCCGGCCGAGGCGGTCGAGCTCGTCGGCGCGCTGCCGCCCACCCCGACCCTCGTGACCAACTACGCCGTCTACCCCTTCGTCGGGATCATCGACCCCGGCTTCGCGTGGACGATCGCCGACGCCGAGGTCGCGCAGGTGCTCGAGCTGCCGCTCGCCGCGGTGCGGGCGGGATACGGCAAGCGGCGGCTGGTGCGGCGCGGCGTGCCCTTCCGCACCGACACCTACCAGATCGGCGACCACCTGATCTGGGGCGCGACGGCCCGGATGGTCACCGACCTGCTCGCGCGCGTCGATGTCTAGGCCGGTGCGCCCTTCTCGATCGGCACGTTCACGAGGCTGCCCCACTCGGTCCACGGGGAGCGCACGTCCACCAGCCTAGGCGCTCAGCAGGCGCTCCACTGCACCCACGGCGTCGGCGCGCCAGCGCTCGCGCTCGGCGGGATCGGTGTCGAGCACCTCGAGGGGGATGTGCCACGTCTCGTGCGCCTGCCGGGCGAGCTCGCGGCCGCCGCCCAGCACCTCGGGCCCGAGCGTCCCGGCCGCCTCGTAGACCACGCCACGGACCGGCGTGTCGACGAGCTTCTCCCACAGCATCCGCAGCCGTCCAGCGTGCAGCTCCCGCGCCCGCTCGCCCTCGGCACTGCCGAGCAGCCAGCACACGATCGTCACGCCCGCGAGAGCGTCCATGATCGTCGCGACGCGGTCAGGGTCGCCGAGGTAGGGCTCGGCTCCGGCTGCCGCGATCGCGTCCATGCGGCGGGCGCGACGCGTGGTGCCGCGCACGGCGTGGCCGGCGGCGACGAGCTCGCGGGCGAGGGCCTGGCCGCGGCCACCGCAGCCGACGATCAGGACCCGCGCCACTCTTCGCTGGGCGCAGGCTCGCGCTCGGCCCGAAACCCGGCGGCGTGCTCGTCGAGCTCCCGCTGCTCGCGGCGCACCTCGTCGGAGAACTCGTCCTCGGAGCGCTCTGGCAGCCCGCGCTTGCGCCGCAGCTCGTTCTGGGCGGCGAGCATCTGCTCGATGTCGTCGAGCTCGTTCTGGGCCTCGACCTCGTGCGAGCGCGTGGGCTTCCGGTCGAGCACGTCGGCGCCGGAGCCTGGATAGAACCTGCCGAGCGCGAGGATGGCGATGAGGCCCGCCACCAGGCAGCCGATCACGATGAAGGTGAAGGGGTCGATCAGGGCAGCGTAGCCACGCGACCGCCGGCCGGGCTCACCACGTGGCGAGCACCGGTGCCGGCTCGGGATCGGCGCCCGGCTCCTTGCGCTCGTGCATGGCGGCCGATCCTATCTCCGCTAGCGTGCGCCGACATGGACTTCGACCTGAGCGACGAGCAGCAGCTGATCCGCGAGACCGCGCGGGACTTCACCAACGCTGAGATCGTCCCTCGCGCGCGCGAGAACGATCGCAACCACCACTTCGACACCGAGCTCGTCGGCAAGCTCGCCGACCAGGGCTATCTCGGGGCCATCGTCCCCCGTGAGTACGGCGGTGCCGGGCTGGACTACCTGACCTACGGACTGGTCGTGGAGGAGGTCGGCCGCGGCTGTTCGGCCATGCGGACGGTCGTGTCCGTGCAGACCTCGCTCGTGTGCTCCTCGATCGTGCGCTGGGGCAGCGAGGAGCAGAAGCATCACTACCTGCCCAGGCTGTGCTCGGGGGAATGGCTCGGGTGCTTCGGGCTCACCGAGCCCGACACCGGCTCCGACGCCGCCAACCAGCGCACGCGGGCCCGCAAGACCGACGGCGGCTGGTCCATCGCGGGCAACAAGATGTGGATCTCGATGGGCAATCACGCCAAGGTCGCGATGATCTTCGCCCAGACCGATCCCGCGAAGAAGCACCGCGGCCTGGCCTGCTTCCTGGTCCCCACGGACACCCCGGGGTTCTCGAGCCAGGAGATCCACGGCAAGATGGGCCTGCATGGCTCCGACACCGCGTCGCTGGCGCTCGACGACGTCGAGGTCGGAGACGACGCGCTGATGGGCGAAGTCGGCGACGGCTTCAAGGTCGCCATGAGCGCTCTGGACTCCGGGCGCTACTCCGTCGCCGCGGGCTGCGTCGGGATCTGCCAGGGGTCCCTGTCGGCGTCGGTGGACTACGCCAAGGAGCGCGAGCAGTTCGGCCGTCCGATCGGGTCCTTCCAGCTGGTCCAGGCGATGATCGCCGACATGCGCGTGCAGACCGACGCCGCGCGCATGCTCGTCTGGCGCGCGGGATTCCTCAAGGACGAGGGGCGGCCGAGCACGACTGAGACCTCGATCGCGAAGCTCTACGCGACGGAGGCCGCTCAGCAGTGCGCCCACCTCGCCATCCAGGTGCACGGCGGGGCGGGTTACGTCGACGACCACCCGGTCGAGCGCTACTTCCGCGACGTGCGCGTCACCACCCTCTACGAGGGGACCTCGCAGATCCAGAAGCTGATCATCGGGCGCGCCGAGACGGGGCTCAACGCGCTCGTGCCCGGCTAGTGACCGCGGTCCCGGACGTCATCGGCGTCGTCGGCGCCGGGACGATGGGCGCCGGCATCGCTCAGCTCGCCTGCCGGGCGGGGGCACGGACGCTGCTGTACGACGCCGACCCTGGCGCCGTGGAGCGCGCGCTCGAGGACATCCGCCGCCGCCTCGAGCGAGACGTGGAGCGCGGGCGCTTGGACGCCGCCGGCGCCCAAGCGGCGCTGCGGCGCCTGGCGCCGGCCGCCGAGCTCGAGGATCTGGCGCCCGCCGGCCTCGTCGTCGAGGCGGCGCCCGAGTCGCTCGAGCTCAAGCGCGAGCTGTTCTCGCGGTTGGCCGAGATCGTAGGCGGCGACTGCGTGCTGGCCACGAACACCTCGTCGCTCAGCGTGACCGAGCTGGCCGCGGGCGTTCCCGGGCCGGAGCGGGTCGTCGGGATGCACTTCTTCAACCCCGCGCCCGTGATGGAGCTCGTCGAGGTGGTCGCCGGAGAGGCGTCCGACGACGACGCGCTGCGGGTGGTGCGCACGACCGGCGCTGCCATGGGCCGGCGCGTCATCGACGCCGCGGACGGGCCGGGCTTCCTCGTCAACCGCTGCAACCGGCCGTTCGGACTGGAGGCGCTGCGGCTCGTGCAGGAGGGGCTCGCCACCCCCGAGCAGGTCGATCGCATCTGTCGCCTAGGCGGCGGCTTTCCCATGGGACCGTTCGAGCTGATGGACCTCGTCGGGATCGACGTCGGGTTCGAGATCTCGAAGTCCTTCTACGAGCAATCCTACGGCGAGCCCCGCTGGCGGCCCTCCCCGCTCGCGGCGAAGATGGCGGCCGCCGGGCGCCACGGGCGCAAGACCGGCCGCGGCTGGTACGTCTACCCGTCCGACGGAGGCGCCCACCGCCCCGAGGACGAGCCCGCGCCCCCGGCCGGGGGCGGCAACGACCGCCTCGTGGTGATCGCCGGTGACAGCGCGCTGGCCGCGCAGCTGACCGCCGCCGCGATGCAGGCCGGCTGGCGGGCCGCCCCCCCTGAGGAGGCCGAGGGACGGGTGCCGGCGCTGGTGCTCGACTGCGGCGCCGACGAGGCGCTCGCGCCGGCGCAGGGGGGGCCGCCCGTCGTCCTCTGCGACGCCGCTCCCCTGGCCGCGCTCGATCCGGGTGGCACGGCCGCCGGGTTCTTCGCCATTCCGCCGCTGGGCGCGCTGGTCGAGCTCACCCACTCCCCCACCACCTCGCCGGCCGCCGCCCGGGCCGCCGAGGAGTTCTTCCGCACCCTGGGCCGCCACGTCGAGTGGGTGGGCGACGCGCCCGGCCTGGTGCTGGGCCGCATCGTCAGCCAGCTCGTCAACGAGGCGGCCTTCGCCCTGGGCGAGGGACGAGGAAGCGCGAGCGACATCGACGCCGGCATGGCGCTCGGTCTCAACCATCCGCGCGGACCGCTTCAGTGGGGCGACGAGATCGGCCCCGCCGAGGTGCTCACCGTGCTCGGCGGGCTCGGAGAGGAGTACCGCGAGGAGCGCTACCGCCCCGCGCCCGCGCTGCTGCGCGCCGCACGGACCGGTGAGGCGCTGCACGCGCAGCCCTACGATTAGGCCAGGTGCGCCTCCCCCGCCTCGCTCCAGCCGCGCTCGCGACGGCCCTCGTGCTCGGCGGCTCCGCGCCGGCCCCGGGGGCACCGCCCAGCCCACCGCTGACACTCCCCGGGGACGCCGCGGCATCCACCGTCCCGGCCGACCGCACCACATGGCTCGTCGGCGCCCGGCCCGGTGGGCGCGCCGACGCGGTGGCCGCCCGCCACGGCGCCCGCCGCGTCGTGCCCGGCGTCTACGTCGTGGCCCGCGCCTGGGCGCGCGAGCTGGCCGGGGCGCTGCGCGCGCGGCGCCTGCTGACCTTCGCCGAGCCCAACCGCCGCGCTCGGCGGATGCAGTCGCCGCCCGCCACGGCGCCCGACCCACTGTCGGCCGGCGCAGGCTGGCGCAACGCGGTCGTCGACCAGGCGCTCGCCCCGCCCCCGGTCACCTCCGCCAGCCCCTTGCTCGCGCTCGTGGACGCCGAGCTCGACGGGAGCCACCCCGAGTTCGCGAGCGGCAACGTCTCGACGCTTGGCGGCCTGCCCGTCACCGACGCCCACGGGACCGAGACCGCCGCGATCGCCGCGGCGCCGAAGAACGACGTCGGCATCCTCGGCATCTGGCCGGGCATGCGCGCACTCAACGTGCCACTGCCGAGCGAGATCCTCTGCGCGGACACCACCGCCGGTGTCGCGCGCGCAGTGGACGCCGGCGCCGCGGTGATCAACATGAGCTACGGGGCGCCGGATCTCTGCTTCGCCGAGTACGCCCAGCTCCAGCTGGCCACCGCAAAGGGGATCACCCTCGTCGCCGCAGCCGGGAACGAGTTCGGGCAGGGCAATCCGCTGGAGTTCCCCGCGTCGCTGCCGCACGTGCTCACCGTCGCGGCGGTCCGCTCCGACCTCAGGAGCGCCTACTTCTCCAACGCCAATGCGGCGATCGACCTCAGCGCGCCCGGTGTCGCCATCCTCACCGCCATCCCGTCTCAGTTCGACGACGACGGCAACAGGGACGGCTACGCCGCTGTTACGGGCACGAGCTACTCGGCGCCGATGGTCGCGGCGGCGGCCGCCTGGGTGCGCGCGGTGCGGCCCCAGCTAAGCGTCGACCAGGTCGCCCAGGTGCTGCGGCTCTCCGCTCGCGACCTCGACCGCCGCGGCTGGGACCCGGCCACGGGCTTCGGCCTGCTGTCGGTCGGGGCGGCGCTCGCGCGCCGCGCGCCCGCGGCCGACCCCCTGGAGCCCAACGACGACATCGTCTGGGTCGACGGCCGCGCGCTCGGCCGCCCGCGACCCGCGATCTGGTCGGGCGGGCCCCCGCGCCGGCTGCGCGCCCTGCTCGACCAGTACGAGGACCCCGCGGACGTCTACCGGGTGCGCCTCCCGCCGCGGGCACGGCTGCGGATCTCGGTGCTCCAGCGCTTCGGCGACGCCGACGTCGCCGCCTTTACCCGCTCGGCGAGCTCGATCGCCGACGACGAGCAGCTCATCGGCCGCTCGCGGCGCTCGGGGCGCCGCAAGGACACGCTCACGCTGGTCAACCCCTCGCGACGGCTGCGGCTCGCCTACCTCGAGGTCTACATCGACCGCGCCGCCCGGGGCCTGGACTCTGGTTACGAGCTCAGCGTGCGCCGCGTGCGCCGCGCGCGGCGCTGAGTCGCCGCCCACGCGACGCTCGCGGAGGCGGGGCGTGACCGGTCGCTCGCGCGCGTCAGGACCCAGCGGCCGGTGAGGTCGCCGCCGCCGCCCACTGCGCCTCGGCGAGGTCGCCGGCGCCCTCGAGCGCGGCCGGGGTCGGCACCGCCGGGTTGTCGCGCAGGTACCACTCCGCGTCCAGCGCCGCCTGGCATCCCGAGCCGGCGGCCGTGACGGCCTGGCGGTAGGTGTGGTCGACGAGGTCACCGGCGGCGAAGATCCCCGGCACGTCCGTGCGCGTGGACTTGCCCTCGGTGATCACGTAGCCGTCCTCGTCGGTGGCAACGATGTCGCGCACCAGCTCTGACTGCGGCTCGTGGCCGATCGCGATGAATGCGCCCTTCATCGGCAGGTCGCGCGTCTCATCCGTCTCCACGTTGCGCAGGCGGGCAGAGCCCAGTGCGCCGCCCTCCTCGGCGAGGAGGAACTCGTCGACGACGTAGGGTGTCAGGAACTCGATGTTCTCCGTGGCACGCGCGCGCTCGAGCATGATCTTCGACGCGCGGAACTCGTCGCGGCGGTTGACGATGGTCACCTTGGACGCGAACTTGGCCAGGAAGATGGCCTCCTCCATGGCCGAGTCCCCGCCACCGACGACGATCGTCTCCGCATCCCGGTAGAAGGCCGCGTCGCAGGTGGCGCAGTAGGAAACGCCGCGGCCGTTGGCGAGCTCCTGCTCGCCGAGCACGCAGAGCTTCTTGTGCTCGGCGCCCATGGCCAGGATCAGCGTGTTGGCCTTGAGCTCCTGGTCGTCGACCCAAACGGTGTGGGGCTCGCCCTCCCCGCCCGGCTGGATCCGCGTCGCGTTGTCGGTGATGTAGCGGGTGCCGAAGCGCTCCGCCTGGTCGCGGAACTGCTGCATCATCTCCGGGCCCATGACCCCCTCGGGATAGCCGGGGTAGTTCTCGACGTCGGTGGTCTGCTGCAGCAGGCCGCCCCACATGAAGCCCTCGACGACCAGCGGCGCGAGGTTCGCGCGGGACGTGTAGAGGGCGGCCGTGTAACCGGCCGGGCCGCTGCCGATGATGATGACCTGCTCGACATCTGCCATGGGTGAGGCGATCTCCTCCCGCGTCACGTGGTTACTTCAGTTTGTATAGTGTAGCGCTCCGGCGGGGGTCCGCGCCGTCGCCTCGCGCCGCTCGGCAAGCCGCTGCGCCCGCCACCGCTCGACCGTCCTACGCAGCCCGAGGTAGGCGAAGATCCCGGGGACCGTCGGCAACCAGAACGTGAACGCGCGGTAGACGAGCACCGCGACGACCGCGAGGCCCGCGTCGACGTTGAAGGCCGCGAAGGCGCCGATCATCCCGCCGTCCACGCCGCCGATCCCGCCCGGCAGCGGCAACAGGTTGCCGAGCATCCCGACGAAGAAGGCCATCACGATCACCGCCATCGGCGGGGCCTCGCCGAAGGCCTTGAACGACGCCCACAGCACCCCGATCTGGAATCCCCAGAAGGCGATCGCGCCCAGTAGGGCCGGATCGCGCGAGCGCAGGTGGGCGAGCGCGTCGCGCATCCCCGCCGACGCCGTGGCCGGCACGGTGGCCAGTCGCTGCGCGAGCCGCCCCACGTGGCTGTGCCTGGAGGCCAGGCTCTGCAGCCGGCGCTCGAAGTCGGTGGGGACGAGGGCTATCGAGAGCCCCACCGCCGTGACCAGCAGAGCGAGCGTGGCGGGCAGCACGGTCATCGTGAAGGGGTCGTCGCCGTGGAAGACGCCGAAGCGCAGCCCGAAGCCGAACACCACCAGCGCCGCCATGTAGACGAGGTAGGTGAGCACGAGGAACGAGATCGTCTTGTCGGCCACCGCGCGGCGGCGCATCCCGGAGCGCCGCAGCGCCCACGCGGTCAGTGCGATCCCGCCCGCGCCGCCCGCGGAGAACAGCCGCGTCGCCGCCAGCCCCGCCATCGTGATCTGGTAGCTCTCGCGCCACGTGAGGTGCGCGCCGCCACGCCCGAAGACCCCCTGGAAGAGCAGCACGTACCCGCCGAACATGCCGACCGTGAACAGCAGGGCGAGCGCGAGCCAGAACGGGCTGCCGTCCTCGATGCGGTGCCAGGTCTCCTGCAGCCCGGCGACCTGGGGCAGCAGGAAGTACAGGCCGAGGATGGCGAGGGCGACGAAGAGGCCGAAGCCGATGATGCTGCGCGGCGAGGGGTCGAACCGAAGCGGGACCTCCTCGTCCTCGGGGCCCTCGGGGTTGGGGGAACGGATCGGCGCCGTGGTCCTCATGCCGTCGCCCTCGCCTCCAGCCGGCGCACGGCCTCGGCGACGCGCGACAGCAGCGGTGCCGCGGCCGGCGCGGCCGCCCGGATGCCCTCGGCCAGCGCCAGCCCGGCCGCGAGGTCCACCACGTAGTGCTCCCCGAGGTAGACCAGCGCGATGCCCAGCGTGGTCGCGTACGTCCACGCGACCGTGCCGGCCGCGGGACCGGTCTCGGCTAGCAGGTGAGCGGCCATCACAGACGTGGCGAAATGCAGGGAGGGCATCGCGGCAAGGGGGTTGCCGCCGAGGAAACCGTACAGCGGCTGCCAGCCCGACTTCCAGAAGTGCTCGCCGTACTCGACCATCATGCGGCGCAGCTCCGGCGTCCTGCCGTCGGCCATCAGCCCCCGCGCGGCCGCGTACCACGGCGGAGCGGTGGGCACGGCCCAGTAGCCGATCAGGCCGAGGTCGAAGGTCGCATAGACCATGCAGGCCCCGCGCGGGAAGCGCTCGCGGTGGCGCAGCAGCAGGAACAGCGCCGTGCCGTGCGGTACGAGGAACC
Source organism: Solirubrobacteraceae bacterium (assembly GCA_035633075.1). GTDB lineage: Bacteria > Actinomycetota > Thermoleophilia > Solirubrobacterales > Solirubrobacteraceae > DASQFQ01. Next base: position 4,675 of record DASQFQ010000268.1, on the reverse strand, counting down.
ACAGCCAGTGCGACCAGACCAACACCCGCTCCCAGCGGTTGATCCGCCCCGGCCGCCCGAGCCTGCGCTGCAGGCGCAGGCTGGGCGTGGCGCCGAGTCCGAGCGCCCGGTCGGCCCGTACCGGGTAGGCGATCCGCACGCGCCGCTCGAGCGCGATCGGATCGTCGTTGGGCATCTGGTAGGTCGCGAAATAGGCGCACATCTGCAGGACGCACACCCCGACATCACGCGCGCGCGATCGCGGGACGAGCACGCAGAGCGCGAACGGCGCGCCCGCCGCCGTCACCGTCACCACGGGCGGGGGCAGCTTGAGACGGCGCCGGACGAGCGGCGCCGCCACGCCGGCGGCGAGCGCCGCCCACGCGGCCGCGCGAATGGCGGTCGACGGGCGCACGGGGCGGCGAGGTGTGCAGCCCTAGCGGCCCGCGCCGTTGCGCGCCGCTGCCGCCTCCGCCACCAGCGCTTCGATCAGGCGGGAGTCGGGGTCGACCTCGGGGTGCCACTGCACGCCGAGCGCGAACCGGCGACTGGGCGCCTCGATCGCCTCGGGAAGCTCGTCGAGCACGCTCCAGCCGGTCTCGACCAGCCCCTCCCCCAGCCGCGCGATGCCCTGATGGTGGTGGGACTTGGTGCCGTGGTTGTCCTCGCCCGCGGCCCGCGCGGCGAGCGACCCGGGCTCCAGCCGGACCGGGTGGTCGGCGTTGTCGAAGGAGCCCAGCGAGCGGCGATGGTCGCCGTGGCCCACGTCGTCGGGCAGGTGCTGGATCAGGGTCCCGCCCTGAGCGACGTTCATCAGCTGCATGCCGCGGCAGATCCCGAGCAGCGGCAGATCGCGCTCGAGCGCGCGGCGGGCGAGGGCGACCTCGAAGAGATCGCGCTCGGGCGAGGTGCCGTGGGTCTCCTCGTGGGCCGGCTCGTCGTAGGCGCCCGGGTCGATGTCCGCTCCCCCGGCGAGGATCAAGCCGTCGAGGACGTCGAGCACCTCGTCCGGCTCGCCGATCAGGGCGGGGTCGGGCGGGATCATCAGGGCCAGGCCGCCCGCGCTCTGGATCGCGTTGACGTACGACCTCGAGAGCAGGCAGGCCTCCTGGTCCCACACCGTCCACTGGGCCTGTTCGACGGCGGTGCAGATGCCGATCCGGGGGCGTCGTTCGGACACGCCTTCCAGGCTAGCGGCCCCGTAGGATGCGCGCCCGATGCCCGAGCCGGCCTACGAGACGCTCAGCGTCAGGCGCGGCGCCTCCAACGGCGCCGAGCTGCGCATCGTGCTCGACCGGCCCGAGACCATGAACGCCTGGAACGTGCAGCTCGGGGTCGACCTGCTCGACGCCGTGCGGCGCGCCGCCGACGACCACGACGTGCGCTGCGTCACCATCACCGGCGGGGGGCGCGGCTTCTCCTCGGGCGCCGACCTCAAGGCGGGCTTCGATCCCACGCCGGAGGGCCACCCCGACGTCCAGACGACGCTGCGGGACCGCTACCACCCGATCATCGTCGGGATCCGGCGCATGCCCAAGCCCGTGCTGGCGGCGGTCAACGGCCCGGCGGTGGGCATCGGCTGCTCGCTGGCGCTGGCCTGCGACCTGGTGATCGCCCGCGAGTCGGCCTACTTCCTGCTGGCCTTCGTGAACATCGGCCTGGTCCCCGACGGTGGCTCCTCCGTCTTCGTCCCCGCGCGGGTCGGGCACGCGCGCGCGTCGGAGATGGCCATGCTCGGCGAGCGGATCGAGGCGGCGCGGGCGCTGCAGTGGGGCCTCATCAACCGCGTGGCGGCCGACAACGCCTTCGACGCGGAGGTCGACGCGCTCGCCGAGCGCCTCGCCACCGGTCCCACCCGCTCCTACGCCGGCTCCAAGCGGCAGCTCAACGCGTGGATCTACGGGGGGATGGACCAGCAGCTCGAGCTCGAGGCCGCCGTCCAGCAGGAGATGGCCGCCAGCGGCGACTTCTCCGAGGGCGTGCGGGCCTTCCTCGCCAAGCGCCGCCCCGATTTCCAGGGACGCTGAGGGGCCTGCCAGGGCTCTGACACCTTGCCGCGAGTCGCTCCGGGCCGTCTATAGACTCTCCGCCGCCGTGGCACAAGCGCTGAACATCCTGGCCGGCATCCTTGTTCCAGAGCACGGCGGCTCGCCCAACGCCGACGACATCGCCGGCCTCTACGCGCTCATCCTCGCCATGGCCGTCGTCGTCTTCCTCGGCGTCGAGGGCTCGCTGATCTGGTTCTTGATTCGCTTCCGGGCGCGCAAGGGCCGGGTGGCGGCGCAGATCCACGGCAACACCCGCCTGGAGATCGGCTGGACGGTGGGCGCGGCCGTGATCCTCATCTTCATCACGGCCGTCACCTTCCTCAAGCTGCCTCAGATCAAGAACCCCGCCGCCTCCGACATCGACAAGAACGGCAACCGCGTCGCCTCCAACGTCGCCTTCGCCTCCACCGACCAGCCGGCGCCCCCCAAGGGCGCCTCCATGAACATCCGGGTGGACGGCCAGCAGTACGTGTGGCGCTACACATACCCCAGCCAGGGCGGCAAGGAGGTCTTCGCCTACGAGGAGATGGTCGTCCCGGTGGGCATGACGGTCACCCTCGACATCACCTCCGACGATGTCGCGCACTCGTGGTGGATCCCGGCGCTGGGCGGCAAGTTCGACGCGCTGCCCGGCTACACCAACCACACGTGGTTCAAGGTCCCAGAGGCGGGCGTCTACGAGGGCCAGTGCGCCGAGCTGTGCGGCCGCAACCACGCCAACATGTACGCCCGCGTGCGTGCCGTGCCCTTCGAGGCCTACCAGCGCTGGTTCGACCAGCAGGCCGCCGATATCAAGGCGGCCAGGGACGAGGGCGCCCGCCAGCGCAAGCAGTTAATCGAGTCCCAAGCGGCCCAGTAGACGCCATGGCCATCACCTCCGAGCCCACTCCCGCCACCGAGCCGAGGACCGTCCGCGCTCGGCCGCGGCCCCAGATCGCCACCCGGATCGTCGAGCCGCAGGGCGGCGGATGGAACTCCTGGGTCACCACCGTGGACCACAAGCGGATCGGGATCCTCTACCTCTTCACCACGTTCCTCTTCTTCATCCTCGGCGGGGTCGAGGCGCTGCTGATGCGGATCCAGCTCGGCGTGCCCGACAACACCTTCCTGGAGCCCGAGAAGTACAACGCGCTGTTCACGATGCACGGGACGACAATGGTCTTCCTGTTCGTCATCCCGATCATGGCCGGGTTCGCGAACTACGTGGTGCCGCTCATGATCGGCGCGCGCGACATGGCCTTCCCGCGCCTCAACGCGTGGTCCTACTGGATGCTGCTGTTCGGGGGCATCGTCCTCTACGCCTCGCTGTTCTTCTCCCCGCCCGAATGCGGCTGGACCTGCTACGCGCCGCTGTCGGAAGGTCGCTACTCGCCGAGCGGGGGCATCGACGCCTGGATCATCTCCCTGCACATCGTGGGCCTGAGCTCGATGCTCGGGGCGGTCAACTTCGTGGCGACGATCCACAACATGCGCGCGCCCGGCATGGGCTGGGGCCGCCTGCCGCTGTTCTGCTGGACGATCCTGATCTATGCCTACCTGATCATCCTGGCCTCACCGGCCCTGGCCGCCGCGCTGGCGATGCTGCTGGTGGACCGCAACTACGGCGGGACCTTCTTCGACCCCACGCAGGGCGGCTCGGCGCTGCTGTGGCAGCACGCCTTCTGGTTCTACTCGCACCCCGCGGTCTACATCATGGTCCTGCCGGCGTTCGGGATCGTCTCGGAGGTCCTGCCGGTGTTCGCGCGCAAGCCGATCTTCGGCTACAAGGCGATCGCGGCCTCCACCGCGGCTATCGCCTTCCTCGGCATGCTGGTGTGGGCCCACCACATGTTCGCCACCCCGATGTCGACGGTGGTGCTGGCCTTCTTCATGCTCTCGAGCTTCCTGATCGCCGTGCCCACCGGCGTGAAGATCTTCAACTGGGTGGCGACCCTGTGGCGCGGGACGATCGAGTACCGCACGCCGCTGCTGTTCGCGGTCGGCCTGATCGGGGTGTTCCTGATCGGCGGCATCTCGGGGATCTTCCTCGCCGTCTTCCCCGTCGACTGGCAGCTCACCGACACCTACTTCGTGGTCGCGCACCTGCACTACGTGCTGTTCGGCGGCTCGGTGTTCGGGATCTTCGCCGGGATCTACTACTGGTTCCCCAAGATGTCGGGCCGGATGCTGTCCGAGGGGCTCGGCAAGGCCTCCTTCTGGACGATCCTCGTCGGCTTCAACCTTACCTTCCTCGTGCAGCACTCCGCCGGCCTGGACGGCATGCCGCGGCGCATCTACGAGTACTCCGAAGGCTCCTGGACGGCCTACAACCTGATCTCCAGCGTCGGCGCCTTCGTGCTGGCCCTCGGGATCCTGCTGACCGTGATCAACGTCACTCGCTCGCTGAAGGTGGGCAGGGTCGCGGGCCCGGACCCGTGGAAGGGCAACACCCTGGAGTGGTTCATGTCCTCCCCGCCCCCGGAGAACAATTTCGACGTCGTGCCGCGCGTGCGGTCGGTGGAGCCGATGAAGGACATCCGCCGCCAGGTCGAGCAGCAGACGGGCGTACAGCAGCGTTTCGAGCCCGGACGGGCCATGGTCGGCCCCTGACGTGGAAGCCTCACGGGTCACCCGGCAGAGTGCGTGGGCACCGGCGGGCGTGCGCTCCC
>DASQFQ010000267.1:0-10524 GCA_035633075.1 Solirubrobacteraceae bacterium | reverse complement strand
CGACCAGTTCAAGTTCGTCAACGACTCGCTCGGGCACCCGGCGGGCGACGAGCTTCTGCGGGTGCTCGCTCCCCGCCTCGGGGACTCGCTGCGCGCGGTCGACACCGTCGCGCGCTTCGGCGGCGACGAGTTCGTCGTCCTGTGCGACGGCGTGGAAGACGAGCTCGAGGCGATGTTGCTGGCCCGGCGCCTGGCGGAGGTGGCCGAGACGCCGGTCGACGTGGCCGGCTCGCCGGTCCATGTCACGACCTCCGTCGGCGTGACGGTGGCCGGCCCCGACAGCGACGTCGAGACCCTGATCCGCGACGCCGATACCGCGCTGTATCGCGCCAAGGGCCGCGGCCGCGGGCGCTGCGAGCTCTTCGACGCGCCCATGCGTGCCGAGGTGACCGCCCGGCTGGAGCTCGAGATCGGCCTGCGGGAAGCGCTCGAGGAGGGACGGCTCGCCCTGCACTACCAGCCCATGGTGGACCTCCGTACCGGAAGCCCCACCGCACTGGAGGCCCTGATGCGCTGGACGCACCCAGTCCGCGGGCCCGTCTCGCCGGCCGAGTTCATCCCCGTGGCAGAGGAATCGGGCCTGATCGTACCCCTCGGCCGCTGGGCGCTGCGCGAGGCGTGCGCCCAAGTGGTGGCGCTGGGCGACGTCGAGCTGCCGGTCAGCGTCAACGTGTCGGCCCGCCAGCTTTCGCATCCCGGCCTCGTGGCGGACGTGGGCGCCGCGCTCGCGGACTCGGGGCTCGACCCGCGGAGACTGTGGCTGGAGCTGACCGAATCCGTCCTGCTCGACGAGCGCGACTCGCCACTGTCCACGCTGACCGAGCTGAAGGCGCTCGGCGTCACGCTCCTGCTCGACGACTTCGGCACCGGCTATTCGTCGCTGGCGCGCCTCCAGCGGTTTCCGCTCGACATCCTCAAGATCGACCGCTCCTTCGTCGCGGAGATGACCACCGACCCGCGCGCGGCGGCGCTCGTGGTCGCGGTGGTCACGATGGCCGCCTCGCTCGGCCTGCTCGTCATGCCCGAGGGCGTTGAGACCGAGGCCCAGCGCGAGGCGCTGCTGGAACTCGGGTGCGTCCAAGGCCAGGGCTACCTGTTCGCGCGCCCCACGCCGGCCGCCGAGCTCGCCCGGCTCCTGCCCATGCCCGCCTGAGCCGCTCAGGGTCCGAGACGCCGGGCGTCGAGCGCCGCCGGGATCGCGACCGGCCGGCCGAGCGCGGCGTCGGCCACCAGCCGCGCCGAGGCGGGCCCCAGCGAGATCCCCCAGGGGCCGTGGCCGGCGGCGAGGAACAGGCCGTCGACGCCGGCGGCGGGCCCCAGCAGCGGCCGCCCGTCGACCGCCTGCGGCCGGGCGCAGGCGCGCACCGACACGACGGGCGCCTCCGCGATCGCGGGCACGAAGCGCGCGCCGCGCTCGACCAGCCCGGGCGCGAGGGCGGCGGCATCCGGACGCTCGGGCAGGAACGTGGATCCCAGCGCCGAGGCGCCCCGGTGCGTGACGAGGCTGAAGATCGACCCTGGCCGCTCTCCGACGGTGCTCAGGTCCTCGACGCCCGCCTGCTCGAGCGCGTGGCGCGGCGGCCGGCGCAGCCGCAGCTCGACGTTGACGCCCCACAGTGGCACGATCGGCCGCCACGCTCCTGCCGGGTCGACGAGCGCGGCCGTCCAGGGCCCGGCGGCCACCACGACGGACCCGGCCGGCTCGACGCGGCCCTCGTGCGCGACCCCCGCAACCCGTCCGACCCCGAGCGCTGGCTGCGCCGCGGCCCCCTCCCGCACGTCGGCCCCGGCGGCGCGCGCGCGGGCGGCGAACGCCTCCGTCGCCGCCGCCGGCGGGACCGGGAAGCCGGTCTCGAGCCGGTAGGCGGCGAGGTCGCCGGCCAGCCCGGGCTCCGCGGCGTGGAGGGCGGCGCCCCCGAGCCGCTCCGCGCCCAGCACGGGGAAGCGGCGCGCGAGCGCCTCCCGGGTGGGCTCGAGCGCGTCCGCACGCCGGCCGAGGACCAGCACGCCGGCGGGCTCGGGCGGGAGGGAGAACCCGTGTCCGAGCTGACGATAGAGCGCGACAGTCGCGTCGAAGAGCTCGACGAGGTCCTCGTCGAGCGGGTGCTGCACGATCCCCGAGTTGCGGCCCGAGGCCCCGGCCGCCACACGCTCGCGTTCGTAGAGGCGCACGCGAGCCCCCGCCTCGGCCGTGAAGGCGGCCACCGCGCAGCCGACGATCCCGCCACCGATGACCGCGACGTCCGGTCCCGTCACGCGAGCGCCACCGTGACCTCGCGCGGCTTCGCGCCGCCCGGCGCCACGAGGGTGAACCGGACGCCCTCGCCGCTCGCGCGGCCGGCGATGGCGGCGCAGTAGGACGACAGCGACGGGCCAACCGGCCGGCCGTCGACGCCGGCGAGCAGCTCCCCGCGGCCGCCCAGGCCGGCGCGCGCAGCCGGCGTGCCCGCCACGGCTCCAGTGACGTACAGGCCCGGGGGCAGCCCGCGCTCGGCGAGCTCCTGCACCGTGGGGTAGCCGAAGGTGGCGCCCGTCCAGCCCACCGACCGTCCCTTCCGCAACCCTGCGATGACGCCGCGGGCGCGGTCGATGGCGATCGCGAAGTTCTGGCCCTCCAGCCGCCGGCCGTCCGAGCCCGCGCTGCGCGCGGCCGCGTTGACACCCACGATCCTGGCGTCGAGATCGACCAGCGGACCGCCGGAGTTGCCCGGGTTCAGCGCCGTGTCGGTCTGGACGGCTTGTGGATAGCCGGGCACGTCGGCCGCCGGGTCGCGGAACGCGCCGCGTGAGACCGAGACCACGCCGCGCGTCGAGGTCGGCGCGTCTGTCGGCGTCGCGCCCGCCGGGTAGCCGAGCGCGATCACGGTCTCGCCCGACTCGAGGCCCCGTCCGGAGCCCACCGCCGCCGTTCTCAGCCCGGCCACGCCCTGCACCTGCAGGATGGCGAGGTCCTCGCACGGGGCGCTGGCCACCAGCGAGGCCGGCCGGGCCTGGCCGTCGCTGGCGACGCGGTAGCGCACCCCCTCGTTGACCACGTGCGCGGCGGTGACCACGAGGCCGGCGCGGGCATCGAGCACCCACCCGCTGCCCGTGCCCGTGCGGCGGTCGCCGCGCAGCGTCTCGACCAGGACGGTGGAGGGCGTGACGCGCCGCACGACGTCGGGCACCTCGTCGTCGCCGCCGCCGAGGCCGCCCGACAGCAGGGCGGCGACGGCGATCAGGGCCAGCACCGCGGCGGCGAGGGCCGCGTAGGTCGCACGGCGCGCGGCACGCGTGCGGCGCTCGACGAGGCGACCGACCATCGACCAGCTCGCGTCCTCCCGATGAACGGGCTCGGGCGGCCGCTGCGCCTCCAGGCCGATGTCCACGCCGGCGATGCGGATCTGCTCTCCGCCGGCGAGCACCGCCTCCTCCACCCGCCGGCCGTCGACGTAGGTGCCGTTGGCCGAGTCCAGGTCACGCAGCCGCAGGCGCCCGTCCGGCTCGGGTCGCAGCTCGGCGTGGCGCCGCGAGGCGCGCTCGTCGCGCACGACGAGGTGGCAGCCCCGGACGCGCCCGAGCACGAACGGCTCGTCACCGTCGGGCGCGACCTCGACGGTCCGTCCGGCGTCGGCGCCGGACAGGACCCTCAACCACACGGGCTCAGCGTCATCTCGAGACGGCGTCGGCGCCCAGCAGCTTGCGGAGCTTGACCTGGAGCTGCAGCGGCGAGAACGGGGTCCCCAGCGTCTCGTCGGCGCCCGCGCTCGCCACCTCGCGGCTGCGGGTCTGCTTGTCGTGGACGACCAGCAGCACCTTGGACTCGCGCGTGACCGCATCGGCGCGCAGTGCCCCGAGCACGTCGCGGCTGGCGAGGTCCCGGGCGTTCCAGTCGAGCAGCACGAGGTCGGGCCGCCGGTCACGAGCGATCTCGAGCACGTCCTCCCCGCTGGGAGCCTCGTCGATCTCACAGTGGTCGCCCACGGCGACGCGGACGATCGCCCGCGTGCGGGAGTCGACCCCTGCGAGCAGCATCCGCGAGCGCCGCGCGGGCACCGCCACGCCGGTGAGCGTGCCCACCGACTCGGCGTCCCCCGCCCCGGGGACGCCGCGCCCCACGGTGGTGGTCACGTCCGGCGCGTCGCCGCCCAGCGGGACGCCGCGGCCGGGGATGGTGTCGGCCAGCGGGCCGGCGGCGTCGATCACGACCCGCGCCGCCGACATCAGGTCGCCACACGTCTGAAAGCGCCGGTCGGCCGACTTGTCGAGCGCCTTGGCGAGGACCGCGTCGAGCCCCGCCGGGAGCTCGGGCCGCACGTCGGTGACCTTGGGCGGCGGCTCGGAGAGATGCGCGTAGATCACCGCGACGTCGTTGTCGCGCTCGAAGGGCACCTCGCCGACGAGACAGTGGAAGAGCAGGCAGCCGAGGGAGTAGACGTCGGTGCGGGCGTCGACCTGGGCGCCCTCGATCTGCTCCGGCGCGACGTAGTGGATCGTCCCCACCAGCTCGCCGGCCTTCGTCAGCGCGGTCTTGGTGCTGCCCGAGCGCTTGGTGAGCCCGAAGTCCGTGAGGTAGGCGCGCCGGCCCTCCAGCAGGACGTTGGCCGGCTTGACGTCGCGGTGGATGAGCCCCATGGCATGCGCCGCGTCGAGCGCCGAGCCGACCTGGCGGCAGACGTCGATGGCGCGATAGGGCCGCAGCCGACCCTCCTCGCGCAGGATCGCCGCCAGGTCTGAGCCGCGGATGAACTGCATCGCTATGTAGAGCGTCCCGTCGACCTGGCCGGCGTCGTAGACGGTGACGATGTTGGGGTGCTGGAGGGCCGCGGCGATGCGGGCCTCGCGGATGAAGCGCGTGCGGAAGCCCTTGGCGTCGGCGAGCTCCGGCACGATGATCTTGACCGCCGCGCGGCGGCGCAGGTTCATGTGCTGGGCCCGGTAGACGACGCCCATGCCACCTCGGCCCAGGCGCTCCTCGATTCGATAGCCCGCGATTTCGGTGCCGAGGCGCTGGTCCGGTGTGTCCGCCATCATGCCCGATTATGGACGACGCACTGGCTGGTACCCGCGTACTCATCGCGGGCGGCGAAGCCAAGGCCGTTCAGGCGCTCCGCGCGCAGCTCGTCTCTGGGTCGGCGCAGGTGACGGTCGCGGCCGATGCCGAGGCGGCGGCTCACGCCGCCCAGACCGGCTCTCCGGACGTGATCGTCGCCCTGGGCGGCGCGGAGGGCGCGCTGCGCGAGCTGTTCGATCCGCTCGAGCTCGGCACGGGGCCGGCCGTCGTCCCCGCCGCCCAGCTCGCGGGCACCGGGGAGAATCTCGCCGCCCGTACGGTCCTGCGCCTGCGCGCGCTGCTCGATCGGATCGGCTTCGAGCGGCGGGTGCGCGAGCTCGAGTCGGCGCTGGGCGCGCAGACCGTCGGCCGCCGGCGGGAGGTCGAGGCGGCGCGGCTCGACCTGCTGCGGCGCCTGACCCTGGCCGGGGAGTACCGCGACGACAACACGCGCGAGCACACCGAGCGCGTCGCCGGGCTCGCGGCGCGCCTCGCGGCGCGGCTCGGGCTCTCCCCCCCGGCGGTGGCCCGGGTCCGGCACGCCGCCCCGCTGCACGACGTGGGCAAGATCGCCGTCCCCGACTCGATCCTGCTCAAGCCGGGCCGCCTGGAGCCGGAGGAGTTCGAGGTCGTGAAGACACATGCCGAGGCGGGCGCCCGCGTCCTCGCCGAGAGCGACTCCGAGCTCCTCGAGGTCGCCGAGCACATCGCACGCTTCCACCACGAGCGCTGGGACGGGGCGGGCTATCCCGACGGGCTGGCCGGCGAGGACATCCCGCTGGTCGGCCGCCTCGTGCACGTCGCTGACGTCTTCGACGTGCTGGTCAACGAGCGGCCCTACAAGGAATCGTGGTCGGTCGAGGACGCCGCGGAGGAGATCCGGCGCGGCGCCGGCACGCAGTTCGACCCCGAGGTGGTGGACGCGTTCGCCGACCTGGGCCCGCGCGCATGGCAGGCGTCTCCGGGCGTCTACGGTGGCTAGTCGGGGTCCAACTGGCCATTCGTTCGCTCAAGTCCTGAGGCCTTCGGTGCGATATCAGTCGGGTGAGACACCGCGCGCTGCTGGCTTCAATCGCCGCCGCGGCGAGCCTCGGGCTCGCCGGCTGCGGCGCGTCTGGTGACGACGCCCGCCGAATCGGCGGCGCGACGACACGCCCGCCGGCGCCCGCCGGGCCTCTGAGCCTCGGCGTGACCGACGCGCGCCTCGGCGACGCCACCGCCGACTCCAGCGGCGGCCCTGAGGTCCGGCTCTCCCCCGGCGGCCGGATCGATCCGGCCGCGACGCGCCCGGCCCCGCACGAGCGAGACGGCATCGCCGCGGGCGCGAGCTGCCCCGGCGCGGACCTGCTCCCCGACGCGCGCAACCTCGTCGGCGCCGCCACGTCAACGCTGTGCCTGCTCAACGGCGAGCGCGCCGACCGCGGCCTGGTCGCCCTGCGCGTCGAGGCCGAGCTCCAGCGCGCCGCACTCGGCCACGCCGGCGACATGGTGGAGCACCGCTTCTTCTCCCACACCGGCCTCAACGGCTCGCAGGTCATCGACAGGATCCGCGCGACCGGGTACCTCAGCGGCAGCGCGGAGTGGGCCGTCGGCGAGAACCTTGCCTGGGGCACAGGCGCGCTCGGGACCCCGCGCGCCATCGTCACCGCCTGGATGGGCTCGGCCGGCCACCGCGACAACGTCCTGCGCGCCGGCTATCGGGGGATCGGCCTCGGCCTCGTGGCCGGCAACCCCAGCGACGGCACGGGCGCCACCTACGCCGCTGAGTTCGGCGCCGTGCGCCGCGTCACCCGCGATGCCGCCCTCCGTCCGAGCGCAGGCACGCATGCCCGCCGCGCGAAGTCCCGTGCCGGCTCACGCGCGAGTCGGGCGCGCGTCGCCCTCTCGCCGCGCAGCCGGCGGGGGCGCATCATCGGCCGCGTCGCCGCCACCGCGCGCGCGGCCGGCCTCGGCACCAGCTGAGCACCGCTTGCGGGACCCCGGCGGGCTTGGGACACTCGTGCCCACAGGGTCGTCTCGCAAAGGAGTTCCGGCATGGAGTCCTCCTCCCAGCCCGCCCGGGTCCTCGTGGTCGCCAATCGCACGGCCGCCACGCCAGGACTGATCGCCGCTGTCCGCAACCGGGCCGCGAAGGGTGGCTGCGCCTTCACGCTGCTCGTGCCCAACTATGTCTCGGGCCTCGAGCGCATCGCCGACCCCGAGGACCACGGGGAGTCGGAGGCGAACGCCGTCCTCGAGCGGGCCCTTCCGTTGCTCGAGGACGCGGTGGGCGGCAGCGTCGAGGGGATGGTCGGCGACCCGGACCCGCTGACCGCGATCCAGGACGCCGTCAACGTCCACGGCTTCGACGAGATCATCGTGTCGACGCTGCCCCAGCGCCTGTCGCGCTGGCTGCGCCTCGACCTGCCGAGCAAGCTCAACGGCCTCGGGCTTCCGGTCACGACGATCACGGCAAGCGACGACGAGGACGCGGTCGCGTCCGGCTAGCCTGCCTCGAGCCGTGTCGCCCTTCCTGTTCTGGATGCAGGTCGCGATCGTCGTGCTGGTGCTGATCAGCGCGATCGTCGCGATCGTCAAGCTCTGAGGCGGAGCCTGCGCAGCAGCCCGCCGCCGGCCTGGGGCAGCGGCGGGCGCTCGGGAAGAGGCTCGCCGTCGAGGATCGCCGCGGGCGCCAGCTCGGTCAGCCAGCGCTGCTGGGCACCGATGCCCGGCAGCTCGCGCTCGAGCGCGGGGAAGCCGATGGTGAGCCCCGGCGGGCGCTGCCGGTCGTCGTGCGCATCGGACGCGACGACGTGGACGAGCCCCTCGCGCAGCAGCGGCACGGTGAACCGCCGGACGGTCGAGCCGAAGGCGCCCGCCATCGACCCCGCCGTCACCTGCGCCAGGGCGCCCGCCCGCACGAGGCGCTCGAGCCGTCCCGGGTCGCGCTGGAAGGCGGGGCAGCGCTCGGGGTGGGCGAGCAGCACACGGAAGCCGCGCTGCTGAAGGTCGAGCACCATCGGCTCGAAGTCCCCCACCATCGGCGAGAACGGGCTCTCGACGAGAACGTGGGGACCGCCGCCGAGCGCGAGCGCGCGCAGGGTCGCGTCGTCGAGGTCGATCAGCCGCCAGATGGCGATCTCCCCGCCCGACCGGACCTCCAGCGGGATCGCGGCCTGCTCGAGCGCTGCGGTGAGCTCCGCCAGCCCCTCGGCGATGCGCTCGGGGCCGATCCCGAAGTGCCCGTCGATGTGGGGGGTGGCGAGGATCGTCCGAGTGCCGGACGCGACGGCGGCGCGCGCCAGCTCGAGCGAGCCCTCCATGGTCGACGGGCCGTCGTCGAGCCCCGGGAGGATGTGGGAATGCAGGTCGATCACGCGCGGATATGATCGCGCACCGGCACCAGGGGCACCGGTGCGGCAACCGCGGGATGACCGGCGCCAAGCGGTTCCTGCTCGGCTCCGTGCCGAACAAGGTCTCCCACCACGCGCCCTGCAGCGTCCTGATCATCAGGACGATCTGACGCCTAGGGAGTCACCGCCCTCGCCGCGTCGATGAGGCCTGCGCCGTACCGGGGGTCGTGGCCCGGCGTCCCGAGGTCGCGGGCGGTCGCCTTGAGCCGGGCCTCGATGGCGGCGGGCGTCGGGTTGGGGCCGATCACGCCCGAGGCGATGACCAGCGCGGCCGTGCCCGAGACGTGCGGGGCGGCCATCGAGGTGCCGACGTAGCCGCCCGGCACGCCGAAGGACTTGACCGAGCGGCCGGCGAAGGTCACCTGGAAGATGTCGCGGCCCGCCGGCTCGGCGCCCGGCCGGCAGTTCGGGTCGCCGGGGACCACGGCGTCAAGCCCGCCGCCGGGGGCGGCGATGTCGAGGTCGGGCCCGCCGTTGGAGTAGTCGGCCTGGCAGAGGTGCTCGGTCGTCGCAGCCACGGACAGCACGCTGCCCGCCCGGGCGGGATAGGCGACCGCGTGGGCCGAGAAGTTCCCCGACGCGCCGACCACGAGCGTGCCCCTGCGCCGCGCGTAGCGCAGCGCGTCGAAGATGTCGGGGATCTCACCGCGGGTCACGGCCGAGTCGAACTCAAAGGACAGATTGATGACCGAGGCGCCCCGCCGCGCCCCGTAACGGATGCCGGCGCTGATGGCGACGCTGTCCCCGGCGCCCGCGCGGTCGAGCACACGCACGGGCATGATCCGCGTCCCGTAGGCGACACCGGTCAAGCCGAAGCCATTGCCGGTGGTCTCGCCGATGGTACTGGCGACGTGGGTGCCGTGGCCGTTGTGGTCGTCGGGAAAGGCGTCGTTGTCGACGAAGTCATACCCCTGGACGAAGCGGTTGGAGGCGATGTCCGGGGAACGCCTGAAGCCGCGGCGGCTCGCATAGGCGACGCCGGTGTCGAGCACGGCGACCTTCACGCCCAGGCCGCCGGGGCGCCCGACGGCGTTGAGGCGCTCCCATGCGTCGGGTGTGTTGATCCCTGTGACCGGCGCGAAGTTCCACTGCACGCCCTGCCATCCGCCGGGGGCGCCCGCCTGCCCGGGGTCGTCAGGGACGAACGCGCTCGCGCGGGCGATCCAGTTCGGCGTGGCGCTCAGGACGCCGGGCCGGCGGCGCAGCTCGCCGATCGTCTCGCGCACGCTCTCGCCGTCGCGGATCTTCAGGGCCCGGGTGCGTGGCGCGAAGGCGCGCGGCTCACCGGTGCCGGTCCCGCGCTGGGCGGCGGCGCGTGCGGGCCGCCCGGCGCCAGGGGCGTAGCGCACGATCACCTCGCCCGGCACGTAGGCCGGCTGGGGCCGCGCGACGTTCCGCGGCGCCGTCGCCCGCGCTCCGGCAGGGGCGAGCAGCGACACGCCGGCGAGCAGGCCGGCGAGCACGAGAGAGCGCGGAGAGGGAATGAGCAAGGGCACCCACAAAACATTGTCGGGGCCAAGAAGTTTCACGGCAAGGCCAACAACCTTCGTCGAGAATGCCCAGCATGCCCTCCTACGACGACGAGCGCTTCATGCGCGTGGCGCTCGAGCACGCCCGCCAGGCGCTCGAGCACGGCGACGTGCCCGTCGGCGCCGTCGTCGTCCACGACGGGACGGTGGTCGCCGCCGGACACAACGAGCGCGAGCGCCGTCAGGACCCGACCGCCCACGCCGAGACGCTCGCCCTCCGGGAGGCCGCACACCGACGCAGGAGCTGGCGGCTGCTCGACACCGTGCTCTACATCACCCTCGAGCCGTGCGCGATGTGCGCGGGTGCGATCGTCCTCGCGCGCGTCCCGCGCGTGGTCTACGGAGCTACGGACCCCAGGGCCGGCGCCGCAGGCAGCGTCCTCGACGTCCTCACCGAGCCCCGCCTCAACCACCGCCCGGCTGTCCGCGGCGGGATCCTCGCCGCCGACTGCGCCGCCCTGCTGACCGAGTTCTTCACGGCCCGTCGCGGCTGAGGATCGCTACCCTCCGAACCGCTCTGGAGAGGTGGCAGAGTGGTTGAATGCGGCGGTCTCGAAAACCGTTATGGGCT
>DASQFQ010000266.1:0-13192 GCA_035633075.1 Solirubrobacteraceae bacterium | reverse complement strand
GCGTCCGCGACCGCCGTCTCGGTCGGCCGCGGCGCGGCGGGCAGCGGCGGCAGGGCGGCCGGGGCGCCGTCGGGCTCGGCGGCCGGCTGGGCGCTGAGGTCGATCGGCATCATTAACACTACGGGGCGGCGCTCGGCCGCGGCCCGCCGCAGCGCGCGGGCGGCGTCCTGGGCCGCGGAGGCCGGCGAGTGGACGCGCTCGGCGGCCGCCCCGACGGACTCCACGAGCGCGTGCTGGTCGATGCGGAAGTTCGACAGCCGGGCGGCGGCCGGCGTGTCGCCGGCGAGGACCAGCACGGGCGTCGATGCCTTGGCGGCCTCGGCGAGGCCCGTCATCGTGTTGGTCAGCCCCGGGCCTTGGTGGACGCTGCACACGCCAACCCGGCCAGTCACCCGCGCCCACCCGTCGGCCATGCAGATCGCGCCGCCCTCGTGGCGGGCGGCGTGGAAGGCCGCGCCCTCGGCGATCAGCGCGTTGGTCACCACGAAGTTGCCGCTGCCGGTGACCCCGAAAACGGTGTCGACCCCGAGCCTTCCAAGCGCGCCGCCGACGCTGTCCGCCACCAGCGCTGGAATGCCACGGTCCCGGGGAAGAGGCAAGGTGCGCGTATGCTACACAGCCCAGCCCGTTCCTATGCAGACTGAACGCCCCTTCCGCGGTGCGGCCAGGTGACCGCGGCCCTCCAGCCCCAGGACCTGACGCTGACCATCTTCGGCGCCCACGTCCGCGGGCCGGGAGACACCGCCTGGTCGGGCGGGATGGTGCAGATCCTAGGCGAGTTCGGGTTCTCCGCCGAGGCCTCGCGTGCAGCGCTCGCGCGCCTGGTGACGCGCGGCCTACTGCGCCGCCACAAGGACGGGCGTCTCGTCTTCTACGCGCTGACGCCGCGCGCGCAGGAGCTGCTCGCCGAGGGCGATGAGCGCATCTTCAACTTCGGCCGCGCGCCGCGCGCGGACAGATGGACCGTCCTGTGGCACACGATCCCTGAGGACCGCCGCGTGGAACGCTCGCGGCTAGCGGCGCGGTTGCGGTTCCTCGGTTTCGGCAGCGTCCAGGACGCCAGCTGGATCGCGGCCGGCGACCTCGAGGTAAAGGTGTTGCGCATCCTCGGAGAGCTCGAGGTTCAGCCGTTCGCCTCGATCCTCGTGGGCGAGCTCTCGGCCACACTGGGTGCCGGGGCACTGGTCGAACAGGCGTGGGACCTGGGCGGCGTCGAGCAGGGCTACGGGGCCTTTCTCGAGGAATACCAGGCGCTACGTGGCCAGCGCGCCCAGCGCCGACTCGACGAGCGCGCGGCCTTCGTGGCGCGCACCCAACTACTGCACGGCTTCCGCGGCTTCGCGTTCCTCGACCCGGAGCTCCCGGAAGGCGCGCGGGCGCTCGACCGGCTCCGCGCCAAGGTGGTCGACACCTTCGACGCCGTCTACGCCGGTCTCGCCGAGCCCGCCGAGCGGCACTTCGCCGCCGTGGCGCGCCCCGAACCCGTCCCGGTCGCGTGAAGTGCTACGCGCCCGGGTCGTGCACGCTCGGCCCGGGCCGGAGCCCGTAACATCACCTTCCGTTCGTCCTTCGATCCCCAGACGATGCGGTCGTCGCGCAGGTTCCAGTAGGGCGTCTGAACTCGTTTCCTCTTCGACAAAGTCGACAGGTTGGCGCGGTTGCATGCATGGCAGGCATCCGCGGGTCGGAAGGCAACCGAAAAGGCGGCACTTCACCTCTGTGACGTGTAAAGTGTGGACGATGAGCGCCACGACCATCCAGCGCACGCCGGTGCGCCCCAGCGACATCCTGGGCCAGGTGCTGACGGGCGAGCGCGCCCTGACGTGAGCCGGTTGGTGGTGGTGACGGGAGCCAGCCGGGGCATTGGCCGCGCGGTGGCTGCGCGCTTCGCGGCGCTCGGCGACGATGTCGTCGCCCTCGGGCGCGACGAGGAGGCGCTCGGCCGGCTGGGTGATGGGGTGCGCCCGGTCGTCTGCGACGTCACGGACGAGGACGCGGTGGCGGGCGCCTTCGCGCTCACCGGCGAGGTGGACGTGCTCGTCAACAACGCGGGAGTCGCCGAGAGCGCCCCGCTGGCGCGCACGACGCTGGCGAGCTGGGAGCGCCAGATGGCGGTTAACGCCACGGGCGCCTTCCTCTGCACCCGCGCGGCGATCGTCCCCATGCGTGAGCGCGGCTCGGGCGCCATCATCACCGTGGCCTCGACGGCGGGGCGCGTCGGCGCGCCCTATACCGCGGCCTACACCGCCTCCAAGCACGCAGCGGTCGGGCTCATGCGGGCCGCCGCCGCGGAGCTCGCCGGCACCGGCGTGACGGCCAACGCGGTCTGCCCCGCCTTCGTCGACACCGACCTCACGCGCGCGGCGGCGGCTCGGATCGCCGAGCGCACGGGGCGCAGCGCGCGGGAGAGCGAAGCCGCCCTGGCGGGCGCCTCGCCGCTCGGCCGCCTACTCGATCCCGACGAGGTCGCCGCGGCGGTCGAGTGGCTCGCGTCCCCGGCCGCCGCGGCGATCAGCGGCCAGACCTTGATTCTCGACGGAGGAGGCATCCAGACATGAGCCCGTTCCGCGCGTCGCCCGGCTTCACTGAGACCTGGCGGCACTTCCGCTTCGAGGTCGCAGACGGGGTCGCCTCCGTGACGCTCGACCGTCCGGAGAAGCTCAACGCGCTGACCTTCGAGGCCTACGCCGACCTGCGCGACCTGCTCGCCGAGCTGCCCCACCGCGGCGACGCCCGTGTCCTGGTGCTCGCGGGCGAGGGGAGCGGCTTCTGCTCGGGCGGGGACGTCGAGGAGATCATCGGCGCGCTCCAGACGATGGAGGCGGCCGAGCTGCTCGAGTTCACCCGCATGACCGGCGCCGCGGTGCGCGCCCTGCGCGACTGCCCGTTGCCGGTGATCGCCTCGATTCAGGGGATCGCCGCCGGGGCCGGCTCCGTCGTCGCGCTCGCCGCCGACTTCCGCCTGCTCGCACGGGGTGCCTCCTTCGCGTTCCTGTTCACGCGCGTCGGCCTCGCCGGCGCCGACATGGGCTCGGCCTACCTGCTCCCGCGCATTGTCGGCGCCGGCCGGGCGACCGAGCTGCTCATGCTCGGCGACAAGGTCAGCGCGGAGCGCGCCATGGCGATCGGCCTCGCCACCGACGTCGTCGACGACGACGAGCTGCCCGCCGCGACGGCGGCCCTCGCGCGCCGGCTCGCCGACGGCCCCGCGCTCGCCTACTCAGCGACCAAGACGCTCATCACGCGCGAGCTCGACATGGACCTCGCGAGCGCGATCGACCTCGACGCCTCGACGCAGGCGCTGCTCATGCTCTCGGCCGACCATCGCGAGTTCTACCGGGCGTGGAGCGAGGGCCGCAAGCCGGTGTGGACGGGCCGATGAGCGCCGGGCACGAGATCGTCACCGCACCCGGGCTCGCGCCGCCGGTCGGCTACGCGCACGCCGTCGTCGCGGCCCCCGGCCGGACCGTGTACCTCGGCGGCCAGACCGCGCTCGGGCCCGACGGCCTGATCCAGGGCTCAACGCTGGTCGAGCAGTTCGCCGTCGCGGCGGGCAACGTGACGGCCGTGCTGCGGGCGGCCGGTGGGCGGCCGCAGGACATCGTCTCGATGCAGATCTTCGTGACCGACGTCGCGGACTACCGCGCCAGCCTGCGCGAGCTGGGCCCCGTCTGGCAGGAGCATTTCGGCCGCCGCTATCCCGCGACGGGCCTATTCGGTGTGACCCGGCTCTTCGACGACAAGGCGCTCGTCGAGCTCATGGCGGTGGCGGTGTTCACGTGAGCCGCGCGGTGCTCGATGCCCACCTCGAACCTGGCGAGCTCGAGCTGCTCGAGGAGTGCACGCGGGTCGGCGCCGCCGAACTCGGGGCACTCGCCGCGCACGCGGACGGGCTCAACCGGCCGCTCGTGCGCGGCCTGGCGGACGCGGGGCTGCTCTCCCGCCTGTTCGCCCACGGCCCGGAGGGCTGGTCGCCTGACGTCTCGGCGCTTGAGCTGTGCCTGATCCGTGAGGGCCTCGCCCGCAGCTGCACGGAGGCCGAGTCGGCATTCGCGGTTCAGGGGCTGGGATCGTTCCCGATCTTGCAGTCAGGCACGCACGCGGCGGTCGAGGCGTGGCTGCCGCGGCTCGCAAGCGGGGAGGCGGTCGCCGGCTTCGCGCTTTCGGAGCCCGACGCCGGCACCGACGTCGCATCGATGTCGCTCGCCGCCGAGCCCGACGGCGACGGGGGCTACCGGCTGACGGGCGAGAAGGTATGGATCTCCAACGCGCCGGACGCCGACGTCTACTCAGTCTTCGCACGGACGACGCCCGGTGCCGGCGCGCGCGGGCTGACTGCCTTCCTGGTGCCCCGCGACACGCCCGGACTGCGGGGTGATGCGCTGCGCCTGATCTCCCCGCACCCGATCGGGCGGCTGGTCTTCGAGGGGGCGCACGTCCCGGCCGAGTACGTCCTCGGGGAGGTCGACCGTGGGATGGGCGTGGCGATGCGGACGCTCGACATGTTCCGGCCGAGCGTCGGCGCCGGCGCACTGGGCATGGCCCGCGCGGCGCTCGACGCCGCGCTCGCCCACGCGAGCTCGCGCCGCGCATTCGGCCGGCCGCTAAGCGACTTTCAGGCGGTGTCGCACCGCCTCGCTGACGTCGCCACCCGCGTCCAGGCCGCGCGCCTGCTCGTCCACCACGCCGCGCGGGCTTACGACGCCGGACTGCGGCCGGTCACCCAGGCGGCGGCGATGGCGAAGCTCATGGCCACCGAGGTCGCGCAGGAGGCGGTCGACGCCGCGGTGCAGGTCCACGGCGCCCGCGCGCTCGAGCAGGGGCACCTGCTCGAGCACCTATACCGCGAGGTCCGCGCGCCCCGCATCTACGAGGGCACGTCGGAGATCCAACGCGAGATCATCGCCCGGGCACTATTCGAGGAGGTCTCATCATGAGGATCGCGATCGTCGGCGCCGGGCCTGGCGGCCTCTATGCCTCCATCCTGCTGCGGCGCATCGGCGGCGACCACGAGGTCACGGTCTGGGAGCGCAACGCCGCCGACGACACGTTCGGCTTCGGCGTGGTGTTCTCCGACGAGACCCTGACCGCGTTCGAGGCGGCCGACCCCCCGACGTTCGAGCGCATCGCCGGGAGCTTCGCCCGCTGGGCCGACATCGACATCCATCACCGGGGCGGCGTGCAGCGCTCGGGTGGCCATGGCTTCTCGGCGCTGGGCCGCCGCCGGCTGCTCAACATCCTGCAGGAACGCGCGGTCGAGCTCGGCGTCGACCTGCGCATGCTCAGCGAGGCGCCGGAGCCGGCGGCGCTCGCCGCGGGGCACGACCTGGTCGTCGCCGCCGACGGGGCCAACAGCCGCATCCGCGCGAGCCGCGTCGACGCGTTTGGGACGACGCGCGACCACCGCCGCTGCAAGTACATGTGGCTCGGGACCGACTTCGTCTTCGAGGCATTCACCTTCGTCATCCTCGAGACGGAGTGGGGCGTCTTCCAGATCCACGCCTATCCGTACGACCACACGATGAGCACCTTCATCATCGAGAACGACGAGGCGACCTGGCGGCGCGCGGGGCTCGACGCCTCCGCCGAGCAGGTCTTCGCGCCGGGGGAGAGCGACGAGGCGAGCATCGACTTCTGCCGGGCGCTCTGCGCCGACATCCTCGACGGCCACTCCCTGATCGCCAACAACTCCAAGTGGCTGAACTTCGTCACCGTGCGCAACGCCCGCTGGAGCGACCGCAACGTCGTGCTGCTCGGGGACGCCGCCCACACCGCGCACTTCTCGATCGGCTCGGGCACGAAGCTCGCGATGGAGGACGCGATTGCGCTCGCCTGGGCGGTCAAGGACCACCCGGGCGACATCGGCGGGGCGCTGGCCACCTACGAGGAGGAGCGCCGGACTGTGGTCGAGAGCACCCAGCGCGCCGCGCAGGCGAGCCTCGAGTGGTTCGAGGGCATCGAGCGCTACGTCGGCCAGGAGGAGCGACAGTTCGCGTTCAACCTGCTGACCCGCAGCCGCCGGATCACCTACGACAACCTGCGGCTGCGCGACGCGGACTTCGTCGAAGAGGTCGACCGGGCGTTCGGCGCGGCGCCGGGCCAGCCGCCGATGTTCACGCCGTTCAGGCTGCGCGAGCTCGAGCTCGCCAACCGCATCGTCGTCTCGCCCATGGACATGTATTCCGCGGTCGACGGCGCGGTGGGCGACTTCCACCTCGTGCACCTAGGTAGCCGCGGGGTCGGTGGCGCCGGGCTCGTGATGAGCGAGATGCTCTGCACCTCGGCGGAGGGACGGATCACACTTGGGTGCGGCGGCCTCTACCGCGACGACCACGTGGCCGCGTGGCGGCGGATCGTCGACTTCGTCCACGCCCACGGCCCGGCGAAGATCGGCGCCCAGATCGGCCACAGCGGCCGCAAGGGCGCGACCAAGCTCATGTGGGACGGGATGGACCAGCCGCTCGAGGACGCCGCCGACTGGGAGCTGCTGGCCCCGTCGCCGCTGCCCTACTTCTCCGACAGCCAGCGCCCGCGCGAGATGACGCGCGCCGACATGGACCGGGTGCGCGAGGAGTTCGTGGAGGCGACGCTGCGGGCTCTCGAGGCGGGCTTCGACCTGCTTGAGCTCCACATGGCGCACGGCTACCTGCTGTCGTCCTTCCTATCGCCGCTGACGAACCGGCGCACCGACGAATACGGCGGCGACCTCGCGAGCCGCGCACGCTTCCCGCTCGAGGTCCTCGACGCGTGCCGGGCCGCGTGGCCGGCGGAGCGGCCGGTCTCGGTGCGTATCTCGGCGACGGACTGGATGCCTGACGGCTTCGACGGCGACGACGCGGTCGAGCTCGCGACGCTGCTGCGCGACCACGGGGCCGACCTCGTCGACGTCTCGACGGGCCAAGTCTGGCCCGACCAGCAACCCGCATACGGCCGGAGCTTCCAGACCCCGTTCGCCGACCGCATCCGCCATGAGGTCGGGATCCCGACGGTCGCCGTAGGCGCGATCTCCTCCTTCGAGGACGTCAACACGACGATCGTGGCAGGCCGGGCGGATCTCTGTGCGCTCGGGCGTCCGCACCTCTACGACCCATTCTGGACGCTCCACGCGGCCGCGGAGCAGGACTACCGCGAGGCGCCGTGGATCCTGCAGTACCGCGCGGGCCGCCGCCGACCGCAGGACGGGCGCGACGCCGTGCGCACATCGCAGCGGCGCTTCGACGGCGACGCGGAGACGGTCGCTCCGGCCCGCTGGCGGCCGGCGGCGCCGCCACCGCTCGCGCGCACTAGCGGCGCGTGAACTCGGGCCGGTGCTCGGCTCCTGCGTCCCCGTTGCCGCGGAACCCCGGGATGCGTTCGGGGAGCTCTAAGACGAGACGCTTGTCCGCCTGACTTCCCGCACCAACAGCCCCCACCACTTCGAGCACGAGCATCTCGCCCCCTCGCGTCTAGGTCGGAATCGCCCTGGTGGCGGGTGCCTTGCTCCGTCTCTGCAGCGGGGACCGAGGCACGAGCAGGCACAGGATCGCGGCGCCCAGGGCGACCAGCGCGAAGACGTAGAAGTTCGTCTCGATGCCCACGCCGGCGCCGATGAGGAAGCCGCCCAGCAGCGGGCCGGCGATCGCTCCCAGTCGCCCGATGCCGAGCGCCCAGCCGAGCGCGGTTGCGCGGCTCGCCGTCGGGTAGTGCTCGGCGACGTAGGCGTTGACGATCATCGCCGTGCCGATCGTTCCGTAGCCCCCGATGAACAGGAGCAGGTAGACGACGCCCTGCGAGGGCTTCTGCGCGAGCAACGCGATGGCGCCCGCGCCCACGAGGAACCCGATCGACGTGACCTTCCTCGCCCCGAAGCGATCGGCGACCCGCCCCGAGGCGATCGCGCCGACGATCGCGCCGAGGTTGAGCGCTGCCAGGAACGCGATCGAGGAGCCGAGCGGGTAGCCCGCCTGCTTCATGATCTGCGACAGCCAGGTGTTCAGGCCGTAGACGAGGAGGAGCATGAGAAAGCAGATCGCCCAGAACAGGCCCGTCGCGACGATGTGCCCTTGGGAGAACAGGGAAGCGAGCGGCGCGAGCTTCCCCTGCCTCGCGATGTCGGGCACGCCCGCGGCCGTCGACTCCTCGATCGACGCCTTTGCGTCCGTCGGTAGGGGCACGTCGTAGCGGCGCGCGAGCTCCTCGGCCTCCTCCCGGCGCCCCCGGGCCAGGAGGAAGGAGATGGACTCGGGCATGAAGCGCCAGGCGAGCGGCAGGACGAAGAACAGCGGCGCCAGGCCGATGGCGAACATGACCCGGAACCCGGCCTCGGGGACGATCGGGACCGCGAGCAGGGCGGCGAGGATGCCGCCCACGGAGTAGCCGGAGAACATGACCGCGTAGAGGAACTTGCGCCGGGCGGGGGGCGCGTACTCCATGGTGATCGCGCTCGCCGTGGGAACGACCCCGCCCAGGCCGAGGCCGGCCAGGAAGCGGCACAGCCCGAACAACTCGGGGCTCGGCGCGATCGCCGCCAGCCCCATCGCGAGCGAGAACCAGGTGATGCAGAAGAGGATGATCTTGCGCCGGCCGACGATGTCCGTGATCGTGCCGACGGTCAGGGCGCCGATCAGCATCCCGATCAGCGCGTAGCTCCCGATCGTCCCCGCCTCCTCGGGCGAGAGCGCCCACTCCTCGTATTCGAGGAGGCTGGGCACCACGGCTCCGTAGACGATCAAGTCGTAGCCGTCGAAAATGATCGTCAACCAGCAGATGCCGATGACCCACAGGGTCGTACGGCTGAGTTTGCCGGGCGCTGCGGGCGCGGCGGGTGCGTCTGACCTCTCCCCCATCTCGTCCGTCCTCCCTCGCTCGTCGCGTTACGCGGCGCCCCCGCGCACGGCAGCTGCGCTGATCCGTTTGATACCCGAACTGGCGCAGGGCTACCCCGCGCGGTGGCCGCCGCCGCGCGGTCCGGACGGCGACGCATCGCCGCGTGCGAGCTCACGGGAGCCAGGGCGCACGCTCGTAGGTCTCCTCTGCCCACACCGGGCGCTGAGCCTGCTTGGCCACGACCACGGTGACCGGGACGCCGAGCTGCTCGATTCGCCTGGGCAGGTCGCGCCGCAGCCACCGCGACACCCGCTCGGGCAGGGTCGCGATGATGACCTCGTCGAAGCCTCCCTCGCGCTCGAGTGCCTCCCGGACCGCGAGGACCGGGTTCGGGTTGCCGATCAGCCGCGCGATCGGCTCGCCCGCCGCCTCCTCGAGGATGGGGACGCTCAGCTCGAGCATCTGCTCCGCCTCCTCGCCGCTTGGATCCTCGGCAGTGATCAGCAGCGCGAACGAGGAATCGCCCGCCTCGGCACGCTGACGCACGACCTCCACGACCTTCGGCGTGACCGCCGTGCGGTTGGCAAGGATCAGGATCCGCTTGGACTTCGCGTCGCTCATGCTGCCCCTCCTCGTTTGGGCGCGACTTCCGTTCACGCTTCCTCAATACCCGGTACAGCAGGTGAGACATCGGGAAGCAGAAGCGCAGCTCGCAGCGAGGAACCCCGGGAGCACGGCCGCGACGATTAGGCCGGTGGCAATCCCCGGCGTCCGCACGAATCGATCGGCATCGCCCTTGGCAATCAAGCCGACCGGCAGCCGGCGCAGCGCGTCGTGCGCCGCGGCTCGCGCCCTGCCGTCAAGCGCCGACATCGTAGAGCTGGTCCGGCTCCATGCCGAGGCCGTTAGCGACCTGCCACAGCGCGGCGAGCGCCTTTAGCGCGTTGCGCTCCGCGAACGGCTCGAGGTCGTCTCGGTGCTCGCTCAGGACGGTGAGGAGCAGCTGGTAGCACTCCCAGAGCTGCGCCTCCGCCTCGTTGAGCTCCCTGCCCATCGCGTTCTCGCTCATTGCTGCCTCCAATCACCCTCGGACGTCCCCGCTCGAGCTCGCGGAACGCCGCTCATCGAGCTCCCCGGTCCGGGACCCGTGTCCCGGGGTACCCGTCCCGAGCCCGCGAGAAGCCGCGTCGGCGCCGCCCCGGCGGCGTCACTGCTCCCTGCGCTGGCCGGCGCCCCCGATGACCTCGCGGTCATCGACGATCCGCTTGGCCTTGAGCTCGAAACGGGGCAGCGTGCCGCGCTCGGCCACCTTGGCCGGGAAGCGGAGGCCCTCGTGGGCCTCGGCTAGCGCGGTCGAGAGCTCGCGGATCACCTGCGCGTGGTCCTGGCCGTCGTGGAACTCGACCAGCAACTCGATCTCGTCCCGGATCCCCTGCGCGGTGTAGAGGTGGACTTGAAACTCGTCGATCTGGCCGAACTCGCGAACGATCGCCTCGACGGCGCGTGGATAGATGTTCGTCCCCCGCACGATCTTCATGTCGTCGACGCGCCCGCGGATGCCGCCCTCATAAATGTCGAATGTGCGACCGCAGCTGCACCGGTCGCCCGGCACCTTCATCACCCGATCGCCCGTGCGGTAGCGCAGCAGCGGGATGAAGGCGCGTCCGAACGAGGTGACCACCCGTTCGCCCTCCTCACCGTAGTCGGCGGGCTCGTTGGTGCCGGGACGGATCACCTCTTCGATGACGTGGTCCTCGATGATGTGCGCTCCGCCGGGCTGGTGATCGCACTCGAACATGATGATGGTGCCGACCTCGGTCATCCCGGCGGTGTCGCCGACCATGGCGCCCCACTGGTCCTCGATCAGCCGCTTGGTCGCCGGAATGGAGCCGGCCGCCTCGCCGGAGACGATCAGCCGCTTGACTGAGGTGTTGGGGAGGTCGATGCCCATGCTCTGCGCCTCCTGGGCCATCCGCAGCGCGTACGTCGGCGTCGAGCACACCACCGTCACGCCGGCGTCCGCGATGAGCCGGACGCGCGCCTCGGTCGTCATGTTGCCGCCCGCGAGGGTCAGGCAGCCGAGCTTCTCCGAGGCGTAGTGGGCGCCCCAGAAGCCGATGAACACTCCGTAGCTGAACGCAAAGAAGACGGTGTCGTGCGGGCGGACGCCGAATCCCCAGAAGGCGTAGCACCACATCTCAGTGATCCACTCCCAGTCCTTCATCGAGTCGAGCGCTCGGATCGGCGTGCGCCCGCTCGTGCCGGAGGTGGTGTGGTAGCGCGTCGCCAGCTCGGGCGGGGCGGCGAGGAACGGCCCGAACGGCGGCTGCTCGTCCTGGCCGCTCATCCACTCCTCGCGAGTGAAGAATGGAATCCGGCGAAGATCGTCGAGCGACTGCATGGAGTCGGCGGTCACCCCTGCTTCTCGCAGCCGCTGCGACTGGTAGGGCACGTTCTTATCGGCCCACGCCACCAGCCGCTTCAGCTTACGCAGCTGGAGCTCGTCGAGCTCCTCCCGGGGCATCGTCTCGTGCCTCCGGTTCCAGTAGCCACTCTCGGGCACCGCTCTCCTTTCCGCGAACGACCTGAGCCTACCCGCGCCACCGCGCAGCAATCGTCAGACGGAGGACGCGCGCGCGTCAGCCGAGGCGCTGGGCGATCATCGCCATCCCTTGGCCCCCCGCAGCGCGCTTGGCCGCTTCGCCAGACCGTCCAGGCCCATGCTCGCGAGCACCGCGGGCGCCCTGGCCGAAGGCAAGCGTGGCGGCTCTCGCGCCGACTGCGACAAGGGCGAGGCGGCGGTCGGTGGCGCGATCCTGCACGGGCTGTCCAGGCGGTCGCCGCCTATGACATACATAGTTCCCCGCGCTGCGCGTGCGCACGACCATCCGCGTCCGAGGCGACGCGTCGAGCCTCCGTGCGCCTTGTCTAGCCCTAATTCCTCGGTTCAATGACGAGATGGCCGATCCCAAGCGCGATCCCGACTATCTACTCGCCGCTGAGAACGACAAATCGCTCAACGAGACGTTCTACCGAGCCCGCCCATACGCCTATTTCAACCAACGCCTGGAGTCGCTACTGCTCGTCGCCGGCAAGTCCGAGGAGCTTGCTGAGCTCCTCGCCGAGGGGGTGACCGTCGGCAAGCTCACGGCTGGAGGCGTGCCGGTCCGAACTGATCTCCCCGAACAAGAGCGCGCGGAGGTGCGGGAGGATCGAGAGCGGTTCGTCATCGCGGAAGCCGAGGTGCTGCTGCATCACGCCGCTGAGACACTTCTAAGGCTGTATCTCGCGCACGAGGATCTACCGCCGAGCCCCTGGCTCGCGCTCGCGGGCGAGCGGCACGTCGCTGCATTCAAGGCAAAGGTCGCCGAGCTGGGCGAAGAACTCGGCGATGAGCAGCGGCAAGGGAAACTGGCCGCTGTCTTCTTCGGCTCCGTCGATCGCACCGACCTGCAGCCGACTCCAGACGAAGAGACATGGAACGTCGGACTCCGGAACGTCGCGACGTGGCTGGCTTGGTACGCCGCCCACTTTCTCGACGCTGGTGTCTACAACGCAGCCAAGCACGGACTAGCCGTACAGGCCGGAGAGTCAGCGTTCCAGTTCGGCGACGACGACCTCATCTCCCGATCTGGTCCCTCGCTCGCGTACATCGAGATGCGCGAGGACGCCCGTAAGCGTCGGCGCTGGCGTCAAACCACTCAGTGGCTCGATCTAGACCGTTGGCTCGCCTACATCTTCATGGCCTGTCGTCTGATGAAGGGGCTCATGAACGTGGGCCGCGCGCGCTACACCGGTGCGGGCCTCACCCACCTGGATGCGCTCGGAATCCCCGCTTTCGAGCAGACGGTGGCCGGAGGCATCCAGTTCGACAAGCTCTCCATGGACCTCCTCTACTACGCCGAACCGGCCCTGCGCGAAACCGAGGACGACGAGCCGGCCGACGGACCGAAGGACGAGGGTTGAGGGGCTCAGGCGGCCTCCACCGAAGCCGCCTCCACCAACGGACGCGTCTAACAAGCCCAGTTTCGGACTCCTCGCCGCACCCGCCCTCCCGAAGTCCCTAGCGGCCAACACCGCTCGCCAGGGTGCTCGCCCGCAGCTCCGCAAAGCGTCCACAGCCAGGTCCTGGCGTCACCGGCGCGTCACTTTTTTCGCGATGAGCGGCGACGAACCGTGGCGAGCGATGAGGAAAGGGCCTCCCGGCTGCCCCCCGGAAGGCCCTGCAAATGACGCGAACTGACGAGTGCTGCGGAGCGCGCCCGACAGGATTCGAACCTGTGACCTTCGGTTCCGTAGACCGACGCTCTGGCCAGCTGAGCTACGGGGTAGGCGAGCACGGCAGTGGCTTGCCGCGCCGCGCCGGGCGGGTTAGGTTGGGTCCCTT
>DASQFQ010000265.1:0-24489 GCA_035633075.1 Solirubrobacteraceae bacterium | reverse complement strand
GGTGCGGCGCACGATGTCGCGCACGCTCGCGGCCCCGTAGCCGGTCTCCCCGAAGGCGGCGCGCCCGGCGGCGAGGATTGCGGCGCGGTTGGCGGCCTTGCTGCGCTCCCGGCGGCCGGGCGCGAGCGTCTCGCTCAAGCCGCCACCGCCCCGGCGCGCGGCGGGATGGGCAGGCGGTGGCCCGCCAGGCGCGCGCGCCCCTCGCCGCGCCGGCGCTCCCTCGCCAGCGCCGCGACGAAGTCGTCGAAGTCGACCTGCATCGTGTGGCGCTTGGAGCGCACGTAGCGCTTGAACATCCGCTCGCGCTCGCGCTCCATGTCGGCGCGCAGCACGGCCGGGGCGGGCAGGCCGTAGCGACCCGACAGGTAGTCGCACACCCACGTGGACTGGTGCTCGGCGATCGGCATGATCGCCCCCAGCGGCTGCAGCAACCCGATGAAGAACACGTTGCCGACCTGGGGGTGGAAGGTCCGCCGGAACAGCGGCAGGTCGTTGTCGGGCGCCGTGATCAGCCCCTCGTCGAAGAAGGGGAACGTCACCTTGTAGCCGGTGCAGTAGACGACGATGTCGGCCTTGACCCCCGAGCCGTCGGCGAAGCGCACGCAGTCGCGCGTGAGCGACATGATGTTCGGCTTGGCGCTGATCGTCCCGTGCGCCATGCGCGAGAGGATGTCCGAGGACACGGTCGGGTGGGCGTCGCCGACGCGGTGGTCGGGCTTGGGCAGGCCGTAGCGCTCCATGTCGCCGAGGTAGACCTTGAGCATCCCCTGCAGCAGCTTGCGCCGGACCTCGAACGGGATCCGGGCCGAGCCGCCGAGCTGGTCGATCGGCCTGCCGAACAGGTACTTGGGCACGACGTGGGCGCCGCGGCGCGCAGCCAGGTACACGTGCGCCGCGCTGAAGCTGGCCTCCACCGCGATGTCCATGGCCGAGTTGCCCATGCCGAGCACCACCACGGTCTTGTCGCGGAAGTAGTTGGGGTCCTCGCCCTTGTAGTGGTGGGAGTGCAGCTGGACGCCCTGGAAGTCCTCCGAGCCGGGGAAGGCGGGCTCGGGCCAGCGCGGGTCCCAGTGGTGGCCGTTGGCGACGAGGAGGGCGTCGTAGCGCCGCGTGTCGCCGCTGTCGAGCCGGATCTCCCACGTCCCTTGCGCCGTGCGGCCGGCGCTCTCGACGCCGGTCTCAAAGCGGATGCGGTCGCGGAATCCGAAGTGGTCGACGTAGTTGTCGAAGTACTCGGCGATGTGGGTGTGATGCGGGAAGTCCGGATAGGACTTGGGCATCGGGAAGTCCGAGTACTCCATGCGCTCGCGCGAGGTGTTGATGTGCAGCGAGCGGTAGGCCGAGGACATCCCGTTGCGGTTCCCCCACACCCAGATGCCTCCGACGCGGTCGGACTTCTCGTAGCAGTCGACCGCGAAGCCGCGCTCGGCGAGCGCCTTGACGGCGGCGATCCCGGAGGACCCGGCGCCGATCACGCAGGTGGTAGGCAGCGAGCTCACGGAGGGACCCTACCAAAAAGTGACGGAGGCGTCAGGTTTGTCGGGCGGCCAACCCGCGCAGGCGCAGCACCACGGCGCCGAGCGCCAGGGAGCAGACTCCCGCCCGCGAGAAGGCCGCCACGGGCGCGACGTGGTATAGCGGCAGCCACAGCAGGGGTGCGGTGGCGCTGCCGGCGAACTTGAAGGCCGAGATCACCGACGTCGCCGCGGCGCGGCTGGCGGGCACGGCCTCCACGGTCAGCGTGTTGACGCCCGCCCACAAGAACGCCGAGCCGACGCCCACCACCAGCCAGGCGAGCGAGAGCGTAGCCGGCGTTCCCGCCACGCCCAGCAGGGGCAGGACGGTGGCGCAGACCGCCGACCCGCCCAGCGCCGCCGTGAAGCGCCCGTGGCGGTCGGCGAGCCCGCCCGCCGGCCGCCCGACGAGGACGCCCGCGGCGCCGAAGCTCGCCACGAGCAGCCCGCGCTCGGTCGGGCCGAGCCCGAAGGCGTCGGCCGCCCGCAGCGCGACGAGGAAGCTCAGGCCGACGGTGCTCAGGAAGCCCAGGTAGGCAGCCGCGCTCAGCCATCCGACCCGCGCGGTGAAGGCTGCGCGCAGTGGCGACGACTCGGCCTGCGCCGCGTCGGCTCCCGGCAGCGGGAGGGCGGCGAGGACGAGCGCCGCGAGCGCCGGTGCCACGAACGCCAGTCGCCACGTGATCTCGCCGGCGAGGCCGCCGACAAGCGGCGACGCGACCATGGCCGCGGTCTGCACGGCGGCGAAGGTGCCGACGCTGCGCCCGACGGACCCGGCCGGGCTCGACTCGGCGAGCGCGGCGAGCAGCAGCGGGCTGAGGAAGGCGTTGGCGGCTCCCTGTGCGGCCCGCAACCCGAGGAACACCTCGATCCCCGGCGCGAAGGCAGCCAGCACCGACACGACGGCGTAGACCGCGTAGGCGGCGCGGACCGTGTGGCCGACCCCCAGGCGCTGCCCGACCGCGCCCGACACCAGCTGCAGGACCGCGAAGGGCACGAGGTACACGGTGATCGCTGCCGTCACGTGCTCGGTGCTCGCGCCGAACGCCTCGCGCAACTCCGGGATCAGCACCGCGATCACGCCGCCGCCGAACGGGCCCAGGAATCCCCCCGCGTAGAGCCCGATCCGCGTCACGCTCCCTAGGATGCCCGTTCATGGCGGTGGATCCGGAAGCGTCCGAGGTCAAGGCCGCTGGTGGCGTGGTGTGGCGGCGCGACGGCGGTCGCGTGGAGGTCGTCGTCGTGCACCGGCCGCGCTACGACGACTGGTCGCTGCCCAAGGGCAAACTCAACGCCGGTGAGAGCTGGGAGGCGGCCGCGCTGCGCGAGGTGCAGGAGGAGGTCGGGCTGCGCTGCCGGCTCGGCGACGAGCTGCCGCCGATCGCCTACGAGGACGCCAAGGGGCGCGCGAAGACCGTCCGCTACTGGCTGATGGAGCCGAGCGGCGAGGCGGCGTTCGAGCCCAACGAAGAGGTCGACGACGTGCGCTGGCTCGAGGCCGAGGAGGCCGTCGCCCTGCTGAGCTATCCCCGCGACGCCGAGCTCGTCGGCGCCGCGCTGGAGCGGCTGTGAACCGCGAGCGCTTCCCAGGCCTGGCCGGCGGCTGGGCCCGGCTCGACGGGCCGGCCGGCACGCAGATGGTCGACACCGCGATCGAGGCCATGTCGCGCTGGATGCGCTCGGGACGGGGGGCGAACCACGGGGGCGCCTTCGCCGCAGCGCTGGCCACCGACGAGCTGGTCGCCCGGGCTCGCGCGAGCGCGGCCGCGCTGCTGGGCGCCCGTCCGCAGGAGGTCGTCTTCGGCTTCAGCATGACCACGCTGACCATGGCCTTCGCCGCGGCGGTCGGGCGAACGCTGCGGCCCGGGGACGAGATCGTGTGCACCCGCCTCGACCACGACGCCAACGTCCGGCCCTGGGTGATCGCCGCGCAGCGCGCCGGGGCCGCGGTCCGCTTCGCCGAGCCCGAGCCCGACACGCTCGAGCTGCCGGCCTCCGCCGTCGAGGCGGTGCTCGGCGAGCGCACGCGCTGGGTCGCGGTCCCGGCCGCCTCCAACGCGGTGGGGACCGTGCCCGACCTGCCGGGGATCGTCGCCGGCGCCAAGGCCGTTGGCGCGCGTGTGTACGTCGACGCCGTCCACGCCGCCCCGCATCGCCCCCTCGACGTGTCCGCCCTGGGCTGCGACGCGCTCGCCTGCTCGGCCTACAAGTGGTTCGGCCCCCACGTCGGCATCCAGTGGGCGCGGCCCGAGCTGCTCGCCGAGCTGGCGCCCGACAAGCTGGTCCCCTCCCCCGACACCGTCCCCGAGCGCTGGGAGAACGGGACGCTGCCGTTCGAGTCGCTGGCCGGCCTGGCGGCGGCCGCCGACTACGCGCGTGGCGTGGGCTGGGAGGCGGTGCGCGCCCACGAGGAGGCCCTGCTCGCCCACGCGCTCGACGGGCTCGCCACCATCGACGGGGTCACCGTCCACGGCCGCGCTCGCGACCGCACCCCGACGCTCATGTTCACCGTGCAGGGCCGCACCGCGGCCGAGGTCGCGGCGGCGCTGGCCGAGCACGAGGTCGCCGTGTGGCACGGCAACTACTATGCCTTCGAGCTCGAACGCCATCTCGGGCTGGCCCCTCACGGCGCGGTCCGCGCCGGTTTCGTGCACTACAACGACGACGACGACGCGGAGCGCCTGACGGCCGCAGTGCGGCGCCTGGCCTTGCTGTCCGGCGTAGAGTCAAGGGCGTGATCGTCCAGGAGCTCCTCAAGCCGCGCTGGCGCGGCGTCCTGCACTTCTACGCCTTCCTGGTGGCGGTGGGCCTGGGCGCGCTGCTCGTCGTCTTCGCGCCGGGGGGCTCGGCCACCGGGGCCGCGGCCGTCTACGCGACCGCAGTGTGCGGGCTCTTCGGCGTCAGCGCGCTCTATCACCGGCGCACGTGGTCCGAGGCGGGGAGCCGCTGGATGCGTCGGCTCGACCACTCGATGATCTTCGTCTTCATCGCGGCGAGCTTCACCCCGGTCGCCCTGCTCGCCCTCGAGGGCACGCTGGCCACCGTGATCCTCACCGTCGCGTGGGGTGGCGCGGCCGCCGGCGTGATCCTGAAGCTGGTGTGGATCAGCGGGCCGAAGTGGCTGTCGGCGGTGCTCTACGTGGTGCTCGGATGGGTCGCCCTGGCCGCGACGCCCGCGCTGTGGAACCGGCTCGGCTGGCTGTCGGTCGTGGCCTTCGGGATAGGCGGGCTGCTCTACACGGCCGGTGCGGTCATCTACGCCTGCGAGCGCCCGAACCCGTGGCCGCGCACCTTCGGCTTCCACGAGATCTTCCACACGCTGGTGGTCGCGGCGGCCGCGACGCACTACGCGGTCATCGCCTTCGCGGTGCTGCCGCAGGCCTAGAGGCTGTCCGAGAACCGGAGGGAGGCCGGCTTCATCCGGGCAGGACCCGGGCCTCAGACCGAGGTCGTGGCCAGGAACCCGTCGACGATCGCCGCGACTCGTCGGCTGTGTGGTGTTCGTCGAGCTGGGAGAGGTCGGGCAGGCAGCGCGCTTGGCCGCGTTCGGCTAGATCTACCGGTCGCGGTCGGGCGCGCCCGGACGCGTAAGCCCGCCGCCCCGGTGGCGGCGCACGAGGTAGAGGATCAGCACCGAGAAGGCGAGCGAGACGAGGAAGCCGGGCGCGGCCGTCCCGCCGGAGATCAGGTAGGTGACCACGCCAGCGGAGAAGGAGCCGGCGAGGCCGACGGCCATCGTCTGGGGGATCGTCATCGGGTCGCGGCCGGGGAGCGCGAGGCGGGCGAAGGCGCCGATGACCAGGCCCAGGACGGCCAGCACGATGAGGTAGGCGATCACGCTCACGGGACGTCAGCATGGTGCCCTCGCCCATGGCCCATAAACCCGTGTCAGCGGCCGACGGCCCCGCGCCGGGCCTCCCGGTGCAGTGCGACCCCCGCGACGACGAGCGCGACGCCGGCCGCCTCGGCGGGCGTGGGCGTCTGGGCGAGGATCACGATCCCGAAGATCGTCGCGGTGGCGGGCAGGAGTGAGATCATGAGGGCATAGGTCGCCCTGGGGAGCCTCGCCATGGCCAGCTGGTCGGCCACGTAGGGGATGACCGACGAGGCGACGCCGACCCCGATGCCGGCCAGCAGGGCAACCGGATCGAGCAGGGCCGGCCCCCCCCTGCGGGCCACCGACGGGCGTCACCGCGGGGGCCGCGACGAGCATCGAGGCGGCGAGCCCGTCGATGCCAGAGGCCTGGCTGCTCTGCGCCACCCGGTGGCCGAGCACGATGTAGAGCGCGAACAGGCCCGCGTTGGCGAAGGCGAGCGCGCGTACGATGGTCGCGGAGCTGCCACAATCACATGGACAAACCCTGGGGAGGAGGTCTGGTTGCCTGCGGATCGAAGGCAGAACGGGCGAAACGCCGTGGTCGTCGCCCTGGACGACGTGAATCGCGGGCTGCTCGCGGAGCTGCAACTTGACGGCCGGCTGACCATCGCGGAGCTGAGCCGACGCGTCGGTCTGTCCTCCCCGGCGGTCGCCGAGCGGCTGGCACGGCTGCAGGACGGCGGCGTCATCACCGGCTACCGCACCGATCTCAACCCGTGGGCGCTCGGCTACTCGCTCAGCGTCGTCCTGCGCATCCGCCCCGCCCCCCGGGAGCTTGGCAAGGTGGCCGACCTGGCGCGCGAGACGCCTGAGGTCACCGAGTGCCACCGAATCACCGGCGAGGACTGCTACTTCATGAAGCTCCACGTGCGCGACGTCGAGCACCTCGAGGAGGTGATCGACCGCTTCGCGCCGTTTGGCACCACGACGACGTCGATCATCCAGTCCTCGCCCGTGCCGGGGCGAGGCATCGCGCTCCCGCCCGGCTAGCTAGTCCGTGATGCCGTGGCCGGCGCCGAAGCCGGCGCGCCGAGGCGGGTCGGCGCCGAGGTCTTGGCGCCCGGCGCGCTCCGCGGCGCCGACCGTCAGAGCCTCGCGCGGGTCGGTGGGCGGGAGGTCGCGCAGGTAGCGGTCGGCCACGCGGGCGCATTGCCGGCCCTCGTTGATGGCCCACACGATCAGCGACTGGCCGCGGCGCGCATCGCCGGCGGCGAACACCCCTGGCACCGACGTCGCGTAGGCGCCGGCCTTGGCGTTCCCGCGCGGGTCACGCTCCACGCCGAGCTGCTCGAGCACCGCGGGCTCGGGGTGCAGGAAGCCCATCGCGAGCAGGACCAGGTCGGCGGGGTGGCTGGACTCGGTGCCCGGGACGGGGTCGAAGGGCGGCACGCCCGAGTTCTGGACCCAGTGGATCTCCTTGACCCGCCCGTCCTCTCCGGTGAGCTTGGTGGTGGAGATCGCGAAGTCGCGGTCTCCACCCTCCTTGAGCGCGTAGCTCGTGCGCAGCTTGACCGGCCAGCGAGGCCACGGGGTCATGTCGTCGGGACGGCGAGCGGGGGGCTCGCCGAGCAGCTCGATCTGGGTGACGGAAGCGGCCCCCTCGCGGTGGGCGTTGCCCACGCAATCGGCCCCGGTGTCGCCGCCGCCGATCACGATGACGTGCTTGTCGGCCGCCGTCACGGGCGACTCGCCGTCCTGCCCGGCGGCCACCCAGCGGTTGCGTCCGTAGAGGTACTCCATGGCGTAGTGGACCCCGCGCAGCTCGCGCCCCGGGACGGGCAGGTCGCGCGGGACGCGCGAGCCCGTGGCGACGATCACCGCGTCATGGCGCTCGCGCAGCTCGTCGGCACCGACGTCGACGCCGACGTCGACGCCGTACTCGAAGCGCACGCCCTCGGCGGCGAGCTGATCCAGGCGCCGCTCCACCACCCACTTCTCGATCTTGAAGTCGGGGACGCCGAAGCGCACGAGGCCGCCGCCGGCCTCGTCGCGCTCGTAGACGCAGACGTCGTGGCCGACCCGCCGCAGCTGCTGGGCGGCGGCCAGGCCCGCTGGGCCGGCGCCGATCACCGCCACGGTGCGCCCGGTCTCGACCAGCGGCGGGCGCGGGAGCACCCAGCCCTCCTCGAAGGCGCGGTTGACTATGGCGACCTCGATCTGCTTGATCGTGACCGCGTCGCCCTCACGGATCTCCAGCACACAGGCCGCCTCGCAGGGCGCCGGGCAGAGCTTGCCGGTGAACTCAGGGAAGTTGTTGGTGGCGTGGAGCTGATCGATCGCCTCGCGCCAGCGGTCGCGGTAGACGAGGTCGTTCCAATCAGGGATCAGGTTGCCCAGCGGGCAGCCGTTGTGGCAGAAGGGCACGCCGCACTCCATGCAGCGCGCGCCCTGCTCCTGCAACTGCGGCACCGGCGGCGTCACGATGAACTCGTGGTAGTCCTTGCGGCGCTCGCGCGGGTCACGCTCAGGGTTGTCGACCCGCTCGAAGCGCAGAAAGGCGCCGAGCTCGCCCACTACGCGGCCACCTCCTGCGGGGGCTGCTCGGCGGCCTCCGCCTCGGCCAGCTCGCGCAGCGCGCGCTTGTAGTCGTGCGGCATGACCTTGACGAAGCGTGCCAGGTGCTCCTCCCAGTCCTGCAGGATCCGCGCGGCGACCGGGGAGAGCGTGCGCAGGTGGTGCTCCTCGATCAGCGCGTGCAGCTCGAGGACGTCGGTCTCGTCGAGCGGGTCGAAGCCCACCGTGCCGGTGTTGCAGCGCCGGGCAAAACTGCCGTCGGAGTCGAGCACGTATGCCACCCCGCCGCTCATGCCCGCGGCGAAGTTGCGTCCCGTTGGGCCGAGGATCACCGCCCGGCCGCCGGTCATGTACTCGCAGCCGTGGTCGCCCACGCCCTCCACGACCGCGCTGGCGCCCGAGTTGCGCACCGCGAAGCGCTCGCCCGCGAGGCCTCGGAAGAACGCGCGGCCCGCGGTTGCTCCGTAGAGCACGGTGTTGCCGACGATCACGTTCTCCTCGGCGGCGAACGTGACCTCCTGGGGCGGCCGCACGGCAAGCACGCCGCCGGACAGCCCCTTGCCGGTGTAGTCGTTGGCGTCGCCGATCAGCGTGAGCTCGACACCCGGGGCAAGCCAGCCGCCGAAGGACTGGCCGGCCGAGCCGTGCAGCGTGAAGCGGATCGTCTCGGGCGGCAGCCCCTCGGCGCCGTGCACCTCGGTGACCGCGCTGGAGAGGATGCCCCCGACGCAGCGATTGACGTTGCGGATGGCGAACTCCCCGGTCACGGGGCGGCGCTCGTCGATGGCGTCCTTGGCCGCCTCGATCAGCGACCAGTCCATGGCGCTGGGCAGCGGCGAGTCCTGTGGGCGCACGCGTCGCAGCGCCGTGCCCTCGGGCACCTCGGGCATCGTCAGCAGGTGTGTGAGGTCCACCCCGCGCGCCTTCCAATGGTCGATCGCGTCGCCAACGCGCAGCAAGTCGGCACGGCCGATCAGGTCGTCGAAGCGCGCGATGCCCAGCCGGCGCATCTGCTCGCGCACCTCTTCGGCCACGAAGAAGAAGAAGTTGACGACGTGCTCGGGCGTGCCTTTGAAGCGCTCGCGCAGCACGGGGTCCTGCGTCGCGATTCCCACCGGGCAGGTGTTGAGGTGGCAGGCGCGCATCATGATGCAGCCGGTCGCGATCAGCGGAGCCGTGGAGAAGCCCATCTCGTCAGCGCCGAGCAGCGCGGCGACCACGACGTCGCGCCCGGTCTTGAGCTGGCCGTCGGTCTGGACCCAGATGCGCGAGCGCAGGTCGTTGAGGACCAGCGTCTGCTGGGTCTCGGCGAGCCCGATCTCCCAGGGGATGCCGGCCGCCTGGATGGAGGACAGCGGCGAGGCGCCGGTGCCGCCATCGTGACCCGAGATCAGGACGTGGTCGGCGTTGGCCTTCGCCACCCCGGCGGCGACCGTTCCGACGCCGATCTCCGAGACGAGCTTGACGCTGATGCGCGCCCGCGGGTTGGCGCAGCGCAGGTCGTAGATCAGCTGCTTGAGATCCTCGATCGAGTAGATGTCGTGGTGCGGCGGGGGCGAGATGAGGCCCACGCCCGGGGTGGTGAATCGGATCGCGCCGATGTAGCGGTCGACCTTGTGGCCGGGCAGCTGGCCGCCCTCGCCCGGCTTGGCGCCCTGGGCCATCTTGATCTGCAGCTCGTCGGCGTTGACGAGGTAGTTGATGTTCACGCCGAAGCGCCCGGACGCCACCTGCTTGATCGCCGAGCGCCGCGAGTCCCCGTTGCGGTCGCGGACGTAGCGGACGGGGTCCTCGCCGCCCTCGCCCGTGTTCGACCTGCCGCCGAGGCGGTTCATGGCGATGGCCAGCGTCTCGTGAGCCTCGCGCGACAGCGAACCGAGCGACATCGCGCCGGTCGCGAAGCGCTTGACGATGTCCGCGGCAGGCTCGACGTCCTCGAGCGCCAGCCACTGCTCCTCCGGGAGCTCACGGAAGTCGAGCAGGCCACGCAGGGTCGCGTGCCGGGCAGCGTCCTCGTTCATGAGCCGGGAGTACTCCTCGTAGCTTTCGGCGCCCCCGTGGCGGACGGCGTGCTGGAGCAGCGCGATCGACTCCGGGTTCCACATGTGGTGCTCGCCCTCGCGCCGCCAGGCGTAGATGCCGCCGACCGGCAGCAGCTCTTCGTGGGTGGCCGGGTAGGCGCGCGCGTGGCGGTCGAGCGTCTCGCGCGCGAGGACGTCCATCCCGATGCCCGCGATCCGCGACGCGGTGCCGGTGAAGTGGCGCTCGACGAGCTCCGGCGCCAGGCCGACCGCCTCGAAGATCTGCGCGCCGCAGTAGGACTGGATCGTCGAGATGCCCATCTTGGAGATGGTCTTGAGCAGGCCCTTGCCGATCGCCTTGACCGTGCGCTGCTCGGCGTCCTCCACGGTAACGCCCTCGGGCAGGCGCCCGCGCGCCACCAGCCCCCCGAGCGACTCGAACATGAGGTACGGGTTGATCGCCGACGCCCCGTATCCGATCAGCGTCGCGAAATGGTGGACCTCGCGCGGCTCGCCCGACTCGATCACGAGGCCGGCCTGCAGGCGCGTGCCCTTGCGCACGAGATGGTGGTGCACGGCGGCGACGGCCAGCAGCGAGGGGATCGCGGCGCGGTCGGCGCCGACGTTGCGGTCCGAGAGGATGAGGACGTTGACCCCGCGCGAGATCGACTCGGACGCCTCGGCGCAGATCCGCTCCACCGCGGCGGCCAGCCCGTCGGGGCCGGCGCCCACCGACCAGGTGATGTCGATCGTGTGGGCCTCGAACACCGAGGAGTCGACCTGGCGAAGGCTCTCGAGCTCGTGGTTGCGCAGGATCGGGGTCTCCATGGCGAGCTGGCGCGCGTGCTCGGGCGTCGCGTCGAACAGGTTGCGCTCCGATCCCACGCCGGAGGCGACGCTCATGACCAGCGCCTCGCGGGTCGAGTCGATCGGGGGGTTCGTGACCTGCGCGAAGAGCTGCTTGAAGTAGGAGAACAGCGGGGGCTGGCAGTCCGAGAGCACCGCCAGCGCGAGGTCGTTGCCCATCGACCCGATCGGCTCCTCGGCGTTGGCCGCCATCGGCGTGAGCAGCACCCGCAGGTCCTCCTGGGTGTAGCCGAAGGCGAGCTGGCGGGCACGGACGGACTCGGTGCGGGGACCGTGCGGCTCGCGCTCGGGCAGGTCGGAGATGTGTACGACGCCCTGCTCGTACCACTCGGCGTAGGGCCGGCGGGTGGCGACGGCGCGCTTGACCTCCTCGTCGGCCACGATGCGCCCCGCCTCCACGTCGACGAGGAAGAGCTTGCCCGGCTGCAGCCGGCCCTTGCGCGCGATGTTCTCGGCGGGCTCGTCCATGACACCGGTCTCGGAGCCGAGCACCACCCAGCCGTCCTTGGTCTCCAGCCAGCGTCCGGGGCGCAGGCCGTTGCGGTCCAGCGTCGCGCCGATCACGCGGCCGTCGGTGAAGGCCACTGCCGCGGGGCCGTCCCACGGCTCCATCAGGCAGGAGTGGAAAGCGTAGAAGCCCCGAAGGTGGTCGGGGATGTCGTCGCGGTCCTCGTAGGCCTCCGGGATCATCATCATCACGGCGTGCGCCGGCGAGCGCCCGGCCAGCACGAGCAGCTCGAGCACGTTGTCGAAGGTGGCGGAATCCGAGCCGCCGGGACGCACGACGGGGAGGACCTTGCGCAGGTCCTCTTCGCCGAACAGCGCGGACGCGAGCTGTGACTCGCGCGCGCGCATCCAGTTGACGTTGCCGCGCAGCGTGTTGATCTCGCCGTTGTGGGCGATCATCCGGTACGGGTGCGCCAGCTCCCAGCTCGGAAACGTGTTCGTGGAGAAGCGCGAGTGCACCAGCGCCAGCGCCGTCTCCGTCCGCGGGTCCTGCAGCTCCGGGTAGTAGCCGAGCAGCTGGGGAGCCGTGAGCATCCCCTTGTAGACGATTGTGCGG
The DNA here is from genome assembly GCA_035633075.1 of Solirubrobacteraceae bacterium. Lineage (GTDB taxonomy): Bacteria > Actinomycetota > Thermoleophilia > Solirubrobacterales > Solirubrobacteraceae > DASQFQ01. Next base: position 12,633 of record DASQFQ010000265.1, on the reverse strand, counting down.
CTCGAGAAGGAAGGGACCACGAGGTCTGGCCCCGCGGCCAGCTCGGCCACTCGGCGGATCACGTAGAGCTTGCGCTCGAAGGCGTCCCGGTCGGCCGCGAGCTCGTCGGAGGCGGCGACCACGAGCTGCTTGATGTACGGCGCGAAGTAGTTGGCGGTGATGCCGACGTAGTCCTTGTCCACCGGCACGTCGCGCCAGCAGACGACCCGCTGGCCCTCGGCCTCGACCGTGGCGGCGAGCAGGCGCTCGAGCTCGGCCCTGCGCTCCTCCTCCTGCGGGAGGAAGCAGACGGCGACGCCGTAGCCGCCGGGTGGCGGCAGGTCCTCGTCGATGGCCGCGCGCAGCAGACCGTCGGGCAGCTGCATGAGGATCCCCGCCCCGTCGCCGGTGTTGGGATCCGCCCCCGCGGCGCCGCGGTGCACGAGGTTCTCGAGGGCGATGATCGCCCGCTGGACCGTTTCGTGGCTGGGCTCGCCGTGGAGCCGCGCGACCATGGCGACGCCGCAGGCATCGTGCTCGTAGGTGGGGTCGTACAGGCCAACCGGAGCGGTCGGCCTCGCGGTGCGGTGCATGGCGTGCTCCCGTGGCGCGGGTGTGGGCACTGAGGCGGCATGCGCAAAGGTAGCAGCGCGTCCCGCCGTCACAATATGGACATGCGGCGAACCCGCCCGGGCGCGCGCTGTACCGGATGGCAGGCGATCAAGCGCCGGTGAGCCGGCCCGAACGGCGGGCGGCGGCGTAGACCGCCGCGACCTGCTCGGCCAGGGCCGGCCAGGCGTAGCGCTCGCCCGCCACCGCGCGGGCGCGATCGCCGCGCCGGCGGCGCTCGTCGGGGCGGTTGACGGCCTCGACCAGCGCGTTGGCGAGCCCCACGGCGTCGTCGGGCTCGACGAGCCAGCCCGTCTCGCCGTGGTCGACGATCTCCGCGGGCCCGTGGGAGTCCACAGCGAGGCACGGCAGCCCGCAGGCCATGCCCTCAACGAGGACCTGCCCGAACTGCTCGGCCACCGAGGGGAGCACCACGAGGTCGGACGCGTTGAGGAAGGCCGGCAGCTCGTCATGCCCGTGCCAACCGGCCAGGTAGACGCCCCGGGCGCCGGTGCGATCGATCGCCTCGGCGGGGTGCTCGCCCTCCCACTCTCCCGGGAAGCCGCCCACCAGCACGAGCGGCGCTGGACGCGTAAAACCATGCTGTGCGCGTGCGTAGGCCTCGATCAGGACGCGGAGGCGCTTGACGGCGGTGAAGCGCCCCACGTAGAGCAGGACGGTGCCCTCGAACGCCTCGAGGTCGCTCTCGGCGTAGCGGACCGAGCCCGCCTCCTCGCCCGGCCGCCAGCCCTGGGGCGCCTGCACCAGGTGGCGCCGCCAGTGAGCGGCGCGATCGACTTCCCGCACGTGGAAGAGCGCCGGGTCGAAGCCGTTGGGCACTCGCACGCAGCGCTCCTTGTCGACGCCGAGGAGCTGCTCGGCACGGGCGACCTGGGTCTCGGAGAGCACGAGCAGGCGCGCGCACCGGGTGGCCCAGCCCCGCATCCGCTCGGCCCACTCCGCGGCGTGGGCCCAGGAGTGGCGCCCGCCGGCGATCTCCTCGAGCATCAGCAGCTCGGTGCCGTGGAGATGGCCGACGACCGGGACGCCGGAGGCCACGCGCGCCACCGCCTCGTTGAGCGGGGTGAGATGGTGCAGGTGCAGGACGTCGGCGTCGGCCGCCCGGGCAGCCTCGAGCGCGCCGGCCCAGGCGGCGACCTGTCGCTCGTAGGCGACCCCGTCGAGGGCGGCGAAGACACGATCGGCGGCGCCGGGCCGGTCCTCGTAGGAGGGGTGCAGCGGCGGGTCGGCGCCCATCGGGTCGGGTGCGTCCAGCGCGGGCGTAAAGTCGACGGGGTGCACGTCGAGGTCGCGATAGAACGCCCGCGCGTCGCCGGGCCGGCCGGGCAGCGACAGCGAGCCGGAGACCAACGTCACGTCCCAGCCCGTGCCCGGCAGGGCGCTCGCGAGGTTCCGGGCGACGTGCGAGGAGCCTCCGCGGGGGAAGAAGAGGAGGCCCATGAGGACGCGCGGGCGGCGGGGGGCTCGAGTGGCCAGGCTGTGAACCTACCGGGCCCATGACGCACCATCACGGCCACGCCCGCGGGATCTCGCCGGCCGCGGACCGCGGGAAGCTACGCCTGGCGCTCGGGCTGATCCTCGGCTTCATGGCGGTGGAGGTCGCCGCCGGCCTGCTGGCGTCGTCGCTCGCCCTGCTCTCCGACGCGGCGCACATGCTCACCGACGCCGGAGCCGTCGCCCTCGCCCTGGCGGCCCTGCGACTGGCGGCGCGGCCGCCGACTGGACGCTTCACCTTCGGGCTCGGCCGCGCCGAGATCCTCAGCGCGCAGGTCAACGGCGCCGTGCTGCTGGTCCTTGCCGGGGTGATCGGGATCGAGAGCGTGCGGCGCCTTCTGGACCCGCCGGATGTCGAGGGCGCGCTCGTCCTGGCCGTCGGCCTGCTGGGCGCCGCGGTGAACGTCGGCGCGGCCTGGGCGCTGGCCCGGGCACAGCGGCGCAGCCTCAACGTCGAGGGCGCTCGCGCGCACGTGCTCACGGACCTCTACGCCTCCCTCGGCGCCGCGGCGGCCGGCGCCGTGGTTCTGACGACCGGGCTGCGCGAGGCCGACCCCGTCGCCGCGCTCGTCGTCGCCGCACTCATGCTGCGTACGGCCTGGACCCTGCTGCGCGACTCCGGTCGCGTGCTGCTCGAGGGCACGCCGGCCGGCATGGACTCCGAGGCCATCGGCCGCGCGCTGGTCTCCCACCCCGGCGTGATCGAGGTCCACGACCTCCACGTCTGGGAGGTCACCTCGGGCTTTCCGGCGCTCGCGGCCCACGTCCTGGTCGCGCCCGGCGACGACTGCCACGTCATCCGCCACGCGCTGGAGTCCGTCCTGCGCGACCGCTTCGGCATCGCCCACACCACGCTGCAGGTCGACCATGAGACGGCGCCCGCCCTGCTGAGGATCGAGCCTGGGACCACGCGCGGGGGCTGAGCCTCACACGCGCGCACGCTCGCGTGATAAGAGAGAGCCCGACTTGCGCCCGCAGCGTCCACGGACCTGGCTCGTCGCGGCTCTGGTGCTGCTGGCCGTGGCGCTCTCGCTGGTCGGCGAGGTCGTCCAGGACGACCTTTTCACCTGGCATGGGGGTGTCCTTCTCCTGACCGTGACGCTGCTCGCGGTGCTGGCGTCGTGGGCTGTGGTCCGGCGCGCGCCGCGCGACCGCCTCGCGGTCCCCGAGCGGCTCGTCGCCGAGGTCGGCGAGACCGAGAGCCGGCTCTTGGAGGCCTTCGGCCTGCTCGACGTGCTCTTCGAGCGCGCGCCGGTCGGGCTCGCCTTCTTCGATCGCGACCTCCGCTACGTGCGCGTCAACGAGCGGCTGGCGGAGATGCACGGCGTCCCGGCCGAGGCGCACCTGGGCAGGACGGTCACCGAGCTGCTGCCCGGCCTCGACCCCGCCGTGCAGTCCTGCCTGGAGCAGGTGCTCGAGAGCGAGGAGCCTGCCACCGAGGTGCAGGTCCTCGGCGAGACCCCGGGCGCCCCGGGGGTCGAGCGCGAGTTCAGCGAGTCCTTCTGGCCGGTGCGCAGGCGCGGCGGCGAGGAGGTGATCGGCCTCGGCAAGGTCGTGTTCGAGGTCACCGAGCGACGGGCCGCCGAGCGCATGATCGCGGAGCAGACGGCGCGCTACGAGACCCTGCTGCTCGCGCTCTCCGAGGTCGGTGAGGGCATGGTCGTGCTCGATCGAGGGCCGGGTGGTGTACGCGAACGAGGCCCTGGTGACGATGAGCGGCTACACCCGGCGCGAGCTCGTCGAGACCGAGTCGATCTTCGACCTCGTGGCCGACGAGCAGCGCGAGCCGGCACGCCGCCGCGCCGCACTGCGCCTCGAGGGCCGGGTCGAGCCGGGCTACCAGCTCTCCCTGCGCCACCGCGACGGTCGTCTGCTGCAGCTCGAGGTGGCGGGCGTGCCGCTGGAGGTCGAGGGTCGCCGCCAGCTCGTCGTGGTCGCCCGCGACGTCACGGCGCGCGCGCGTGCCGAAGCCGACCGCGAGCGGGTCCTGCAGCGGGCGCGCTTTCTGGCCGAGGCGAGCGCCGTGTTCGACGAGGTCCTCGACGAGGACCGCACGCTGCAGAGCATGGCGCGGCTCTCCGTCCGCGAGCTGGCCGACACCTGCGTCGTCCTGCTCGGCACCGCGCCGGGCGCCGTGCGGCGCGTCGCCGCGGTGGCGCGCGACCCCGGGGACCAGGTCCGGCTGCGCGAGATGCTCGAGCGCTACCCCTTCGGCGCGCGCGCCTCGCATCCCCTGTTCGAGGTGCTGCGCACGGGCGAGGCGCGGCTCGTCGTCCACGGGCCCGAGATGGAGGCGATGGCCCAGGACGAGCACCACCTCGAGCTCATCCGGGTCTTACCGATGAAGAGCACGGTGATCGTCGCGCTCTCGGCGCGCGGGCGCACGCTGGGGGCCATGGCCCTCGGGTTCACCGCCGTCGTCGACGAGGACGCCGTGGCGCTCTTCGAGGACCTCGGGCGTCGCGCCGCGCTGGCGATGGACAACGCGCGCCTGTACGACGAGCGCGACTCCGTCGCCCGCATCCTCCAGCGCTCGCTGCTCCCGAGCGAGCTCCCGGTGATCCCCGGGATGCAGCTCGCCGCGCGCTATGTGGCCGCCGGTGAGGGCAACCAGGTGGGAGGGGACTTCTACGACTGCTTCCCGACCGGCCGCGGCGACTGGGCGCTGGTCATCGGCGACGTCTGCGGAAAGGGGGCCGAGGCGGCGGTGACCACGGCGCTGGCCCGCTACACCCTGCGTGCGTCGGCGACGCTGCACACCGACCGCCCCACGCTGATCCTCGCCGAGCTCAACGACGCGATCCGCCGCCATGGCGCCGACCACCGCTTCTGCACGGTGCTCTACGTGACGCTCTCCCCGCGGGACGGGAACATCATCGCGAGCGTGGCCACCGGCGGCCATCCCCTCCCGCTGGTCCTGAGGGACGACGGCAGGGTGGAGACGGTCGGGAGGCCGGGCACGCTGCTCGGCATCCTGACCGACCCCGAGATCAGCTCCCAGGAGCTCGAGCTCGCGCGTGGCGACGCGCTCATCCTGTACACCGACGGCGTCACCGAGGCCAGCCCGCTCGACGACGCCTTCGGGCCCGAGCGCTTCTCTTCGTTCGTGGCCGGCTGCGCGGGCCGAGAGGCCGCGGTCATCGCGCGCCGCATCGAAGAGGCGGCCCTGGAGGTCCAAGGAGGGACGCCGCGCGACGACGTGGCCGTGGTCGTCCTGCGCGTTCCGCGCGAGGGCGAGGACGAGGCCCTGTTTGCCCCCGCGGAGGAGAGAGTAGCCGCGGGATCGCCGTGAGGACGCGAGGCGACCAAACTGAGCGGAGCGCGCGGTGAAGCTCCTCGTCCTGACCCCGGAGCCCGTGGACGCCAACCTGCTGCGCTCCGTCCTCGGCGACGAGGTCGAGGGGGCCGAGGTGCTCGTGGTCTCCCCCGCCAGCAACCAGTCGGCGGTCGCCTTCTGGGTCTCGGACACCGACGAGGCGATCGAGGAGGCCGAGACCGCCCAGGTTGAGACCGTCGAGCGGCTGGAGGAGGCCGGCGTGGACGCCGCCGGGGACACGGGCGAGAGCGAGCCGTCCGTCGCCATCCAGGACGCGCTGGCCACCTTCCCGGCCCACCGCATCGTGATCTTCTCCCACCCCGAGGGCGATCGCGACTATCGGGAGGACGAGGACCTGGCGCACGCCGAGGCGCGCTTCGGCGTCCCCGTCACGCACGCGCTGATCTCGCGCTAGGCGGGTCGCCAGGACGGCACATCGACTTGGACAGTTCGGAAGAGTGCAAAATCCGCACTCGGACGTGAAGGAGTAGACGGATCGGCGGGCGCCCTGTATGGTCACGCGCATGGCGATCATCTCTGACGCTAGGCAAGGAACGCCCGGCGCTAGCCCCGCGCGGGATGCGCGAACCGCCTCCACAGCCCGTTTCGGGCGCTCCATCGACGCCGGTGTCAACGCCGTCCGCGCCAGCCAGGCGCGCGCTGCGCTGCGCCGCGACGCACGCCGCGACGAGCTCGCCGTGGCACACTGGCTGCGCGAGCTCACCAGCCGCCCCCGGTAGGGGTCGCCACAGGCATTTCACCTCCCGCCGCGACGGGCAGGGCAGGATGGGTGCGCGTTCAGCCGTCTCGCCAGAGGAGATCCGCCATGCCCGCAACATCGCTCCAGCAGCTCGCCGACCACGGTCAGAGCGTGTGGATCGACTTCCTCTCGCGCCAGTTCCTCCAGGAGGGAGGCCTGGCGGAGCTCGTCGACGAGGGCATCAAGGGCGTGACGTCGAACCCGACGATATTCCAGAGCGCGATCGCCGAGGGCGAGGCTTACGACGAGCAGCTCCGCGAGGTGCTGCAGTCCGAGACCGAGCCCAAGGAGGTCTTCCTCCGGCTCGCGTGCCGCGACATCCGCGCCGCCTGCGACGAGCTGCGACGAGTCCTCGACGAGGGCTCCGGCCGGGACGGCTGGGTGTCGCTCGAGGTGGACCCCAGCCTCGCGGGCGACACGCAGGGCACGATCGCCGAGGCCGCCCGCCTGCACGCGATGATCGACCGACCGAACCTCTTCGTGAAGATCCCGGCGACGAAGGCCGGGCTGGCGGCGATCGAGGAGTCGATCGCGCGCGGGATCCCCATCAACGTCACGCTGATCTTCTCGCTGCAACGCCACCGCGAGGTCGCCGAGGCCTACCTCCGCGGGCTCGAGCGCCTGATCGAGGACGGCGGTGACCCGAGCCGCCTCGCCTCGGTGGCCTCCTTCTTCGTCTCGCGCGTGGACACGGAGGCCGACCGCCGCCTCGACGAGATCGGCGGCCACGACGAGCTCAAGGGCAAGCTCGCGATCGCCAACGCCAAGCTCGCCTACCAGTCCTACAAGGAACTCTTCTCCGGCGAGCGCTGGGACTCGCTCGCGAGCCGGGGAGCGACGACCCAGCGCTGCCTGTGGGCCTCGACCTCGACGAAGAACCCCGAGTACCGCGACGTGCTCTACGTCGAGGAGCTGATCGGGCCCGAGACCGTCAACACGATGCCCCGCGAGACCATCCGCGCCTTCCAGGACCACGGCAAGGTCGAGGACACGCTGGAGCGCGACGTGGACGCGGCGCGCCGTACGCTGGAGGCCTTCGAGGCGGCTGGCATCTCCTACGACGACGTGGTCGAGGTCGTCGAGCGCGAGGGCGTCGAGAAGTTCGCCAAGTCCTTCGCCGACCTCTTCGCCCACGTCGAGTCCAAGCGCGACGCCATGGTCGCCGCATGAGCGAGCTCGGCCAGCAGCTCCGGGTCGACTCGGTCCGGTCGTCGGCCGCCGCCAACTCGGGGCACCCGACCTCCTCGATGTCGGCGGCCGACTTGATGGCCGTGCTGCTCGAGAAGCACCTGCGCCTGGACTACCGCAACCCCGAGGACCCTCGCAACGACCACCTGGTTTTCTCCAAGGGGCACGCCTCGCCGCTGTTCTACGCCGTGCTCAAGGCGGCGGGCGCGATCTCCGACGAGGAGCTGCTCAGCTTCCGCTCCTTCGGCTCCAAGCTCGAGGGCCACCCCGTCCCCACCATGCCCTGGGTCGACGTCGCCACGGGCTCGTTGGGCCAGGGCCTGCCGATCTCGGTGGGCGTCGCGCTGGCCGGCAAGGAGCTCGACCGCCTTCCCTACCGCGTGTGGTGCCTGTGCGGCGACTCCGAGATGGCCGAGGGGTCGATATGGGAGGCCTTCGAGCACGCGGCCTACGCCGAGCTCGACAACCTGACCGCGATCATCGACGTCAACCGGCTCGGCCAGACGCGCGAGACGATGGTCGGGTGGGACCTCGACAGCTACGTGCGGCGGGCGGAGGCCTTCGGCTGGCACGCGATCGCCATCGACGGCCATGACGACGAGGCGATCGACGCAGCCTACGCCGAGGCGGCGCAGACGAAGGGCCGCCCGACCGTCGTCGTGGCCAAGACCATGAAGGGCCGTGGCGTGAAGGCCGTCGAGGACCAGCCCGGCAAGCACGGCAAGCCGCTCGAGGACCCGGAGGCCGCCATCGAGGAGCTCGGCGGCGAGCGCGACCTCGACGTCGCGGTCAGCGCGCCCGAGGCCGGCGGCGAGCCGCACCGCTTCGACGTCGGCGGCGGCGAGCTCCCGCGCTGGGAGCTCGGGGAGGAGGTCCCCACCCGGCTGGCCTACGGTGAGTCGATCACGGCGCTGGGCTCGATCCGCGGCGATGTCGTCGCGCTCGACGGCGAGGTCTCGAACTCCACGCACTCCGAGCTCTTCCGCAAGGCGCATCCGGACCGCTACTTCGAGCAGTTCATCGCCGAGCAGCAGATGATCGCCACCGCGGTGGGCCTGCAGGTGCGCGGCTGGGCGCCCTTCGCCTCCACGTTCGCGGCCTTCCTGACCCGGGCCTACGATTTCATCCGCATGGCCGCGATCTCGCGTGCCGACCTGCGGCTGTCGGGCTCCCACGCGGGTGTGTCGATCGGCGAGGACGGGCCCTCGCAGATGGCGCTGGAGGACTTCGCGGCCTTCCGCGCGGTCCACTCGAGCTGCGTGCTGCATCCCTCAGACGCCAACCAGACCGCCCAGCTCGTGGCGGCCATGGCCGACCGCGACGGCATCTCCTACATGCGCACGCTGCGAGGCAAGACGGCGGTGCGCACCCCGCCCGACGAGGCGGTGACGATCGGCGGCAGCCGCATCGTGCGCTCGTCGGACTCCGACGAGATCGCCATCGTCGCCTGCGGCATCACCGTCGGGGAGGCCGACGAGGCGGCGGCCGCGCTCGAGGGCGAGGGCATCGGCGCCCGCGTGATCGACTGCTACTCGATCAAGCCGATCGACGCCCGGGCCATCCGCGCGGCGGCGCGCGAGTGCAGCGCGATCGTGACCGTCGAGGATCACTGGCCCGAAGGCGGCCTGGGCGACGCGGTCCTCGACGCCCTCGCCGAGGCCGACGACCGCCCGCCGGTCCTCAAGCTCGCGGTGCGCGACATGCCGACCTCGGGCAAGCCCGATGAGCTGCTGCGCGCCGCGGGCATCGACGCCGAGGCCATCGCGACGGCGGCGAGGCGACTGGTGCGCGAGCGCAGCCCCGCCTAGGGCTCGGCCGCGCCTTCACCCCCGAGCCCGGACCTCGTCCCTTGGGTGCGTCCGCAGCGCCGCGGCGGAGAGGCGCGCTCGTGGCGCAACGCAGCAGTGCGAGCCGTCCCCCTCATTTCACGCAGCGTCGCGGAGCGTCTGACGCTGTAGCAGTGGGCTTTCGGGGCGGGCGGGGGCTGCCGCTGGCTCGCGAATCCTCGGTCGGATCGGTCCTGCCTCAGGGCACGCCAGGTCGGCCGGCGGCTCTGGCAGACAGATGACCCGCAGCGACCAGCCAGGCGACCGTGTCACGTAGCGTGTCGTCCAACTCGAGAGTGCTGCGAATGCGATCGATCGTGCCTGCATGGCCACGGGAGCGGTCGTCCGCGGGCGCTTGCGCATCAGTGGCTTGCGCCCGAGTGTCGTGTGCGGGGGTGCCGTGTCGAGGCCCGAGACCGGGCACTCGTCTGTCGTCCTCCACCAGCCCCACTGCACTGAGGAGCAGTCTGGGTCGGCTCGGAACTCGGCGGGTATTGTCGCGACCGTGGCCTCCGGAACGAACTTCGACGTGCTGGTCGTCGGTGGCGGCTCGGCGGGCTGTGTCCTGGCTGCGCGTCTGAGCGAGAGCGGGCGGCGGGTCTGTCTCGTCGAGGCGGGACCGGACTACGGGCAGTACGCGCAGGGGCGCTGGCCGAAGGACATGCTCGATGCCCGCCAGCTGGCCTTCTCCCACGCTTGGGAGACCGACCGTGAAGATCGCTCGCAGCTGCGCGCCCGGATTCTGGGTGGCTGCTCCGCGCATAACGCCTGCATCATGCTCGAGGGCGCGCCCGCGGACTACGACGAATGGGGCCACGGCTGGAGCTACGACGCGATCAAGCCGTACCTGCAGCGGGCGGAACGTGAGATGAGCGTACGTCGGTTAACGCCCGAGGAGCTGTCGCCCTGGCACAGCGCGTTCGCTTCGGCGGCGGGGAGCGAGGCCATCCTGCACCCGGTCAACGCGGTCGGCACGGTACGCTGGAACACGGCCTTCGCTTATCTCGACGCGGCGCGCGGACGTGACAACCTGACGATCCTCGCCGACACGCTCGTCGACCGCGTCCTGCTGGCCGGCGACCGGGCGGTCGGCGTCGCGACGACGGCGGGCGAGCTACGCGCACAAACCGTCGTGCTGGCCGCCGGCGCCTACGGCTCGCCCGGGATCCTTCTTCGCAGCGGCGTCGGTCCCGGGCGCGAGCTGCCCGTCGGCGAGGGTCTTTGCGATCATGTCGGCGTCGGCTTCGGCTTCGAGGGAACGCAGCGGTTGCAGCGCGAGGCAGCGGAGTTCGAGCGATCCCACCCGCTGTTCATGGCGCAGGTGACCGTCGCCGTCGCCAGCAGCGTCTGCGCGGCTGGCGTGTGTGACCTGTTCTTCTTTCCCGGTCTCGATCCCCCGGGCGAGCACGGCTACGAGGCGAGCGTGGCCGTCTTCGCGATGAAGCCAAACTCCCGCGGTTCGGTCCGCCTCAGGTCACGCGACCCCCGCGCGCCCCTTGCGATCGACCACCGCTTCCTGTCGGACCCGCGCGATACCGAGGTCCTCGCCGAGGGCGTCGAAGCTCTCCGCCGGCTCACCGGCAGCGACGCGATCCGAGGCTACGCCGGCCGCGAGAGGCGCCCAGGCGCGGAGGTCGACGCGGCCACGCACGTGCGAGAGACGGCCCGGGGCTTCTTCCATCCCGTCGCGACATGCGCCATCGGGCGCGTCGTCGACGGCGATGGCCGGGTCTACGGACTCGACGGACTTGTCGTCGCCGACGCCTCGATCATGCCGACGATTCCACGAGCAAACACCAACCTCACCGCGATCGCACTCGCCGAACGACTCGCGGAGACCATCAGCCGGCCCTAATCCCGAGCGATCCCCGCCTGGCGCTCGCTTGCGTCGAAGCGAAACTGTCCGACGACGTCCCACTCACGACCGCACCGGACGACGAGCAGGCGTCTCACGCGACGCCACTCTCGCTCCCGCAACTCGCGCGACGCGGTAGTAGTTGGCTCCGCGGAAGTGGGCCATGGCATGCAAGTCGGGAATGGGTCCGGCCGCAGTCCGAAACAGGCGACTTGTCATAGTGCCTGGAACACGCGCGAACCAGGAGATTCCATGGATTTTAGGAACCTGCAGCGGAAGGCGAAGGAGCTGGTTGATAGGCGCGGCGGCACCGACAGCCTCAAGGCGGACGCCGAGGAGCTCAAGAACATCGCCAAGGGCCCCGGCAGCGTCGCGGACAAGGCTAAGCGGGCTGGCGACGCCCTAAAGGACCCGGGTGCCAAGCGTCCCGACACGCCCGCAAGCCCGGACTCGCCCGCCACTGACAAGCCCGCCCCGCCGGTGCGAACCGCTGAGCCGCCCACCCCGCCCGCGCCGGCCGCCGACGCGCCCGGTTCGCCGAAGCCCGGCCATCCGCCAAGCACCTAGTCTTCCGCCCACCCGCCATTCCGACCGAGCATCCTGCGCTTCCCGCAGCGCAGTGGTGACCCACTGCTTCTAAGCGGCGAGCACGATCTGGCGCTCGTTGACCGCCGCTTGCGCGTTATAGCCCTGCACGTAGCCGATGCCGGCGGCCTTGAGCAGCCGCGAGTCGGGGTCGGTCGTGTTGATCTTCCCGGCTGGGGTGTCGGGCACCCGGTAGGGGCTCGGCCGGGCGCCGCCGAAGCGGCGCCCGTCGCGACTGATCCCGCGCGCCTCATAGGCCTCATAGGCCTCGTTCGCCCGTCGCTCGGCCACAAGCTCCTCCTCGAGCCGGCGCTTTGCCTCCGACAGCCGCGCCGCGCGCGAGCGCGGGACCGGGCGCGCTTCCTGGGCACGGCGCTCGTCGAGGCTTTGGCGGGCGTCGCGCAGCCAGCCGCGCCGGCCCTGGTTCAGGGCCCTGCCACGCGGCATCGAGGGAGGCTCATCGGCGGGCTCTGAAGCGGCCTGCGGCGGATCGGTCGGCTCGGCATCGAGCGCCCGCCTGGCCTCGGCAAGCCAGGCCCGGCGGCCCTCGCGCGTCCGAAGCTCGGCAGGGAGCTCGTCGCCGCGCGCCTCGCCGAAGCGCTCGTCCTCGGCCTCGTCAGTCGCCTTCGCCTCGGCGAGGATCTCGCGCGCGATCCGCTCGTAGTCGAGGTTCGCCTCGCGACTGGCGTCCGCGGCGAGCTTCGTGCCGTCGATCGCGACCACCCCGGCGCTGACGAGCCCCGCCTTCGCGCAGAGCGCGAGCACCGAGCCGAACAGCTCGGCGAGCGCCGCCTCATGGCGGACCACGAAGCGGGCGATCGTCGCGTGGTCTGGAACCCGGTTAGCGGTGATCACCCGCTAGCCGACGTCCTGGCGGCAATGGCGCTCGATCGCGCGCGAAGAGCGCTGCTCGGTCGCATACCCATAGAGCAAAAGCGCGACCATCACCGACGACTCGTAGGCGGCGCGGCCGTGGCCGTCCTCTCGCTAGACGGCGCAG